>DATMEO010000049.1:0-21835 GCA_035556515.1 Gaiellaceae bacterium
GCAGCGGCACGACGATCGCCGCCGGGCCCGTGGAGGCGCCGATCTGGAGCTCGCCCGTCAGCTCGCCCTCGCCTTCGCCCGCGATCTCGTCGAGGATCTGCCCCTCGAGCGTCAGCAGGCGCTGAGCACCGCGGTAGAGCCTGAGCCCCGCCTCGGTTGGCTCGACGCGGCGGCCGGAGCGGTCGAGCAGCTGCGTCCCGAGCCGCTTCTCGAGCGCCCGCACCTGCAGCGAGACGGCGGGTTGCGTGACGCCGAGACGCTCTGCCGCCTGCGAGAAACTGCGCCGCTCGACGACCGCGCAGAAGGCAGCGAGCTGACGTGTGTCCATAAGCAGACCTTATAGACTCGCAGCAGGTGCGCGTCTGGATCGACATCACGAACTCGCCGCACGTGCCGTTCTTCCGCCCGCTGCTGCAACTGCTCGCGGAAGACGGGCACGAGGTCGAGGTGACCGCGCGGGCGTACGCGCAGACGCTCGAGCTGCTGGAGCTGAACGGGATCGAGCATCGTGTCGTCGGCCCGGCGCACGGCGGTGCCGGGGCAGTCGCAAAGGCACGCGCGATGGCGGGGCGCCTGCCCGCGCTGCGACGCTTTGCGAGCGGCCGCCGATTCGACCTCGCGCTCGCGCACGGCTCGCACGAAGTGATGCTGGCGGCGCGCAGCCTCGGGATCACGGGGGCAACGGCGCACGACTACGAGTTCGCGAAGCTGCAGCATCACCTCGGCCTCCGCGCCGCGACGCGGGTGGTCTTCCCCGACGCAGTCCCGCCAGAGCGCCTCAAGCGATTCGGGGTCGACCCGACGAAGCTGCGCCACTATCCCGGGATCGAGGAGGAGTACTACCTCGCCGACTTCGAGCCCGACTCTGCGGTGCTCGAGGGCATCGATCCGAGGAAGGTGCTCGCGGTCGTGCGGACGCCGCCCGACGTCTCGCTCTACCACCGGCACGGCAACCCGCTCTTCGCCGACGTACTCGAGCGGCTCGGCCGGGACGAGTCGGTGCATGCGGTCGTGCTGCCGCGGACCGCCGAGCAGCGGAGCTCGATTCGCGCGCGCGGCCTTCCCTCGTTGCACGTCCCCGAGCACGCTGTCGACGCCCAGAGCCTCGTCGCGCTCGCCGATCTCGTCGTCTCCGCCGGGGGGACGATGAACCGGGAGGCGGCCGCGCTCGGCACCCCGGTCTACACGACGTTCGCCGGGAAGCTCGGGGCGGTCGACGAGATGCTCATCCGCGAGGGCAGGCTCGTCCCGCTTCACAGCCCCGATGCGCTCGCACTCCGAAAGCGCGAGGGTCCCGGCGAGCGGACTCGCCGGGACCCTCGGTTGCTGCTCGAGCTGCTGCTCTCTGCTGGCTAGAGCAGACCAGCTGGAGGATCAGACGCCCAGCCTGTGCCAGGCGCCCCAGATCGCGAAGCTGATCCCCTGGGAGGCTTGGATGTTGACGAACAGCGTCTCGCCGTCGGGGCTGAAGGTCGCGCCGGCGAACTCCTCCCCGTACCGCGGGGCGTTGGGCGGGCTGTTCCGATGCAGCCTGTTCAGGGCGATGTCGAAGATCTGGCCGCCGCGGTTGAGGCCCCGCAGGTAGTTGTCGACGAGGCCGTCCTCGCAGAGGACGAGCGTCCCTCGGCCGCTACGGACGGTGACGTTGTCCGGGAGATCGAGGGCGTCGGACCCCGGCGACTCGTAGATCAGCTGCAGGGTCTGCTCGGCGACGCGGTACGCCCAGATCTGCCCGCTGCCGTTGCCGAAGCCGTCCGCGATCGGGCCGAAGCTGCCCTCGGCCGGGCCGCCACCCTGCGTGCAGCAGAAGTAGACGACGCCGCGGTCGTAAACGCAGCCTTCGATCCGCGAGAACCAGGCGGCGCCTTGCGCACGGCCCTGGTTGCCCACGAAGTTGATCGCGTCGTTGTTGCTCGTCGGAGCGGGCTGACCCGGGGTGTAGGGGAAGACGACGTCCGGCTGCTCGATGTCGACCCACGTCACGGCGTACGTGGCGCGCCGACGCTGGGCTGCAGCCAGATCGGCGTTCGGCATACCGACGACCGCGAGCATCTGGAGCCGACCGCCATCCGCGAGCGAGCCGCTCTCCATCGGGTTCTCGGGCGGGATGTACCGGTAGAAGCCCGACGGGAAGCCGAAGTTGTCCTCGGTCAGGTAGAGGATTCCGCCGGCAGGGTCGAACGCGACCGCCTCGTGCGCGAAGCGCCCCGCGCTCCGGATCGGCTGGCGATCCGACTGTCCGCCCGCCGGCACCTCGAAGATGTACCCGTGCGGCTTCTGGAGGCTGGTGTTTGGTGCACCCGTGAAGTCCGCGCCGACGTCCGGACCGTTGACCGTCTCCTCGCACGTGACCCAGCTGCCCCAGGGCATCCGGCCGCCCATGCAGTTCATCTGGGTGCCGTTAAGGCTCGTGAACGATTCGTGGACGTTGCCGAAGCCATCGACCAGGGTGGTGGTCGTTCCACCCGCCGTACTCGCGTCGTACGGCGTTCCCGGCCCGAATGCCGGAGCAGGCCCGTTCACCTCGTGGTTCCGCACGAGCCAGACCTTTCCCTGCGGACCCGGGAAAGCGGCCATACCGTCGTGCCGCCCGGGCAGCTGTGTCCCGTCGCTGAGAATCACAGGTGGACCGTCGGTGTCGTGGAACGAGCGGTACTCGAAGCCCTCCGGAAGATGTAGGCGTACCCGGCCGTCGCGTAGATCGGCCACGGGGCCCAGATCGCGGAAGCCGGGCGCCGCTTGCGCCGTTCCGGCTACGACATCCGCAAAGGGCCAGAGCGCCGCGCCCCCGGTCGCGACAGCCACCCTTTGGAGAAACGTACGGCGATCGACCGCCTTCATGGCCATATCCCCTCCCCGGTCTCGTAGGTCGTCGCGCTCGACCCTAACCCAGCGCCGCCGCGTCGTCTAGCGCCTACACCGAGTCGGAGGCGGGCGTCGCAGTTGCCACGGCGCCCGTTTCCGTGTCGACGCCGATTCGCGTCGGCTCGCGGACGATCGCGGCGAGGCGGCCGACCAGCTCGAGCGTCTCGCCGGACTCGACGAGGCGTTCAAGCTCGTCCAGTTTGCCCTCGAGCCAGGCGCGCTCGACCGCGGAGACGTCCAGGGCGGCGATCTTCGGGTGCGTCGTCGGCTTCCACGTCTCGCCCTCGGCGAACAGCTCCTCGTGGATCTTCTCGCCCGGCCTGGCACCGATGAAGGTGATCGCGACGTCACGCTCCGGCTCCTTGCCGGAGAGGCGGATCATGTTCCGGGCCAGGTCGACGATCCGGATCGGCTCGCCCATGTCGAGGACGAGGATCCGGCCCCGGCCCCCGATCGCGCCGGCCTGGATCACGAGCGCCACCGCCTCCGGGATCGTCATGAAGAAGCGCGTCATCTCGGCATCGGTGACGGTGACCGGCCCGCCGCGCTCGATCTGGCGACGGAAGAGCGGAATCACGCTGCCGGCCGAGTTCAGGACGTTGCCGAAGCGGACGGCGACGAACTTCGTCGCCACGTCGTCGCGCTCGCCGTGCGAGCCGACGATCCACTCGCAGAGTGTCTTCGACTGCCCGTAGACGCTGTACGGGTTCAGCGCCTTGTCGGTCGAGATCAGCACGAAGCGCTCGACGCCGTGGGCGATCGCCGCGTCGGCGACGATGCGGGTGCCGAGGACGTTGTTCGCGACCGACTCGAGCGGGTTCGCCTCCATCAGCGGCACGTGCTTGTACGCCGCCGCGTGGAAGACGACATCCGGCCGGTAGCGCTCGAAGACCTGGTGCAGCCGCTTGCGGTTGCGCACGTCGGCGAGCACGGGCACGCAGGCGCTGAAGCGGCGCTCGTCGACGAGCTCGCGCTCGATGTCGTAGAGGGAGCTCTCGGCCTGGTCGACCATCACGATCCGCTTCGGCTCGGCCCGGGCGAGCTGCCGGCAGAGCTCGGAGCCGATCGAGCCGCCGGCGCCGGTGACGAGCACGACCTTGTCCTTCACGTAGGAGGCGATCGCGTCGACGTCGACCTCGACCGGCTCGCGGCCGAGCAGGTCCTCGACCTCCACCGGCCGGACCTGCTTCGCGAGGTCGAGATCGCCGGCGATCAACTCGTTCAGTCCCGGCAGCGTCTTGACCGCCACGTTCTCGGCGCGGGCCATCTCGACGATGCGCGCACGCTGTTCGCCCGAGGCGGACGGGATCGCGATCAGCAGCTCGTCGGGCCTGCGGTCGCGCAGCAGGTGTGGCAGCTCGTCGCTCGTGCCGAGCACGCGGATCCCGTGCAGGCGCAGGTTCTTCTTGCGCGGGTCGTCGTCGATCAACCCGATCGGTGTGTAGCCGAGGTCGGGCGTGCGCAGGATCTCCTTCAGCATCAGCTGGGCCGCGTCGCCCGCGCCGACGACGATCACCTCCCGACCGCGCGCGACGATCGAGCGGCTCTGCGGCCGCTCGATGATCGTTCGCGCCAGCATCCGCGAGCCGGCGACGAGCGCCAGCGTCAGCAGCCCGTCGATCACCCAGACCGTGCGCGGCACCTCGGCGGCATGGACGTCGAAGAAGCTGAAGACGAGGAACGTGACGAGGCTCGCCGCGACGACGCCGCGGGCCGCCCCCCACATGTCCCGAGTCGAGACGTAGCGCCACCAGCGGTTGTAGAAGCCGAAGAGCGCGAAGATGCCCAGCTTGATCGCCGCGACCAGCGCGAGGATCTGCCAGGAGACGTAGTACTCGTAGTAGACCGGCAGGTCGGTGTCGAAGCGGAGCCGGAAGGCGAAGAACCAGGCCGCGACGACGATCGCGAGATCGGCCGCGAGCTGCGGCAGCCGATGCCGGTTGATCGGCGTTCTCACGCCCCTGGCCGCCTTCCGGTTGCGGCCGGCGGAGCCGGCCTCCACCGCAAGGCTTGGGTCTCTCGCGGCCCGCGACTCTCCGAGTCCGTACTCACGTACTGTCCTCTCCGGTCGCGATCCGCGAGAGGCCACCAGGCACGCGAGACGAGCTCACGCCCGCGCGGACGCGACGCCGACGGCGGCGAGGACGGTCGAGACGACGCGCTCCTGCACTTCCGGCCCGATCCCGCCCCAGAGCGGCAGCGCCAGGTTCTCGGCGGCCGCCTTCTCGGTCTCCGGCAGCGAGCCGCGCTCCCAGCCTAGATGACGCAGCGCGGGCTGGAGGTGGAGCGGCGTCACGTAGTACGCGGCCGAGGCGATCTCGCGCTCAGCGAGCGCCGCAGCGATCCGTTCGCGCTCGGTCGTGCGGACGACGTACATGTGGTAGACGTGGCCGGCTGCCTCGGCCGGCAGCTCGACGGCATCGCCGAGGCCGAGCTCTGCGTAGCGCACTGCGCCCTCGCGGCGGGAGGCGTTCCAACCGGCGAGATGCGGGAGCGAGATGCGGAGGAAGGCGGCCTGGAGCGCGTCCAAGCGCGAGTTCGTCCCGATCAGCTCGAACGTCTTCTTGTCGCGCGAGCCGTGGAAGCGGAGCATGCGAATCCGGTCCGCGACCTCGTCGTCTGTGGCGGCGACGAGGCCGCCGTCGCCGAGCGCGAACAGGTTCTTGGTCGGGAAGAAGCTGAACGTCGAGGCCACACCCGTCGTCGCGACCCCCTCGGCGCCGAAGGCCTGGGCGGCGTCCTCGAGCAGCGGCAGGCCGAAGGCAGCCAGCTCGGCGAGCGGCGCCGGACGGCCGAAGAGATGCACCGGCACGATCGCCTTCGTGCGCGGGCCGATCCTGCGCTCGACGTCCTCGGGATCGAGATTCAGCGTCACCGGATCGATGTCGGCGAACACCGGCGTCGCGCCCGCGCGGGCGATCGCCTCGGCGGTCGCGTAGAAGGTGAAGCTAGGGCAGATCACCTCGTCGGCTGTACTGCCTCCACCCCGGGGGCCCACTCCCATCGCCTCGAGCGAGAGCACGAGCGCGTCGGTGCCGTTCGCGACCCCGATCGCGTGCGGGACGCCGAGGTACGCGGCGGCCTCCTCCTCGAACGCCTGCACCTCAGGCCCGAAGATGAACCGTCCCGACTCGACGACGCGTTCGAAGGCCTCCCGAAACTCCGGGATCAGCGGCGCGTACTGCGCCTTGACGTCGACGAGATCGATTCTCACGGCCGGAAGAGTCTAGCGAGGCTCCGTTGCGGGTCTGCCGCGCCTGCGCACGTACTTCCACCCCAGCCATGCGGCCCCTGCCACGAGCAGCGCGAGCACCGTGTAGTCGACGTAATGGAACGCGTGGTGGAACTCCTCCCACTGGCTGCCGAGCGCCCAGCCGACGCCGGCGAGGCCGAAACACCAGATCGCGGAGCCGAGGAAGGTCAGTACGGTGTAGCGCCGGAACGGCGCTTCGAAGACGCCCGCCGGGATCGAGACGAACGAGCGGACGACCGGCGTCAGCCGGCCGAGGAAGACGGCCCAGTCCTCCCAGCGCTCGAACCAGCGCTCCGCCTTGTCGAGCTTCTCCTCGTTCAGGTGAAGCCAGCGGCCGTGGCGCTCGAGGAACGGCCGCCCGCCGTGCAGGCCCAGCCACCAGCCTCCGATCGCGCCGAGCGTGTAGCCGATCGTGCCTGCGAGGGCGACTGCGAGAAACGCCTCCAGGCCGGGCTCGAGCGTCCAGCCGAAGAGCTTGACGTCCTGGCCGGGAAAGGCGCCCGCGGCGACAGCGCCGCCGTAGACCATCACCGGCTCGCTCGCCGCCGGGAAGACGGCGTCGATCAGCATCAGCAGAAAGACGGCGTAGAGGCCGTAGTCGCCGACCACGGTCGTGAGGAGATCGGTGATCTCCGCCAGGATTGAGGCGACCTGCATCGAGGCGACCGGCACCCGGGCAGGTTAGCCGCGCGGCTTCTTGGGCTTCTTCTGTGGCACCGGTGCGGCGCGGATGACGCGGAACGCGGGCGTGACGAGCTCGACAGCGCCGAGCGCGTTCGTGGCGCGGAAGCGGACGACGTACATACCGCCGTAGACGAGGAACTTGCCACCGCGGGTCGTTCCGCGCCAGCTGGCCGCGTAGCGCCCCGCCTGGAGGCGGCGAACCGCGATCGTCGCGACCTTGACGCCTGTCTTCGTCTCCACCGTCGCGGTCAACCGGGCGGCGCGCGTCAGCGTCACCCCGGCCGCGATCCTCTGCTTGCCGCGCACACGAACGACGAGCGAGCGGCGCGAGAGCCTGGCGAAGCCGAGCGTGTTGTTGACGGAGAACCTCTGCGTCGTCGTCGAGACGCGTCCGAGGTCGTCGGTGGCCGTGACGTCGAGGCGCCAGCGGCCCTCGGCAGGCGGCGTCGGCTCGACGACGGTCGGATCAGTGGGTGCGGGCGGGAAGGCGATCGGATACGTGCCCGGCACTTGCTCGAGCGTCTCCGTGAAGGCGACGGCCCCACCGGGCGCGACGAGGGTCGCGGTCACGTTCGAGGGCCGGACGACCTTGTAGGTGAGCTCACGCTGCCGCTCGGCGAAGCCGTCGCCGTTCGGCGAGATCACCGCATCCGGAGCGGGCGCGTAGACGCCGTAGTACATGAGCTGGAGCGCGTTCGAGACCGGCCGCTCGCCGCCGCGGTCGGACGGGCGGTTGAGCAGCTTCCCATCGAAGGCGAGCGAGGACGAGCCGCCGCCGTCGAAGGCGGAGCCGGTGACCGCGCCGAGCCGCACCATCGTCTGCGCGAGTTCGAAGTTCGTCATCCCGACGCTGTAGCCGGGACGACGGCCGTCGGTGACGATCATCAGCACGCGGCCGTCGGCAAGCTGGCCGACGCCGGTGCGCGGGTTCCGCGGCGCGAGCTGACTGGACGTGAATGCCTCCTGGGCGCGGAAGACGGGGCCGCCGCTGCGCACGAGCACAGGCCCGCCGCCGACCGCGTTCGTGACCCCGGTCCACTCGGGCCGGAAGATCAGCCGGAGCGTCAGGAACGTCCCCACCGGGGACTCCTCGAGCAGGCGCTGGCCGGCTGTGCCGCGCGCGACGAGCACGGCGCCGCCCTGCGGGATCGGTGTGCCGCCGCCGGAGGCGATCTGAACCACGGGGCCGACGAGGTCCGCGTTCGGCGCCGTCGGCGGGAAGGGCGAGACCACGATCTCCGTCACGCCCGGCTGGGCGGGGGTGGCCGGCCCGTAGGTCGGCGTGAAGAGCGAGATCCCGTTGGCGCCGGGCGACTGGTTGAGATCGTTCAGCGTCCGGCGCTGGCCGAGCCCGCGCCAGGTGCCGAAGAACTCGATCTTGCGAACGTCGAGGCCGCCTTCGGGAGTGACGCCCGTGCTGGAGCGGTCGCCGTAGGGCGGGCTCTCGACGACGTTGTCGCGCATCAGCACGCCGCTCGGCCGGCCGGAGTCGGCGTAGAAGTCGCCGTTGACGCCGACCATCGTCGCGCCCGGCGCGAGCCGCTTCTGCATCGAGGTGACGCGCTCGACGCCCTGGATCGTCTCGTTCGAGAGGGTCGGGCGGAGCTCGTAGAGACCGGTCGGGCGTGGGCCGCGGACGATGTGGATTGCGACAGGGCCGTGCGGGGTGAACTGGACGCCGCGCTCGTAGGTGACGCCCGGCATCAGCACGGTCGTCTGCGCCGCGGCGGGCGCGGCGAGTGTGAGGGCGAGGATCCAACCGATGAGAAGCTTGCGCAGCACGACCGCGACCGAGGCTAGCCGAAGGCTCGGCGTGCTTTGCAGGGATTTACGGAATCCGTACAGCGCGGGCCGACGGAGCTACCCGACGGGGACGATGTCTCCCGAGCGGGCGAGGCCCGTTGCTTCGCCGGACTTCGGCGAGTAAATCTCGATCAGCTGTCCGACCTGAGGGAACGCGACGTAGACGCTCGTCGGCCGCGCTCGACTCCACACGGCGAGGCCGCCCCCCGGCGTCTTTGCGGACGCCATCTGCGCGTTGCCCGCTCGCGCGGTCGCTGTCGCAAAGGCATTCTGCAGCGGATACGTCGCGATCGTCAGCAGACGCCGCTCGTCCCCGACCTCGTAGCCGGGCGAGAGATAGCGGACGTACGTCCCCGCCCTCGTCGCGGTCAGCTCGAGCTCGCGGGACGGGATCGCGCCTGCCCAGTAAACGGTTGCGTCGGTCTCCTCGGCGTACGAGGCGAGTTCGTCTGCGGAAACCGAGACGGGTACGCCGGCACGCACGTCGGGAGCCGCATCGTCGCCCGCGAACCACAGGAACGCCGCCGCCGCCGCCGCGGCCGCCACAAGGACGAGCAGCGCGAGTACGAGCGCCGCGCGCGGCCGCCGCCGCGATGGTGCAGGGGCGGCCTGCGCGACGGGAGGCTGAGGCTTGGCCGGCTTGCTCTTTGCCGTCGGGCGTTTCCGCGGCGTGGCTGGTTTCCGCGTCGCAGCCCGCTTTCGTGCCGGCGGGGCGGCTTCCGGATCGTCCATCGGTTCAGCTTCGGCGCGCCTCGGCCGTCTCATCCTCGGCGGCGGTGGCACGAGGGTCATCCGGTGACGGCCTCGCGCGTGACCGTGTCGACCTTGAGCGCAACGATCTTCGTGTTGCGCGCGACCGAGGCGTCGCTGCTCCGGCACCTCAAGACAATCGAGCCCGTGGCCGCGAAGACGTGATTGACGTGCAGCGCCAGCGTTGCTTCGTGACTGAGGTCGACCGAGACGACGCCCGGGGTGAAGTCGTACGAGGCGGTGTCGGTGTCGCCGCCGCCCGCGTCGAGCGTGCAGACCGCAGTGAAGTCCGACCCGCTTGTCGGCGTGTCGACGATCGTCTTGGCGGAGATCGCATAGGCGCCGGCCACGACGTTGGTCATGGTCGCGACGGTGGTATCCGTCGTCGCGAGCGCCTGGCTGCCGTCGCGATACGCCTCGCGGGCGCTCGACACTCCGGCCGGCCCCTGAAGCCCGGCGGGCCCGGCTGCGCCCGTTGCCCCCTGCGGCCCCGCGGGACCCTGCGCGCCCGCCGGCCCCTGCGCGCCTGCCGCGCCTGCCGCGCCTGTCGCTCCTGTCGCTCCTGCCGCTCCCTGCGGACCCGCGGGACCCTGCGCGCCGGCGGGGCCTTGCGGCCCGTCGGCTCCGGTCAGGCCCTGCGGGCCGGCGGGTCCGGCCGGACCTTGAAGGCCCTGCGGCCCCTGCGGGCCTTGCGGGCCTTGTGCTCCGTCGGCCCCGTTCGCGCCGTCAGCGCCGGCGGGACCCTGCGGGCCTTGCGGTCCGGTGAGCCCTACAGGACCTTGCGGGCCGGGCGGTCCGGCGGGGCCTTGCGCACCGTCCGCACCGTCCACACCGTCCACACCGTCCACACCGTCCACACCGTCTGCACCGTCTGCACCGTCTGCGCCGTCTACTCCGTTCGAGCCGTCCGCGCCAGGAACACCTTGGCCTCCCTGCGGTCCGGTCAGTCCCTGCGGACCGGCCGGGCCCTGCGGGCCCTGAGCTCCATCCGTTCCGTCCACGCCCGCAAGTCCTTGCGGCCCCTGCGCCCCCGAAAGCCCTGCCGCACCGGTCGCGCCCGCCGGACCGACAGCACCCGTCGCGCCGGAGGATCCGATGCCGCGCGGCCCGATCGGGCCTTCCGCTCCGGCCGGCCCACGTTCGCCGGCTGCACCAGCCGGTCCAGGAGTGCCGTCCATGCCGTTGAGCCCTTTCACGCCGTCGGCTCCATCGGCTCCGTCGCTGCCCGCTCGACCTTGCGGCCCGCGCGAACCGTGCTCACCCGGGAGCCCGCGAGGTCCCGCTGGGCCGTCCAGTCCGCGCTCGCCGCGCGGACCGACCGGACCCTGCTCGCCTCGTTCCCCGTCGCTCGCGACGCGGGGTCGCGCCGTCTGCTTGTGTGCGGTGACGAGAGCGACGCCGCGCGAGGCTCTCTCCGCATTCGCGGGCGCATCGCTTGCAATCGCGACGCCGCCCAACGCCGAGACGGTGCCCGTGGCAAGGAGCACCTTCAGAACGTTGATACTGATCGGGATCCGCATGGTCGAGCTCCGGGGCTGCCTCGGGGACACCGGCTGAGACCGCAGTCCGGGGTGTCTCAGATGCAGCAAAGTGCCTGCTCAGGAGCCACGCATCCCGCAGAAGGGGTACGCATGACACGCCGAAGCGGCGATCCACGGCGCGCCGGATGGCGATCCCCGCACGTCGAGCACCGCTGCATGGCCCGACCTCGCGGCGCGGCAATCACCCGGACGGGGGCACTCAAACGGCCGCCGGCCACCGATAGCTGCTCTGGCGGGGCATCGCGAGCCTTCCGCACACCCCCATGCAGATGTGGCGACCCTTCTTCGACCAGGTACGGCGCGGCGGCGTCCTGCTCGCCTTGTCCGGCCTGTTTGCGCTGTATCTCGTCCTCCGCCTCGCGGATGCCGGTGACCAGTCCACGCCGGTGCGGTGGCTCTACAACCTGCTGCTAGTCGGCTCGGCGTTCGTCTGCCTGAAGGCACCGATGCGCGCCGGTCGAGAGCGCGCCGCATGGCGCTGCCTCGGCGCAACGTTGCTCCTCTGGGCCGCCGGCGACCTCTACTACACGCTCTTCCTCGTCGGCGGCGCAGTCAGCCCGCCGACCGTGACGGACTGGTTCTGGCTGGTGTCGTATCCGGTGCTCTACGTCTCGATCGGGCTGCTCGTGCGCGCACGAACGGTCCAGTTCGAGCGCAGCCTGTTCCTCGACGCCGCCCTTGCCGCGCTCGCCGTCGCAGCATTCGGCGGCGCCGTGCTCTTCGGCCCAGTCGTGGACAGCACCGGCGGGTCGCCACTCACGGCAGCGATGAATCTCGCCTATCCGCTCGCCGACGCGCTCCTGCTGGGACTCGTCGTGGCAGTGCTCGCACTGAGCGGGTGGCGGCTCGACCGGACATGGGCCTGCATCCTCGGCGGCACGGCCGTGCTCGCGCTCGCAGACGCCGCGTCGCTCTACCAATCGGCGATCGCGTCCTCGACGGCGACGACGATCCTCGATGCCGGTTGGCCGCTCGCGATGGTCCTCTTGGCGGCGGCCGCATGGCAGCCGCCCAGCCAGCTCGGAGCCGTGCGGGCCGAGGGTGGCCGGCTGCTCGTCCTCCCGGCCGTCTTCGGGGCGATCTCGCTCAGCATCCTCGTGTACGGCCAGTTCGAGCGACTCAACACGCCGGCGGTCGTGCTCGCGGCCACGTCGCTCCTCGCAGTGATCGCGCGGATGGCATTCACGTTCCGCGAGAAGGTGGAGCTGCTCAGGCGAACACGGATCGAGTCGCTCACGGATGCGCTGACGAGCGTCGGCAATCGGCGCAAGCTGATGCTCGACCTCGACGCGCGGCTCCAGTCGGCCGAGCCAGCCGTGCTGATGCTGCTCGATCTGGACGGCTTCAAAGCGTACAACGACACGTTCGGGCACCCGGCAGGCGACGCGCTGCTCGCGCGGATTGCCGACAAGCTCACGGGGGCGGTGGCGCGCGAGGGTGAGGTCTACCGGATCGGGGGCGACGAGTTCTGCGTGCTCGCGTCGGTCGAGGGCACCCGCCGCGAGTCGTTCGCGGCGGCGGCCGCAGCCTCGCTCGAGGAGCAGGGCGAAGGCTTTCGGATCAGCGCCGCCTACGGCGTCGTCGCGCTTCCCGAGGAGGCAGCGAGCGTGTCGGAGGCGCTACGGATCGTGGACGGACGGATGTACGACGAAAAGGACGGACGCCGTGCTTCGGCGGGCCGCCAGAGTCGTGACGTCCTCCTCCGCGTCCTCTACGAGCGCGACTCTCGGCTCCAGGGACACCTGAGCGGCGTCGCCGAGCTCGTCCGCGCGGTCGGGGTCGAGCTTGGGCTCCCCGACGGGGAGCTCGAGGATCTGGCGCTCGCCGCCGAGCTCCACGAGGTCGGCAAGCTCGCGATCCCGGACTCGATCCTGCGCAAGCCGGGCGCGCTCACGGACGAGGAGTGGCTGTTCGTGCGCCGCCACCCGCTGATCGGCGAGCGGATCCTCTCGTCGGCACCGGCTCTCGCGCGCGTGTCGAAGATCGTTCGGTCGACGCACGAGCGAATCGACGGCAACGGCTACCCGGATCAGCTTGCAGGCGGGGCAATCCCGTTGGGAGCCCGGATCGTCGGAACGTGCGCCGCATTCGTCGCGATCACGTCGGACCTGCCCTACCGCGCGGCCCGTACGGAGGATGAAGCCGTGGAGGAGTTGCGACGCTGCGCCGGCACGCAATTCGACGCGGACGTCGTCGAGGCGCTGATCGCGGTGCGCGGCGAGCACGCCGCGGACCTGGCCGTTCTCGCCGAGGCGACCGGCTAGAAGACGCTGACCTCGCGGTAGAGCGTGTCTCGCTGCACCGGAGTCTTGCCGAGTTCAGCCCCTGCGTCACCCACGAGCAGAACGGCCTGGCGGCCCGCTGATGCGGGCCGCCAGGAGCCTCAGTCGAAGGGAGATCAGATCTTGCCGAGCGCCGTGTAGAGGTTGATCCGCGTCCGCGTGATCCCGTTTCGGCTGTCGTACAAGCCGGGGCCTGACAGCCTCAGTGCGTTCTGCGACTGGTCGACGGTCGCCGAAGGGCGGTACGCCTTGAGAACCGCGATTGCACCTGCGACGTGAGGTGCTGCCATCGAGGTGCCGGTCCAGTCGCAACCGATCCCGTCTTTCGAGCCGTCGTAGTCGAGGAAGACGGGCACCGCCGAGCAGATGTCTGTTCCGGGCGCGAGGAGGTCGAGGGTTGCGCTCGAGTTGGAGCCGCCGGGCCCGTGCGTGTATCCGAGCACTGCGTCGTAGCCGGCGGTGTCGAGCGTCGTGTTCCCGACCGTGATCGCATTCGCGATGCAGCCCGGCGAGCTGACCCCGTTCGTGTAGTCGTCGTTGCCGCTGGCGATGACCGTGGCCACCCCCCTCGACTTGAGGGCATTGATGTAGGACGCAAACGAGGGCTTCGCGGCGTCGCAGGCACTCGGGAACCAGTCGCCGCCGACGCTGATGTTGATCGCGGCCGGGAGGAAGGGGAGCTTGTAGTAGACGTACCAGAGCGCGTTGATCAGGTCGCTGTCGTTGAACATCGGTACATAGGCGCCGGCCTTCGCGCTCCAGTCGTAGTGGGATGCCTGGATGGCGACGATCCCGGCCCCCCGCGCGGTGCCGTAGGCCCCCGCCGCGGTGTGTGCGACGTGGGTGCCGTGGGCGCAGCTCCCGTGGTACGTGCAGGGGGCCGCAGCGCCGCTCACGCCGTAGGGGCTGGTGTTGTAGCTGTAGTAGGAGCCGCCCGGGCAGGCGCCGGTGCCGTTGGTGTTCGTGGCAAAGCACGCCTCGGTTGTGACCCAACCCGAGAGCCAACTGTGGCTGCGGTCGACCCCGGTGTCGATCACGACGACCGACTGGCCGCGGCCGGTGTATCCGTTCGCGTTCGTCCAGTCGGAGCTGATCTGCTTGATATCCCACCACTGCTGGATCTGCACGCCGCTCTGGAAACCGTGGTTCACGGTCGCTGCCGAGCTGTGGACTTCGTCCACGGTGACACTGCGAACGGCCTTGGATCGACGCAGCCGCGCCAGATCCTTCGCGTCCGCGGCGAACGCGACGATCGGGGAGCCTTCGACGGTATTCAGGTTCCGCAGCTGCTTGCCGGCGAGCTCACCGAGGAGTCGATCCCGCGTCCGGGTCAGGTTGCTCAGGTGCTCGGTCTTGGAGCGGCCGCGCACACCAGGCTCCAGCTCGACGACGACCTTCACGACGCCGTCGCGGCTTGCCCGAGCCTCGAGATCGGCCCAGTCGGTGGTCGACGCAACCGGCTCCTCGATTGCGATGTCGACGGGGTCGGCCGGCTCGGCACGCGCTACTGCCGGCGAGGCCGCGAGCAGCGCGCCGGTGGCGAGCATCGCAACGACGAACGTCCGAATTAGGGGCTTCGGGTTGAGCATTCCTGTCCTCCCGTGCGTGATTCGCCCTGTGCGAACCGATACGACGAGGCTAGGAGCAAGGGATGCGTCAGTCGTTCAAGGCGCCGACAGATGGCGTGTCATGCAGCCGACAGTCGGAGTCAACGGGCGCGGCGTGCGAGCTCATCCGGCTGCACGACGATGGTCTTACCCCGGCGTAGCTCGAGGGTTCCCCGCTTCTGCTCATCGCGCAGCACCCTGTTCACGGTCGCACGCGAGGTGCCGGCGAGCTCCGCGAGCTGCTCCTGGGTGAGCGGAATCTCGCCGTCGCCACTCGAGTAGATGCTGGTGAGCTCGACGAGGCGGCGCAGCACCCGCCGCTCGACCGGGACGTAGAGCGCCTCGAGCAAGAGCTCGTTATGACGCCGCACCTCCCCGGCGAGAAACGCCATCAACACGCGATCGACCTGGGGATGCTCCTTTCGCAACCGCTGGAACTCCGCCTGGTAGACGGCAAGCGTTTCCGCGTCCTCGAGAGCCGCGACCGTCGCGGAACGACGCGCGCCCTCTTCGACGAGTGCCATCTCGCCGAAACTGTCTCCCGGCCCGCGAACCGCAATCGTGACGGTCTCGCCCAGGGGAGTCATGATCCGAACCGCGAACCGTCCCTTCTGCACGAGATGCAGCGAGTCGGCCGGATCCTCGCGGTGGAAGACGACCTCGCCCCGGGCGAACGTGCGCCGTCGCGCCACCGAGACCAATCGACGCACGTCCTCCTCCGGCACTCCGTCCACGAGCCGCCAGCGCATCAGCCAACCTGCTGCAGGCTCAACAGACGGTCGCCACGACCGTGCCGGTGCCTTCGTGACCCGGATTGGGCGAGTAGCCGGCGTTCGTCCTGACGATGACGATGTGCGGGGTGTTGCCCGTGATCGGTGGGCCCGACTTTCCGGTTGAGCTCGTGACGATCACCGCCATATGGCTCGGGAGCGGCCCGGGGGGCGGAGGCGCGCTGTTCCCCGGATCGGTGCTCCAATCGGTGCCGCACGTCGGGGCGGTTGCATCCTTCGCGAATCCCTTGAACGCCGCTGGAGCCGTCCCGCCGCTGACCGTGTTCAGCTTCCACCACTGCGCACCCCAGAACGTGACCGCAGTGTCGATGGCCGAGTTCCCGTCGCCGATCACGAACGCGCCTCCACCAGGAGCGAAGAAGACGCCATTGGTGAACGTGCACGTGACCGTCTCCCCGGCAGAGAGGCCGATGTTCCCGACCGGACTGCCGTCGTCGCAGGTGGCGCTCGTCTGATCCCAGCCGACCGGCAGCACCTCGCCGACGCTGTAGCCCGAGCCCGGCGGCAGTGGCGCGCTGGTGTTCGACTCTTCGTGACGGAGCGAGAAGCCCGAGCCGTAGCTCGATGTGAAGGCGAAGGCCTGTGCGCTCGGCGGCACCGTCAGCTTCCTGACGACGATGGTGCCGCGCTGCGTGTTCGTGAAGGTGCACGTGACGTTTTCGCCGGGAGCAAGGTCGATTCTGGTGACGGGACTGCCGTCGTCGCAGGTGGCGCCGGTCTGGTCCCAGCCGGGCGGCAACGCCTCGCCGACGCTGTAGCCGGAGCCTGGCGGTAGGGACGCGCTCGTCTTGCTTTCGCCGTGCCGGAGCGGGAACGCGGGCCCCCAGCTGGTCGTGAAGGTGAAGCTCGCCGAACTGCCGGCCGGGAAGGTCTGCTTCCTGACCGCGATCGTGCCGCGCTTCGTGTTCGTGAAGGTGCACGTCACGGTCTCGCCGGGGGCGACGTCGATGTTGCCGACAGGGCTGCCGTCATCGCACGTGGCGCTCGTGAGATCCCAGCCCGCGAGGCTGCTCTCCGCGACGCCGTAGCCGGAGCCGGGCCGCAGGAGCGCGCTCGTGTTGCTCTCGCCGTGCTTGAGTGTGAACGCGGGACCGTAGGTGGCCGTGAAGACGAAGCCGTCCGGGCTGCCGACGGGAAGCGTCTCCTTCTTGACGACGACCGTGCCGCGCTGCGTGTTCGCGAACGTGCACGTGACTGTCTCGCCGGGCGCGAGGTCGATGTTCGTCACCGGGCTGCCGTCGTCACAGGTGGCGCCGGTCTGGTCCCAGCCGGGCGGCAACGCCTCGCCAACGCTGTAGCCGGAGCCGGGCCGCAGGGGCACGCTCGTGTCGCTCTCGTCGTGCTTGAGCGAGAAGGCCGGGCCCCAACTGGGCGTGAAGGTGAAGCTCGCCGGACTGCCGGCCGGGAGGGTCTGCTTCCTGAGCACGATCGTGCCGCGCTTCGTGTTCGTGAACGTGCACGTCACGGTTTCGCCGGGGGCGACGTCGATGTTGCCGATCGGGCTGCCGTCGTCACACGTGGCGCTCGTCGGATCCCAGCCTTCGATCTCGCTTTCAGCCAGGCTGTAGCCGGCCTTGGGGGCCAGGTCCTCAAAGGACCGCGACTCGCCGTTCTTGAGCGCAAAAGAGGCCGAGCTGAGCCCGCCACCTGCGCTGATCGTGAAGCTCGTGTCGCTCGTGTCCGGGCTCGGCAGCGTGAGCTTGCGCACGACGATCGATCCGGTCTTCGTATTCGTGAACGTGCACGTGACAGTCTCGCCCGCGGCGAGGTCGATGTTGCCGACGGGACTGCCGTCGTCACAGCTGGCGCCGGTCTGCTCCCAGCCTTCCGGCACTGTCTCGGTGATGCTGTAGCCGGCCTTCGGCTCCAGGTTCTCGAACCGGCGCGATTCGCCGTCCTTCAGCGAGAAGTCGGAGTCCGGAGCGCTGGTCGCGAAGTCGAAGCTCTGCGTGCTCCCGTCCGGCAGCGTCTCCTTGCGCACGACGATCGCGCCGCGGGCAACCCGCTCGTTGCGGAAGGTGCACGTGACGGTCTCGGTCGCGGAGAGCGTGATGTTCGTCGGCGGGCTCCCGTCGTCGCACGTGACGGTGCCCGTCCACCCGTCGGCTGCGGCCTCGGAGATCGCGTAACCCGAGCCGGCCCACAGCCCGCTGAAGGTCTTCGACTCTCCGCCGGCGAGCGAGAACGAGCCAGCGAACGACGGCGTGAACTCGAATCGCTGCGGGTCGCCCGTCGGCACGGTCTCCTTCCGAACGATGATGCTGGCGCGCGGCTTACCGTTGATCGTGAGCCGAGCTCCGCAGAAGATCGTCAGAGGGGTCGTCTTGGGCAGGAACCCGTCCGCGGCCGCCGTGATCTCGACGTCCAGCGGCGTGTTGTTCGTTCCCACCTGCAGCCCGTCGAGCGTGTAGGCGCCGGCAGCGTTCGTCCGCGTCTCGCGGCGCGGACTCCCGCCGAAGACCAGCGCGTTTGCGATCGGGGCGAACGGCGACGCTCCGCTCTTGACTGTCCCCTCCACGGTCGCCGGGTCGCAGATTGGGAGCAGGTCGAAGTCGAGCTCGGACGTTTGCTCTGCGAACACGGCCGCGCTCCGCTCCTGCGGCCAGTAGCCGTCGGCGACGAACTCGATCGACGCGCTCGAGGGCGCATTCGGATACGGCAGGTCGATGTCCCCGGTCAGGTAGCGGCCGCTCGGCTCGGTGACGACGGTGAAGGACGACGAGGCGCTGCGCACCCTCGCGTTCGGGATCGGCTCGTGAGGGGGCAGCCGGTCGCGGATCGTCCCGGTCAGCCGGGCGTACTTTCGCTTGATCAGCAGGATGTCGTGCGTCGTCGTCTGGTTCGCCGAGACCTGCGTCCTTGTGAACTCGGGGTAGTAGCCGGCGAGCTGGCCGACGAGGGCGATCTCCCAGGGCCGGTCCGCCGTGAGCAGCGGCACCGCCGGCAGCGAGTAGAAGCCCTGGGCGTCGGTCTTCGTGCACTCGGTCGCCGGCAGCGGAGAACAGACACCCGGGATGAAAACATCCGCGCCGGCGAGCGGCGCGCCCGTAACCGAGTCGTACACGTGTCCTTCCACTCCCCCGAAGATCGGCGACGGGAGCAGCTCGAGCTCGACCTGGACCTCCGGGGTTGCACCGCAACGCTCCATCGGGAAGCTGACGGACCTGGACTCGTAACCTGCTGCGAACGCCGACACGCTCCGCGTCGTGGTGGTGTTGTTGTAGCCCAGGAGAACGCCCGGGTAGGTGAATTCGCCCGTGCCTCCGGTGGTGACCGAAAGCTCCTCGATTGGCCACAGCACCTCGATCCGCGCCCCGACGACGGGCTGGCGCGTGACCTGGTCGATCACTTCGCCGCTCACCGAACCGGTGCACTTCTTGACGAGCGGAATGTTCGCGACGATCTCGTCGTGCGGGTCGATGTCCCCGATCGGGATAGGCGATGAGAGAGGGCCGCCAATCGACTCACTCGGACGGGACCAGTAGCCGTCCGCCCTCGCTTGTAGATGCGCGCCGACGATGGGCTGATTGCGGAAGAGCAGCTTCTCGATCTCGATCCGGTACGTCCCGTCCGCCGCCGAGTCGTCGTTGGCGAAGAACGGCAACAGGACGTTCGCCCCCTCGATCGGCGGGCCCGTCGGGTGGACGATCTCCGGATCCGCCGCGTCCGGTGCGCCCTCGACGACGGTGCCGAGCACGACCGCCGGCCGCCAGACGAGCAGCTCGAAGTTGACGCGTTCGGTACGACCGCACGTCACTGTCACCGGCGTTGACAGCGCCGGGCTCCACCAACCCCGCTTCGCAGCGTTGAGGTGGTACTCGCCCGGCGGGATGCCCTGGCGATCGAAGTGGCCGTTGCTATCGGTCAGGAGCGGCGGCGAGAAGTTGCCGATCTCCACGCCCTCGATCGGGGATCCGCCGACCACGCCGAACTTCGTGTCCTTCTCCTCCGTGACGAAGCCGTCGATCCCGCCGCCCGGGCAGATCGGCGTCAGCCCGAAGTTCAGCGACCAGCTCGTGCGCAGCTCGTGGATCTGGTCGCAGCCGGTGGCGCGGACGACGAGCTCGTAGTCGCCGAGCTCAACGTCGGCGCCGGCCATGACGGTCAGCGTCGACGTGCCGTCCGGCACGACCTGACTCTGGGAGAACTCGGCCGTCACACCGGCGGGAAGCGGCAGCACCTCCAGCGCCACGGGTTCGTCGCAGCCGAAGAGCCCTAGGACGACGATCTCGTAGGTCACCGACTCACCCGGGCTGAGCACCTGATCCTGCGGCGAGATCAGGAGCTGGAAGTCCCGCTTGCCGGTGGCGTCACCGTCGTCGACGATCAGGCCGGTGGCCTGGCCGTCGCCGATCGCCGCGTTCACCGGATCCGCAAGCGCAACGACGAACCGCTCGTCCGGCTCCGGGGTCGTGTCTTCGATCATCTGCACCTCGAGCTCGGCGGAGGTCTGCCCTGGGGCGAAGGTGACCGTTCCACTTGCGGGCTCGTAGTCCACACCGGCCGCGGCGGTGCCGTCCATGGACGTGTAGCGCACTGTCACGACAGCGGTGGCCGCAGGAGAGAGCGAGACCGTGAACGTGGCCTTTTTCCCGTCAGCACCCGTGTTTCCCTCGGTCACCGCCGTGTCGGCGATCGTCAGCGACGGCAGATCGTCGTCCAAGATGCGGCCGTGTGCGCGCCCGTCTCCGAGGACTGCGTTTTCGGCTGCCGACAGGTCGACGACGAAGGTCTCTTCTCCCTCGGCATCGTTGTCTCCCTTCACCTGCACCACGACCTGCTTCGTGGTTTCGCCGGGCTCGAACGTGATCGAGCCGGTGGCAGGGGCGAAGTCGGCCGGCGACGTCGCCGTGCCGGCGGCTGTCGCGAAGGCGACCGACACCGTGCGCCCGCTCGCCGGCGCCAGTGAGACCGTGAAGACGGCCGCGGTCGTCCCCGCGTCGCCCTCGGGTACCTCGGCGTCGGAGATCGACAGCGAAGGCGAAAGATCGTTGTCGGTGACCGTGGCGACTCCCTGGCCCTTGGCGATCGTCGCGTTGCCCGCATTGCTCAGGTTGACGAAGAAGGTCTCCGCGTTCTCATCGAGTGCGTCGCCCTTGACCGCGACCGGGATCGTCTTCGTCGTCTCGCCCGGCGCGAAGGTCACCGTCCCGCTCGCGGCCGCGTAGTCGGCAGGGGCGACGGCCGTTCCGTCGGCCGTGGCGTAGTCGACGATCACCGGCTGCGTCCGAGGCGCCGGGAGCGTCACATCGAACGACGCGTTCGTCGTTCCCGTGTCTCCCTCGTTGACGGACGTATCGCCAATCGAGACCGACAGGGTCGAGATCACGAGCGAGACGCCCGTACTGTCGTAGTCAGCGGTGTAGCCGAGCCCGCCGCCGAGGTCGGCGCCGACGAGGGAGAGGAACTCTCCAGTGCGCGAGCCGGCGGTGACGATCCTGAACCGATCGCCCTCGGCCGGGATGAAGCCGTTGATCGTCTCGATGCGGAGCGTGCCGTTCAGCGCCGCCGCGCCCGTGACCGCGAGCTGGTCGAAGTCCGTGCCCGCGGTGTGCCCGCCGATCTCGACGCGCAGCGCACCCGATGCCGTCTGCGCGTAGGAGCCCGAGGCTCTGAGGACGCCTGCACTCAGGCCAGGTGCGACCTCGCCGCCGCTCGCTGTGACGGCCGGGCCGGCGGTGCCGATGCCGGCGAGCGACCCGCCCGTGACAGAGACGACCGCCCCCGTCGCGGTGAGCGCGCTCGTCGCCGCCTGCAGGAGCGTGCTCCCGGCGGCCTGCTCGTAGTTGCCGGTCGACGTGAACGCGCTGTCGCGGCCGAGGGCGAGCCGCCCGTGGTTACGGAACGGCACCGACGTCACGGCGCTCCTGCCGTTCGTGAAGGTGAGGTCGCCGGGGGCCGCGTTGTCGGCGAGCCGGCGCAGACCGTTCGCGCCCACGGAGTCGGTGATCTGCGAGCCGGCACCGTCGAGCACGACCGTCGCCGCGTTGGTGGCCACGTCGGCTCCCGGAAAGCGGAATGTTCCCTTGAGGATGTACGAGCCGCGGCTCAAAGTGCGCGTCGCGGCCAGGTAGTTCGCGAAGTCGTCGGTCACAGCGACCGTCCCGGTGTCGACCTGGAGGGTGCCGTCGTTGTCGTAGGGGACGTTGACGGTGGTGGCGCTGACGCCGTTGGCCTTGATCATCAGACCGCCCACCTGGTTGTGCAGCTGCGGATCGAGACCAGCGCCGGTCCAACGGAAGACCGAGTTACCGTCGGC
>DATMEO010000050.1:0-14800 GCA_035556515.1 Gaiellaceae bacterium
AAGCTCTACTACCTGCGCGAGAAGATCGGCAAGAAGGCCCGCGTCCGCGAGCTGCGTCAGACGCCCGCCCAGCTCGCCGTCGCGCGTGCGGAGTCGGAGGCGAACCAGGCCGCGATCGACGCTGCGGCCGCCGAGGCCGAGGCCGAGGCGGAGGCTGCAGTCGACGCAGCGGTCGAGGCCGAGCCCGACGTCGAGGACGTTGCCGTCGAGGTTGAGCCGGTCGCCGAGAGCGAGGTCGAGGCCGAGGTCGAGGCAGCGGCGGACGAGCCCGCTCCGGACGAGACTCCCGAAACCGACGCGCCAGCTGCAGAGAAGGCGTAGCGCCGCCGGACTGGCCGCGCTGGCGCTGGTCGCCGCCGGCTGCGGCTTCGAAGACGCGCAGCAGGAGGCGGCACGGGAGGAGGTGCAGGCGCACGTGCGCTCCCTCGGCGCCGAGGCGGGCTACGACGCCGAAGACGTCCACTGCACCGGGGCCGCCTCGACGTGGTATCGCGAGGTCGAGACGGATCAGTTCACATGCGCCGTTCGCCGCGAGGAGGGCGGCTGCGACTGGTTCGATGTCGACGTCGCCCGTGAACGAAGGCAGGTCACGGTCCGGCTGACGCAGCGTGACGCCGGCTGCACGCTCGGTTTCTGACCTGGTGCGAATTCGCCGGCAAGGCGTTGCACGTCCGGCCGCGCCCGCGGCTACAGTCGGAGGGATGTCGCGGTCGTCCGGCCAGAAGCTGCTCTCGTTCGACCGCAAGCTCGGTGCGCGCTTCGTCGCGGGCGCCGACGAGGCCGGCCGCGGCTCGCTGGCGGGGCCGCTCGTCGTTGCGGGGGTCCTGCTCGACTACGAGTGCCTGCGCAACCACCGGGTGCGGCCGCTCGCGTCACTGAACGACTCGAAGCAGGTTCCGCCGGCTGAGCGCGAGGAGCTGTTCCGCGCCGTCGTCGGCTGCGCGGCCCGGATCAGCGTGCGGGTGATCCCATCCTCCGACATCGACCGCAACGGCCTGCACAAGTCGAATCTGTGGGGGCTGCGCTCCGTTCTCCACGATCTCGCCCCGCCCGCCGAGGCCTGCCTCGTCGACGGCTTTCGGCTCGGCCCCGCAGCTCCGCAGCATCGCGCCGTCGTCGACGGCGACACGAAGAGCGCGGCGATCGCGGCCGCGTCGATCATCGCGAAGGTGACGCGCGACCGGGTGATGCGCAGGCTCGACGCGCTCTACCCTCGCTATGGCTTCGCTCGGCACGTCGGCTACATCACCCCCGGGCACTCTGCCGCCGTGCGTGAGCACGGCCCCAGTGACCAGCACCGCCTCTCCTTCAACGCGCTCGCCTACGTTGGCGCGCAACCCTGACGAACGCCGAGCCGCCCGCCACTACCGCCTGCGCGGCTACCGCATCCTCGGCTCGAACGTCTGGGCCGGCGGCTACGAGCTCGACCTGATCGTCCGCCGCGGCCGTCGGCTCGTCTTCTGCGAGGTGAAGGGCAAGACGGGTGCCGGTTTCGGCGATCCGCTCGAGATGGTCGACGAGGAGAAGCTGCGCCGGCTCTACCGCGCGGCCGAGTCGTGGCTCGCGAGCAATCCGGACTGCCTCGACCTCGAATGCCGCTTCGAGGTCGTCGCCGTGCGTCCCGGGCAGCTCGAGCGGGTCGCGGTTTAACGCTGCGACATTTAACCCCGTGGCAACACGGCACGACCGCGGCGCGGGCTACGATTCGGTTGCCGGAAGGCACTATCCCCGAACGGGTGCGCTCGTCAAGACGGCTACGGCCCGGGCGCGCAGGCCGACGATATCGGCGGGAGAAACTTCCGGCTGAATCGGAACCAGCTCATATTCAGCCGGAAAGGAACACGACACTTCATGTCGATCACGCAAACCAAGTTCGCAACACAGGCTCGGACCTGGATCATCCTCTCCGGGCTGACAGCCCTCTTCATCGGGCTCGGGTACATGTTCGGCGGGTCGATGGGCCTGATCCTGTTCGCCGGGATCGCGATCGTCTTCAACCTCGTCATGTTCTGGTACTCGGACAAGCTCGCGCTCAAGGCGAGCAAGGCCCGTCCGGTCGAGCAGAGCGAGGCGCCCGAGCTCTACCGCGACATCGAGGAGATCGCCGGCCGCGCCGGCGTGCCGATGCCGCGTGTCTATCTGATCCCGTCCGAGCAGCCGAACGCGTTCGCGACCGGCCGCAGCCCCAAGAAGGCCGTCGTCGCGGTCACGGAAGGCCTGCTCCGCTATCTGCCGCGCGACCAGGTGAAGGGCGTGCTCGCGCACGAGATGGCGCACATCGCCAACCGCGACATCCTCGTGATGACGATCGCCGCCATGATCGGCGCCGCGATCTCCGCGATCGCGAACATCCTCCAGTTCTCGATGTTCTTCGGGGGCGGCGACGACGAGGACAACAACCCGCTCGGGATCATCGGCGTTCTCGTCGCGATCATCGTCGCGCCGCTGGCCGCAATGATCCTGCAGCTCGCCGTCTCGCGGCAGCGCGAGTATCTGGCCGACGCCACCGCCGCTGGGTACCTCGGTGAGGGTCGTCCGCTGGCGGAAGCGCTCGGGACGCTGCAGCGCGGCGTCGAGGCTGTGCCGATGAACGTCAATCCTGCCACCGAGGCGCTCTACATCGCGAACCCGCTCAGCAAGCGCGGCATGACGGCGCTCTTCTCGACGCACCCGCCGATGGAGGAGCGCATCCGCCGCCTGCACGAGCTCGACGCCGCGGCCGGGATCCACTACTAGAGCAATGCGCCGAGGCGGTCTCTGGCGGCGACTCAAGCGGGCTCTCGGGCTCGCGCCGCCGGAGCCGCCCGCTGCGCCCCCCGACGAGGAGCCGGCGCTCGTGCCGACCGGCCCACCCAGGCGGCCGCTCGGAAGCAGCGGCGTCGCGCTCGAGCCGCCCGACGAGCCTGAGGACACGGACGCGCGCGGGCGCGAGTCGGCCTAGGAGGGTTTGGCGACATAGCGGCTGAGCCGCCGGGCCGCGCTGGTCGTCCCGAGGCGGCGTCCTCAGTCGCGCCGATAGCTTCGGCTATCGGCGCTCCCTGCGTCCTTGCCTCGGAACGACCATCGCACCCCGGCAGCGAGCGCCATGCCGCCAAACCCTCCTAGAACTCGCGGACGACGGCCTCGACGTTGTTGCCGTCGGGGTCGAGCAGGAACGCCGCGTAGTACCGGCCGGCGTCGTCGGAGCTGTACTGCTCCCGCACGCCGGGTGCGCCGTTGTCCTGCCCGCCGGCTTCCAGCCCAGCTCGGTGAAAGGCGTCGACCTGGGCGCGGTCTGCGGCCACGAAGGCCACGTGGATCGGGCCGCCCGGCTCGCCCTCGAAGACGACGAGGTTCGCGAACTGCGCCCCGCGGTCGCTCTCCCAGAGCGGCGGGATCTCGAGCTCCGCGAGCACGGCCCGGAAGAAGCCGATGCTGGCCGCCGGGTTGCGCACGCCCAGCTTGACGTGGTCGAAGACGACGCGGGTCCAGTCCCAGTCCACGGCCATTGGAGGCGACCGTAGCAGGGCGGCGAATGCCTAGCCATGGGCCTGACGCAGACCCAGCTCTACGGAGAGCTCGACCTCGCGCTCTCCTGGTCGGAGCGCGAGCTGCCGGAGCGCGAGCGGACGAAGCACGTCCACCGGCTGCATCCCTACTTGGGCAAGTTCGTGCCGCAGCTCGTCGAGGCGCTGCTGGAGCGCTACGTGCGCCCCGGTGGCCGCGTGCTCGACCCGTTTGCAGGCTCGGGGACGACGCTCGTGCAGTCGCTCGAGTCCGGCTATGACGCGGTCGGCGTCGACATCGCAGCGTTCAACGCGCTCCTGATCTCCGTCAAGGCGCGCGAGCACGATCTCGAGACGCTCGCGGCCGACGTCCGCGACGTGGCCGGACGGCTCGATCACGCGAGCGAGCGACCGACCGGTTTCGTGCGCGACTGGTTCGCGCCGCAGGCCGCCGCCGAGCTGCTCCACTTTCGTTCGCTGATCCCGGAGTACGCGAGCCAGGACGTGCTCCGCGTCGTGCTCGCGCGCGCAGCGCGCTCCGCCCGGTTGACGACGCACTTCGACCTCGACTTTCCGCGCGCGCCGCAGCTGGGCGAATACTGGTGCCACAAGCATCGCCGCACCTGCCGCCCGGTCGAGAGCGCCGGCAAGTTCCTGACGCGCTACCTGGCCGACACCGCCGCCCGGATCACGGCGTTCGCCGAGGTGCGCGACCTTCGGCGCGCCGCGGTCGTCCTGCACGGCGACGCGCGCGAGCTCGAGCTCGGCGGCCCCTACGACGGCGTGATCACGTCGCCGCCCTATCCAGGGCTGATCGACTACCACGAGCAGCACCGCTACGCGTACGAGCTGCTCGGGCTGGACGACCGGCGCGAGCGCGAGCTCGGGGCGGCCGCGCGGGGAACGAGCAAGGCTGCGATCGAGGAGTACGCCGGCGGGATAGCGGCGGTGCTGGCTCGGTCGAAGGCGGCGCTGCGCCGCGGCGCTCCGGTCTGCATCGTCGTCAACGACAGGCGCGAGCTCTATCCCGCGATCCTCGAGCGGGCGGGGCTGAGGCTCGACGAGCGGCTCGAGCGCCATGTCAACCGGCGGACGGGGCGCCGGGCGGGGGAGTACTACGAATCGATACTGATCTGTAGCTGAATTGTGAGTTTAGGGCCGTAGCCTCCACGTAGCGTCGGAGGGGTGCTGGCGCGCTCCATCACTCACGCGCTCGTCGGCCTCGAGCCGCGCCGCGTCGAGGTGGAGGCGCACATCGACAGCGGCCTGCCGGGGTTCGCGATCGTCGGCCTGGCCGATCGCGCCTGTGCGGAGGCGAAACACCGGGTCAGGAGCGGGATCGGCTCGGCGCACCTCGAGTGGCCGCTGAAGCGGATCACCGTCAACCTCGCACCCGCGGGCTTGCGCAAGGAGGGCTCCGGCTTCGACCTCTCGATCGCGCTGGCCGTGCTGGCAGCGTCGCGGCAGATTCCCGCCGAGCAGCTTGCAGAGCACGCCGCGGTCGGCGAGCTCGCGCTCGACGGGCGCGTGCGCCCGGTACGTGGGGCGTTCGCCGTGGCCGAAGGGGCGCGGAGGACCGGGCTGGCACGGATTCTCTGTGCGCCCGAGTCGGCTTGCGAGGCCGAGCTCGGCGGGGTGGAGGCGATTCCGGTACGTCATCTCGCCGAGGCTGTCGCGTACCTCAGGGGCGAGTTGCGCCCGCCGCCGGCGGAGCCGCCCGACGAGGAGGCCGAGCCCGATCCGCCCGACCTTGCCGACGTCCGCGGCCAGGAGCGCGCCCGCCGCGCGCTCGAGCTCGCAGCCGCGGGTGGGCACAACCTGCTGCTCGCCGGGCCGCCGGGCACCGGGAAGACGATGCTCGGGCGGCGGCTGCCGTCGATCCTGCCCCCGCTCGAGCCGCGAGAGGCTCTCGAGGTGATGCGGATCCACTCCGTGGCCGGCGTGCTCTCGCCGGAGCGGCCGCTGATCACGCGCCGTCCGTTCCGGGCGCCACATCACAGCGCGTCGACGGCCGCGATCGTCGGTGGCGGAACCGGGCCGCGGCCCGGCGAGGCGAGCCTTGCCCATCGCGGCGTGCTGCTCCTCGACGAGTTGCCCGAGTTCCAGCGGCCCGCGCTCGAGGCCCTCCGCCAGCCGCTCGAAGACGGCGTCGTCTCGGTTGCGCGCGTGCAGGGCCAGGCGCTCTTCCCGGCCCGCTTCCAGCTGATCGCGACGATGAACCTCTGTCCGTGCGCCGGGCGCGGCGATCCGGCCGCGGAGTGCTCGTGCTCGCCGCAGCGGCTGGCGGCGTTTCGGGACAAGCTTTCGCGGGCGCTGCTCGACCGCTTCGACCTCGTCGTCACCGTGCCGCGCCCGCGGGCGGAGGAGTTGGCGGCGGGGCCGTCGGAGCCCTCGGCGCCGGTCCGCGAACGCGTCGCCGGTGGACGCGCCCGGCTCGACGGCGCGCCGCTGCGGCGAACAGCCAAGGCCGACGAGCTCCTCAGCAGGGCGGTGGAGCGGCTACCGCTCTCCGGACGTGGTCGCGCGCGCGTCGCCCGCGTGGCGCGCACCGCCGCGGCTCTCGCCTGCGCCGACGACGTGCTGCCGGAGCACGTTGCCGAGGCACTCGCGTACCGCTCGCCGAAGGAGCTGGCCGCGTGACGCAGTCACGCGGCCAGGAGGGGGCTCGGGGGAACCGACGGGTTTCCCGGGTAGGGCGCGCCGATGCGCAGCATCGGCGTCGGCGCGCAGGGGGCTCGCGGGGGAAACCGGGTTTCCCCCGCGCGACCGAACCGAAGGTGAGGGAGGCCGCGTGAACGAGCTTGCGCTGGCATCCTTCGCGGCGGCGAGTGACGCTCATCTCGTCGGCGAGCCGCGCAGCTCGCGGTTCGCGGCGTTCAAGGCGGGCTTCGACGCACGTGCGGAGCTTGCGCGGCTGGGCGCGCTCGGGTTCAGGTTCCTCAGCCGTTCCGACCCCGCGTTTCCGCCGTTGCTTCGCGCGATCCACGATCCGCCGCCGGGTCTCTTCGTCCGCGGCGACGCGGCGCTCGAGTTCCTGTCACGGCCGGCGGTGGCGATCGTCGGCGCTCGTGCGTGCTCGGCCTACGGCCGCCAGATCGCGCGCAGCCTCGGCCGCGACCTCGCCGCTGCCGGCCTCGTCGTCGTCAGCGGTCTCGCTCGTGGTATCGACGCCGAGGCGCACCGCGGCGCGCTCGAGGGCGCCGGGTCGACGGTGGCGGTGCTCGGCTGCGGGATCGACCGCGACTATCCCGCCGCACACCGCGAGCTGGCGAGACAGGTTGCAGCCACTGGGCTCGTCGTCGCGGAGTATGCACCGGGTGTGGAGCCTGCGCCCTGGCGCTTTCCAGCCCGCAACCGGATCGTCGCGGGTCTCTGTGCGGCGACGGTCGTGGTCGAGGCGCGCGAGCGCAGCGGCGCGCTCATCACTGCCGACTTCGCGCTCGAGGAGGGCCGTGAGGTGCTCGCGGTGCCGGGAGAGATCACGTCGGCGCTCTCGGCCGGGTCGAATGCCCTGCTGCGGCTTGGTGCGACGCCGCTGACGTGCGCGCAGGACGTACTCGAGGGCTACGGGCTCGTCGTCACGTCGACCGCAGCGGCCGAGCTCGATGCGACAGCGGCCGCGGTGCTCGAACAGATCCGAAAGGCGCCCGCGGGTGCCGACGAGCTCGCCCGTTCGACCGGCCTCTCGGCCGGCGAGCTGGCCGCCGTGCTGACCGAGCTGGAGCTGGCCGGGGTCGTGAACGAGGAGGACGGTGTTTTTCGGGCTGCCAGCTAGCATCGCCGCGTGGCCGACTCCTTCTGGCTTTCGGAGGCCGCTCCGACGCTGGCCTCGGAGCCGCTCTCGGGCGTTGCCGACATCGAGATCGTCGGTGGAGGTGTCACCGGAATCTCGGCTGCACTCTCGCTCGCGCTGCTCGGCAAGCGCGTGCGCGTGCACGAGGCGCGCACGGTCGCCTCCGGCGCCAGCGGCCGCAACGGCGGGTTTGCCCTCCGCGGCGGGGCGATGGCATACGACAGCGCGCGCGAATGGCTCGGTGACGACGCGGCTGCGGACTACTGGCGTCTGACGGAGGCGTACGTCGAGAGGATGGTCGAGCTCGGCGGCGACGCGGTCCGGCGGACGGGCAGCCTCCGGCTCGCCGGCGACGACGAGCGCGACGAGTTGCGGGCGGAGTACGAGGCGTTGCGCGATGACGGCTTCGCGGCCGAATGGCGCGACGAGTTGTCGGAGCCCTTGGCCGGGCGCTTTCCGGGGGCGCTCTTCCATCCGGACGACGCGGTCCTGCAGCCGGCGCGGCTCGTGCGACGGCTCGCGCTCGCCGCGGCGGAGGCAGGTGTCGAGATCCGCGAGCACGACCGCGTCGAGGATCTGGACGAGCTCGACGCCGAGATCGTTCTCGTCGCCACCGACGGCTACCCCAGCGGCCTGCTCGGCGAGCTCGAAGGCCTGATCATCCCGACCCGCGGGCAGATGCTCGCGACCGAGCCGCTCCCGGAGCGCCTCTTCCCGATGCCGCACTACGGCCGCCACGGCTACGACTACTGGCACCAGAACGACGAGGGCCGGCTGATCGTCGGCGGCTTCCGCGACGCCGACATGGACTCGGAGTTCACGGCCGAGGAAGCGACGACGGAGCGAATTCAGGGAGCTCTGGATCGTTTCGCGGAGGCGCTGCTCGGCCGGATGCCGACCGTCACGCATCGCTGGTCCGGCGTCTTTGGGCTCGTCCCCGACCTGATGCCGGTCGTCGGGCCGCATCCCGTGCGCGCTGGCCTCTGGGTCGCAGGCGGCTACTCCGGGCACGGCAACGTGCTCGGGCTGATGTGCGGCGACCTCGTCGCGCAGGCCATCCTCGGCGAGTCGCATCCGCTGCTCGAGCGGATGAGCCCCGCGCGCCTGGTCGCCTAGAGCTCGATCCGGATCAGGTCGAGGTCGCCGGCGCGCTCGTACGCGGCGATCGCGACGGCAAGATCCTGGATCGCGAGCCCGGTCGAGTCGAAGATTGTGATCTCCTCGTCCGACCGGCGGCCCGCCGCCTCGCCGGTGAGCACGGCGCCGAGCTCCGTCACGTCCGCACGCGTGATCGCGCCGGCCTCGACCGCGGCCGCGAGCTCGCCGCCGTGGCTCGCCTGCTCCCACTCGTCGCAGAAGACCCGCACACGCCTGATCTCCCCGACCGCAATCTCCGCCTTCCCGGGCCCGTCGGCGCCCATCAGGCTCACGTGCTGGCCCGCTCGCAGCGACCCCTCGGCCAGAAGGATCTCCCGGCCGGGCGTCACGGTGACGACGACATCGGCGCCGAGCGCCTCTGCCTCGCTCGACGCGACACCGATGCCGAGCTCGGCGGCGACCGCTCGCCGCCGTTCCTGGTCGACGTCCCAGAGGATCACCTCGCGGCCGCGCGCCTTCAGGCTCTCGGCTGCCGCCCGGCCGTTGACGCCGGCCCCGACCACGGCGGCCGATCCTGTCCGGCCGAGCGTCTCGGCGGCGAGCGCCGCCGCTGCACCGGTCCGCAACGCGGTCACCGCACCTGCGTCGAGCACCGCCTCGACGAGCCCGGTCTCGGCGTCCGAGAGGACGACGAGCCCGCTGACCGTAGGCAGGCCCCGCGCGGGGTTGCCGGGGAACGACGTCACCCACTTCAGCAGCGCGTGACCGCCGCCGAGCGCCGGCATCGCCCGGAAGTCTCCCGCCGGATAGTTCGTCACGTAGAGCTTCGGCTGCATCGTCCACTCGCCGCGGGCATGGGCGACAAACCCAGCGTGCACGGCGTCGTACGCGCGCTCGGGCGGAACCGCCGCCTCGACGTCACGGGCCGAGAAGAACGGAGTGCTCACCGCTACAGCCCCTTCAGGGCGGCGCCGACGTCCTCGAGCGCCTTTTTCGCGTCGGCGAAGAGCATCGAGGTCTTCGGGTCGTAGAAAAGCGGGTTGTCGATCCCGGCGAATCCGGGGCTGAGCGAGCGCTTGACGACGACGACGCTGGCGGCGCGATCGACGTCGATGATCGGCATTCCGTAGATCGGGCTGCCCGGGTCGGAACGCGCGGCCGGGTTGACGACGTCGTTCGCGCCGAGGATGACGACGACGTCCGTCTGCGGCAGCTCCGGGTTGATCTCGTCCATCTCTTTCAGCTGGTCGTAAGGCACGTTCGCCTCGGCGAGGAGCACGTTCATGTGCCCGGGCATGCGGCCGGCGACGGGGTGGATGCCGTAGAGGACGTTTACGCCCTTCGCCTCCAGTTGCTCGGCGACGGCGCGCACGTCGTGCTGGGCCTGGGCGACCGCGAGTCCGTAGCCCGGCACGAACACGACCTTGCGTGCGTAGCCGAGCATGATCGCCAGGTCCTCGGCCGTCGTCGAGCGGACACTGCGGCCGTCCGCGAGCGCCGCCGGCCCGGCGCCCGCCTGCACGGCACCAAAGGCTCCGAAGAGGACGTTGCCGATCGAACGGTTCATCGCCCTGCCCATCAGCAGCGTCAGCAGCGTTCCCGAGGCGCCGACGAGCGCGCCCGCGACGATGAGCACGTTGTTGTGGAGCAGGAAGCCGGCGGCGGAGGCGGCGAGACCGGTGAAGGCGTTCAGGAGCGAGATCACGACCGGCATGTCGGCGCCGCCGATCGGCAGCACGAAGAGGACGCCGAAGACGAGCGCCGCCGCGATCAGCGCCACGACGAGGAGATCGCCCTCAGCCCCTGCGACGATCAGCGCGCCCAGCACGAGCCCGACGAGCAGGACGGCACCGTTCACGAACTGCTGCCCCGGATAGACGATCGGCCTGCCGCTCAGCAGCTCCTGCAGCTTTGCGAACGCGACCAGCGAGCCCGAGAAGGAGATGCTGCCGATCAGCGCCGAGAGCAGGATCGCGATCGACTCCTCGGCTGCCAGCTCGCCGGGCAGCGGTGTCAGGTTGTGGAACTCCGCCAGCGCGATCAGCGCCACGGCCCCGCCGCCGACCCCGTTGAACAGGGCGACCATCTGCGGCATCGCCGTCATCTTCACGGAGCGCGCGCCGGCGACGCCGATCAACGTCCCGATCGCCATCGCGAGCCCGATCCAGACGAAGTTCCCGAGCCCGTCCTGCGCGAGCGTGACCGCGATCGCCAGCGCCATCCCGGCCGCGCCGAGCAGGTTCCCCTGCCGCGCCCGCTTCGGCGAGGAGAGAAACCGAAGCGCCAGGATGAAGGTCACGATCGTGACCAGGTAGAGCAGGTCCGTGGTCGTCCTGCTCACTCCGACTTCCGGGGCCCGCGCTGCTTGAACATCTCGAGCATCCGGTCGGTGACGACGAAGCCGCCGACCACGTTGGCGGTGCCGAGCACCACGGCGCAGAAGCCGACGACCATCGTCAGCGTGTCCGCATCCGCCCGGCCGGCTACGAGGATCGCGCCGACGAGGACGATCCCGTGGATCGCGTTCGTCCCCGACATCAACGGCGTGTGCAGCATCGTCGGCACCTTCGAGATCACCTCGATCCCGAGGAAGATCGCGAGCACGAGGATCGTCAGCTCGAAAACGAGAACTTCGCTCATGCCGTCACTCGTTCGCGAGTGACGCAGGCGCCGCCGGTGATCTCGTCGTCGAAGTCGAGCGCGAGCTGGCCACCCGGGGCGAGGTGCTGCAGGAGCGCGGTGACGTTGCGCGAGTAGAGCTGGCTCGCGTGGTAGGGCATGTGCGACGCGAGCTCGGTGAGGCCGACGATCGTGACGCCGTGCCGCTCCACCTCCACGCCGGGCTCCGTCAGCTCGCAGTTGCCACCCGTCTCGGCGGCGAGGTCGATGATCACGGAGCCCGGCCGCATCTTCTCGACGGCCGTCGCCGGGATCAGCTTCGGTGCCGGGCGCCCGGGCACGAGCGCCGTCGTGACGACGACGTCGAACTCCGGGATCTGCTCCTCGAGCGCAGCCTGCTGGCGTGCCTGCTCGTCGGCTGTCAGCTCCGCCGCGTAGCCGCCGCTCGTCTCGGCGCCCAGGATGCCGAGATCGAGGAACGACGCGCCGAGGCTCTCGACTTGCTCCCGGACCACGGGCCGCACGTCGAAGCCGGAGACGACGGCGCCGAGCCGGCGGGCGGTCGCGATCGCCTGGAGGCCGGCGACGCCGGCGCCGAGGACGAGCACCTTCGCCGGTGCCACCGTCCCGGCGGCGGTCATCAGGAGCGGAAAGAGGCGAGGCAGCCGGTCGGCTGCGGCGACGACCGCCTTGTAGCCCGCGACCGTGCTCTGCGAGGAGAGCGCGTCCATCGATTGCGCCCGCGTGATCCGGGGGATCGACTCCATCGCGAACGCGACGACGCCGCGCTCGGCGAGGCGCTCGATGCCGGAGCTGTCGCTGAGCGGGGAGAGGAAGCCGACCAGAACCGTCCCCGGCGAGAGCTCCGCGACCTCCTCCGCTCCGGGAGCCGCGACCCGCACGACGGCCTGAGCGCCGGCGAGCAACTCGCCGCGTGCGACAACGTCGGCGCCCGCGGCCACGTACTCGGTGTCCAGGAACCCGGCGCTGACGCCCGCGCCGCGCTCGATGGCGATCTGAAAGCCCGCGGCCGTGAGCCGTCCGACCGAGTCGGGCACGAGCGCCACCCGGCGCTCGCCGGCGCGGGTTTCTTTCGGGACTGCGACCCTCACGGAGAGCGAACTCTACGGAGCGGGACAGTCGTCGAGGAAGGGAACCGGAGCCTGCCCTGGAAAGTCGGGGCACTGTGGGGTCACTGCTCGCAACCTTCTCCGCCGCCCTCGAGGCTCGCGACCCGTATCTGAAGGGGCATTCGACCCGCGTGACGGTGTTCGCAGAGGCACTGGCGCGATTGCTCGGCTGGCGCGGCTCGCGGCTGGAGGCGCTCCAGCTCGGCGGCTCGCTGCACGACGTCGGGAAGATCTCGGTCGACGCCAAGGTGCTGTGCAAGCCAGGCCCGCTGACCGAGAACGAGCTCGAGCAGATCCGCCGCCATCCGGTCACCGGGGCGCGGCTCGTCGAGAGCTTCGAGGACTTCGAGGCTGCGTTGCCCTACGTGCTCCATCACCACGAGCGCTGGGACGGCTTCGGCTACCCGCATGGGCTCAGCGGCGAGCGGATTCCGCTCGAGGCGCGGCTGCTCGGCGTGGCCGACGCCTTCGACGCGATGACCTCGGCACGCGCGTACCGGCCCGCGCTCACGGTCGAGCAGGCGCTCGTCGAGCTCGAGCGCTGTGCCGGATCCCAGTTCGACCCGGAGCTGGCGCAGAGGTTCGTCGACGGCTGGCGGCAGGGCGAGATCGTCGCCTCGCGCCGGTCTGTACGCATCGCAATCTAGGTTCTTACTCCTTTCGAACCGGAATCGCGGCTGGGACGAATCACCCTCGTCCGGCGTCTGCTTGGAGCAGACACCCCAACGAGGAAAGGATCGGCCGCATGACGCATCTACCCTCATTCGAGGAGCTCGACCGGGACGGCGCAATCCAGGAAGCGGCGGAGAGCGTCGATCCGGAGACCCGCGCTGCGTTCCTCAAGAAGGCCGGTGTCGGCCTGGGCACGATCGCAGTCGGTAGCGCCTTCGCCGGCGCGATGCCGCGGATCGCTCAGGGCGCCGCCGTCCCTGCGAGCGACATCAGCATCCTCAACTTCGCGCTCACGCTCGAGTACCTCGAGGCGGAGTTCTACGCCCAGGCCAACGCGAACAAGATCTTCTCCGGCAAGCGGGAGCTGTTCCGCTTCAGCCAGGTCGTCGCGCAGCACGAGGCGTCCCACGTCGCCTTCCTGAAGAAGGTGCTCGGGTCGAAGGCGGTTGCGAAGCCGAAGTTCGACTTCAAGGACACCGTCACCAACGTGACCAAGTTCGCGGCCACCGCCCAGGTGCTCGAGGACACGGGTGTCCACGCCTATCTCGGACAGGTGCCGAACATCAAGGCGAAGGCCGTGCTGCTGGGTGCCGGCCGGATCCTGCCGGTGGAGGCGCGCCACGCGGCCTGGATTCGGGACATCCGCTTCTCCGGCGGCAGGACGTCCCCGACCACGCCTGCCCCGGCGGCGTTCGAGGACGGCTTCACCAAGGACAAGATCCTCGCCGCGGTGAAGGCGACGGGCTTCATCGTCGGTTAGGTCTTGGCGCGGAACGGGATCTGCTCTCGCAGATCCCGTTCCGTTTGCGCCCTATTGCTACAGCGAGGACCAGACCTCGAGCTTCTGCTTGGTGCGGCGGATCACCTCGTCGGTGAACTCCCGCGAGCCGGCGTGGCCGCCGAGGTCGGCCGTGCGGACGCCTTCGGCCACGGTTTCGAGCGTGGCCTCTCGGATCGCGCGGCCGGCCGCCTGACCCACCTCGTCGGCATGGGTGAGCAGTGCTGCGCCGGCGAGGATCATCGCCATCGGGTTGGCGACGTCCTTGCCGAAGAGCGAGGGGGCGGTCCCGTGCGCGGCCTCGGCCATCAGCGCTCTCGGCACGTATTCCTCGTCGAACGCGACCAGCATCGACTCCGAGCCGGCGATCGAGCCGAAGAGCGGCAGCACGAGGTCGGAAAGGATGTCGCCGTCCCGGTTCAACGCCGGGATCACGAGCGGCGCGCCGGTCTGCGCGAGCAGGAGCGCGAAGGTCGCGTCGATCAGCTGCGGCTCGTAGGTGACGTCTGGATGCCGCACGGCTGCGGCGTCCATCTCCTCCTTCAGCATCCCCTCGTAGGTCGGGCTGACGGTGTACTTCGGCCCACCGAAGACCTTGGCGTTCATCCGCTCGGCCTGGCGGAAGGCGAACTCGGCCACGGAGCGGCAGATCCGCCGCTCGATCCGCTCCGTGCGGAACGCGACCTCGTCCTCGCCTTCGCCCTCACGCCACTCCTTGGCGCCGTAGGCGTCGCCGACCGCCATCCTCACCACCGAGATCGGTGCGTGAACACCGCCGAGCGGAACGACTCCCGGAATCCGGCGCCCGGTGCGGACGATCACCTGGCCGCCGATCTCCTCGCGGAGGATCCGGTTCGGCGAGCCGACGTCGTCGCGGGTCTCGGGTGTGATCGTCGCCGCCTTCAGGCCGAGGCCGTGCTCGCGGACCGCCCGCGCAGCCTCGTGCACGACCCGATTCTTCGTCGCGCGGCGGTTCTCGAGCGAGAGGTCGAAGCGCGGAAACTCGAGTTCGATCCCGATCACGTCCGGCTGGAGCGGACGGAGCGCTTCCTCGAGCAGTTCCTGCCCGGTCTCGTCACCCTCGAGCACGACAATCGTCCGTGAATCCATCGGCGGCGGATGATACTCGCGGCGTCTGGGTAACCCAGTCGCGATGGCGCGCAGAGGTGGATGGAGGCGCGCGGGGTCGAAGGGACGGTTCCGCTATCTGGACGGACGCGGGAAT
>DATMEO010000051.1:0-20033 GCA_035556515.1 Gaiellaceae bacterium
GGGTGATTCTAGTTGCGATTGGCACTTGATCGGCTCAGATGAGCTAGGGTGTGTAACTGGCCCTGCGGCCAGGACCCCGGCCGAAAGCCCGCAATCTCCCGACGCGCTTCGGCGCGCGAGACGAAGGAGCCTAGGCGAACAGGATTCGACTTGCAGGGCCAGCTTTCGTTGTCAGCGCCGGCGTTCGGTGATGGCGAGTTGCGGGCATCCGGACTCATCGTCGTCGCACCGAACGTGCCGCCGGACACGAGGGCAGGGGCCACGCCCGCATCCCAGACGCACTGCTCGAACGGTGAAGAAGGTGCGCGAGTTAGGGCGCTCTGCTATCGCGAACCGCGCAGAAGGACTAGCCTCCGCGTACCGCGGGGCGGCGGGGTCTGGCTCACTCGACCATCCCAAGCGGCTGGGTGGAGTCTGCGGCAAACGTTCGTCGCCTCGCGGTTCGACTATCGGGTTGAGCTACGACGGGTTGGCCTGCCGCCGGACCCGCTGTGGCGCAGCCCGCGTTGCATTGGAAGACGGGCTTGAGGATCCGTTCGAAAGGGTCGAACCGAAGCATGAGCGAGTTGCGGTACCGACACCCGTCGTACCCACACCCGTCGAGCCCAGCACGCCGCAGCGAAAGTCAGCGGATGAGCGGAAAGAGGCACTCGGACGCGCTGGCTGGGCTTCTAGGATCGTGTGGCTGGGCTAGTGATCTTCGGCGGCGAGAAGCGCACGTCAGTCAGCGTCGACGAGTGGGGCAACACGAACGTTCAGAAGCTGTAGAGACGGGCTGCACAGCGGCCCCGGCACTCCCCCAAGAGAGACACCAGGGCCGCACCCGGCCCTATCGGCAGAATCCGGCCGCCCGGTTGTAAAGCTGGCCGCAAGGAACGGCGAATCCGCCAAGCGTGGGGCTCAGCTGACAATCGCCATGACGATCGAAACGATGAGTGCCGCGAGGGCGATGCTGAGCGAGAGAAGCCGCCCGAAGATGATGTCCGGGTCGACGTCGAAGTGCTCGGCTACGGCCGGGATGTCGATCGGCACCATGGCCTTCGCTGCGCGAGTCGGCGCCGTCTTGACGTACCTGGCGAACTCGTCGCCGTACCGTTCGTAGATCTCCTTGAGGATCGCGAAGTCGGTCGGCGGTCGCACCCGACCGAAAGCTAATTCGTGACGCGCCGGCCGACGGGTGTTCCCCTCCTGGCCCAAGCGCCGTTCGAACGGTGATGGCCGCTCGGGCTGGCCGCGAGCTCGCGACCTGGGCGGGCGTACGAGACCCGTGTGGCACGCCTGACCGACGGAGCCATGCGGCTTTCGTCGAGTCCAAGCTAGAGAGGAAGGCCCATACGGGATTCGAACCCGTGCCGCCGCCGTGAGAGGGCGGTGTCCTAGGCCACTAGACGAATGGGCCGTGGCGCTGCGGCAGTGTAGCTGAACCCGAAACGAGGCTTTACCAAGGCTTTGCCTTCGCTTGCCGGGCTGTTGGGAGGCCCCCGGGCATCCTGACCTCGTGAGCGAAACGAGGAGGAATCGACGATGACGAAGCTCCTGATCGGCCTACTCGGTGCAGGCGTGATCGCGACCGCCGGCTACGCGGCCGCGACCGGCCTCGAGACCGATCCGGCCCGCACCGTCTCGCTCCCGGGCGCGACGAGCACCGGCGAGACGACCACGTCGTCCACCAGCACGGCCGGAACGACGACCGACGATGTCAACGACATCTCGGGTCCCTGCGACGAGGCCGAGCACCGGAACGATCCGCGCTGCACCGGTGTCAGCACGCCGGTCCCGGCACCGGCCCGCGGAGTCACGACCGGTGACGACGACGGGCCCGGCGACATCTCCGGCCCGTGCGACGAGGCGGAGCACCGGAACGACCCGCGCTGCACCGGCGGAGCGGCTGCCGACGACCGAGGCGGCGACGACGACAACTCCGGCCGTGGCTCACGCGACGACGGAGACGACGACCGCAGCGGCCACGGCGGCGACGACGACGACGGAGACCGCTCCGGCTCGAACAGCGGCAAGGGCTAGTCCACGACAACCACAACCATCCGAGGAGAACACGACATGAAGCTCATCCTGCTCAGCCTGGTCGCCACGCTTGTCACGGCGGTGTCGCTCGCGGCAGTCGCCCAGAGCGCCACCACCGCGCAGACCGTCCGTGTGACCGAGGTCGACTACTCGATCCGGCTCTCTGCCAAGCCGAAGCCGGGCACCGTCAAGTTCGTGATCCGGAACGTCGGCGACGACGGGCACGACTTCTGGCTCAAGGGCGGCGGCAAGACCTGGAAGACCCGCATCATCGGCGAGGCCGGCTCCGCCACGCTGACCACCAAGCTGAAGAAGGGCGTCCGCTACTCCTTCTGGTGCGCGGTCGGCTCGCACCGCTCGAAGGGCATGAGCGGAAGCTTCGTCGCCCGTTAGGGGTCGGCGAGCACGGGGCGCCCTCTCCCCTGGGGGCGCCCCGTGGCTTGTTCCAGACGTCGAAGGGCACACTGCAAACATGGCGCACGCGAAGCGGACGATTCTGCTGGTCGAGGACGAGGAGTCGATCACGACCCCGCTCGCCGACGCGCTCGAGCGCGACGGCTTTCTCGCGGTGATCGCCCACACGGTCGCCGACGGGCTCGCCAAGGGAAAAGCAGTGCGCCCCGACCTCGTCCTGCTCGACATCGGGCTTCCGGACGGCTCGGGGCTCGACGTCTGCCGTGAGCTGCGCGCCTCCTCGAGCGTCCCGATCATCATCCTCTCCGCGCGCGGCGAGGAGGCCGACCGCGTCGTCGGGCTCGAGCTCGGCGCCGACGACTACGTCGTCAAGCCCTTCAGCGCCCGCGAGGTGATCGCCCGGATTCGGGCCGTCCTGCGCCGCACGAGCGCGCCGGCCGGAGCGGGCGACGTGCCGATCGAGATCGGCGCCGTCCGGCTCGACCCGGCCAGGCGCACGGCGACGCTGAACGGCAGCTCCGTCGAGCTCGCTCGCAAGGAGTTCGACCTGCTCGCGCTGCTGATGCGGGAGGCGGGCAGCGTCGTCACGCGCGAGCGGTTGATCGACGAGGTCTGGGACGTGAACTGGTTCGGCTCGACGAAGACGCTCGACGTCCACATCAGCACCCTCCGCAAGAAGCTCGAGCCGGGTCTGATCCATACCGCCCGCGGCGTCGGCTTCCGCTTCTCCTCGCCCGAGGACCTGGCATGAGCCTGCGGCTCAAACTGCTTGCGGCCTTCGCGTACGTGCTCGTGCTCGTCCTGATCGCGCTCGAGATCCCGCTCGTGCTCAGTCTCTCCAGCCGCGTCGACAGCGAGGTGCGCTCGCAGGCAGCGGCGCAGGCGCAGGTCGTCGCGGCCGCCGCGTCCGCCCGGATCGCGGACCTGCCGCAGCTGCAACGAGTAGTCGAGCAGGCGGGACGGGACCTCGGTGCCCGCGTGATCGTCGTCGGCCCGCGCGGCGGGCTGCTGGCCGACTCGGCCGGCACCGGCCTCCGTAGCCAGTCGTACGCCGACCGGCCCGAGATTGCGTCCGCCCTGGCGGGCGCCTCGCAGCAGGGAACGCGGCACAGCGACACGGTCGGCGAGGAGCTCCTCTTCACGGCCGTGCCGATTCTCGACCAGGGACGCACCGTCGGCGCCGTTCGCGTGACGCAGAGCAACGGCGCCGTGTCCGAGCGCGTCCGGCGGAACGTGCTCGTCGTCGTCGGCGTCGGGCTCGCCGCGCTTGCGCTTGGCCTGGCACTCGCCTGGGTGCTCGCGGGCTCGCTCGCCCGGCCGCTGCGAGCGCTCGCGAGCACCGCGCGCCGCGTCGAGAACGGCGAGCTCGACGCCCGCGCCGACGTGACCGGAGCGCGCGAACAGCAGGAGGTCGCGATCGCCTTCAACGAGATGACCGACCGGCTCGGCCAGGCGCTCGAGGCGCAGCGCGAGTTCGTCGGCAACGCCTCGCATCAGCTGCGGACGCCGCTCACCGGGCTGCGGCTGCGGCTCGAGGCGGCCGGCCTGAAGACCGACGACCCGGCCGTGCGGCAGGAGCTCGAGCTCGCCGAGGCGGAGGTCGAGCGGCTGACGCGGCTGCTCAACTCGCTGCTCACGCTCGCGCGCGACGGCGACCGGCCGACGCTGCGGGCACCGGTTTCGCTCCGGGGTGCGTCCGAGTCGGCCTACGAGCGCTGGTTGCCGCGCGCCGAGGCGAGCGGACACGTGCTCGCACTCGAAGGCGACGGCGATGCCTTCGTCCGCGCGGCGGACGAGGACGTCGCGATCACGCTCGACAACCTGATCGAGAATGCGCTCGTGTACGCGCCTCCGGGGACGACCGTGACCGTGACGTGGGACTCGAACGGCCACCTGGCCGTGCTCGACGAGGGGCCGGGCGTCCCGCCCGGAGAGGAGCGCCAGGTCTTCGAGCGCTTCCGGCGCGGCCGCACCGACCGGCCCGGCACCGGGCTCGGCCTGGCGATCGTCGAAGCGCTGGCGCGGCGCTGGGGCGGCTCCGCCTCGATCAGCACCCGCGACGGCGGCACCGGCACGCGCGCCGAGGTCGTCCTGCCCCTGGCGGTGACGAGCTGATGCGCACGGTGCTCCTCGGCCTGCTCGGGCTCGCGCTCGCGGTCACGGTCGGCCTCGGCGTCCACCTGGTCACCCGCAGCACGATCTCGCTGCCCGTCGTCCAGCTCGAGCCCGCGCCGGCGCTGGCGCCGCCCGCCGCGACCACGACGACCGAGGAGACGACCACGGAGCGAACCGAGACGGAGTCGGAAACCGAGTCAGAGCCACCGCCGCCTGTGACCGCAGCCCCGTCCACGGACACGGACGACGATAGTTCCGGCCGGGGCCGGGGGAGGGGCCGCTCCGGCGGCGACTCCGGTGGCAACAGCGGGCCCGGCAGCGACGACGACTGACGCATAGGATCCGCGCGCTGTGGCGAAGGACACGCAGCGGCAGAAGCAGCGCCAGATCCTGCGGGCAGCGATCACGGTCTTCGCGCGGTCCGGCTACCACACGAGCCGCGTCTCCGACGTCGCCAAGGAGGCCGGCGTCGCCTACGGGCTCGTCTACCACTACTTCGGCTCGAAGGAAGAACTGCTCGAGGCGATCTTCAAGCGCACCTGGTCGAGGATGCTCGAGGCGGTCGAGGAGGTCGAGCGCGAGGGGGCGCCGGCCCGTGATCAGCTCGCCGCCGTTGCCCGGATCGTGCTCGGCGCCTGGCCGATCGACCCCGACCTGGTGCGCGTGCTCGTCCGGGAGGTGGCGCGCTCGCCGCAGCTCGGACGTGAGGTCGACGAGATCGCACACGCCTTCCAGGCGCTCGAGCGAATCGTCTCCCGCGGGCAGGAGCGGGGCGAGCTCCGCACCGACGTCGACCCGCAGCTCGCGGCGTGGATCCTCTACGGCGCGCTCGAGGAGATCCTGACCGGCTGGGTCTTCGAGCGGCTGCCTGCGAGCGACGACGACGTCGAGCAGGCCGAGCGGACGGTCGTCGCGCTGCTCACGGACGGCCTCGCGGTGGATTGATTTGTCAATCGGTTTCGATTGATTCATCAGTCAATTACAAGTGTTATTCAGGTTGGTTTAGGGACCGAAAATGAACGGTAGGACTCGCCAGTTCGTTCGTTCACACAACGTGAATTGGAGTCCTGCATGCGCGCACGTCTCTTGCTGCTCGGCCTTGTCCTCGGGCTGACAGCGCTCCTCCCGGCTGCCGCCAACGCGGCCGCCCCTGCAGCCGGCACTGTCTCGCCGGTCGCCCCGTCATCCAGCTGGAGCGGCGGGCCCTTCCTCACCTCGAACCCGTCAGGCATCTGCCTTGTGGTCGATCCGTCGTGCGACAACTACTCGCTGACGATCGTGCCGCCGGCTGCCGGCAGCTACACGGTCGAGATCGCCACGACGCCCTCGGCCGAGGGTGACGACTACGACCTCTTCGTCAACGGCCCCGGCGGCGAGCGGGTCGGCAGCTCGACCTCGCCGGGCGGGAACGAGAAGGTCGTCCTGACGAACCCCGCCGGCGGCACCTACACCGTCAGCACGCTCGCCTGGCTCGTCCAGCCCGGCGGCACCTACCAGGGCAGGGCGACGATGAGCGTCGGCGCGCCGCCCACCCCCGTCGACACCGGCAGCGTCCTCTATTCCTACGACCCGGCGGCGGCGCAGGCGTCGGTCGAGGTTCCGCTTCGTGTCGTCGCGGTCGGCTTCGCCCCCGGCGAGCTCGACGAGGCGAAGGTGCTCGGGGAGATCCCGAACTACCAGCGGCCGGGCGTGCTGATCCCGCGCGGCCAGACCTCGAGCGGCGACCAGTTCCCCCTCTTCGGCGCCGAGACGCTCGTCAATCACGGGCGCAACTACTACAACAACACGACCCCGTTCACGGTCCCCTACGAGTACAAGTGGAAGCCGCACTTCGTCTACGCGTCTTCCGCGTTCACGCAGGGCCTCTTCACTGCGATGAAGGCGAACTCGACGACCGGCGACTTCGCCAAGTCGGGCAACCGCCAGTACCTCGAGGGCTACAACGCCACCCGCGGCGCGTACCGCGGCACGGGCGCGCTCGTGGCGCCGAACGCTCCCGTCCGCTTCGTCGACGGCGAAAAGGTCGAGGACTGGATCGCGGCCAACTCGAAGGCGATGCTCGGCTGGGACGACCCCGCCCGCGGCAAGGGCCCGGGCCGCAACCCCGGCTACACCGTCTACATCCTGAACACGTGGGACTCGGCTGAGGCCCGCGCGATCCTGAAGCCGCAGAACGAGTACCACGTCTGGAAGGTCAACCGGATCGACCCGGACACGGGTGACTTCGACGGGATCGATTGGGCCCGCAACTGGGGCGGACGCTACCGCTTCATGATGGTCGACACCGGCGCGGCTCCGAACCCGTACGAGGCCGAGACCTGGGGCAACCGCAACCGCTCCGTCTACGGCTCGGCGAACTACGACCCGCCACTCTGGGAGTACCGCGCGAAGGCGCCGCGGCCGGTCACGCTCGTGAACACGGGCGAGGGCATCGAGCAGGCGATCACCCCGGGCGCGACCTGGGACGAGAACCAGCTCAACTTCATGCTCGGCCGCACCGTCAACCAGGCGACCTCGTTCCGGTTCCTGCACTCGTATCTGTACGAGCCGCAGCCGGCGACGGGCCAGTACTGGTTCTCGGACAACGTCTGGCATGACGCGAAGGCAGAGCTGCCGTGGGCGTCGGACCTGTCGAAGCTCTACAACCAGGACGTCGTCCTGGCGGGCCTGCGGACGCTGACCCCGTACCTGACCTTCGCCGGTGACGTGCGCTTCGCGTACCTCGCCGAGGGCGGGGCGGACAACGACGCCGACCAGGCGATGCTCGACCAGGCGAAGCAGGACGGCGACGACGTCGCCGGCGCGCCGGGCGTCTCCATGCACACCGACACGGCGATGGACTACATCGACCAGCAGACGCGGCTCTTCCGCGGCGGCGCGTGCTACACGACCGTGCCGGCGATCAACGTCGTCGCCGAGAAGCACTACGCGTGGGCGCTCCCGATCGCGGCCGGGATCGCGACGAACCGTGACGGGGTGCCGTGGGGCTACCTCGGCTCCGTCAACGACGTCTTCAAGTCGCCCCAGTCCGACCGCGACCAGTCGATGGCGTTCGCGCATCCGCAGGTCTCGGGCGGCGCGTTCACCTACACCTCGATCCACGAGGCGAGCCACTACCTCGGCCTCGCCCATCCGCACGACTCGATCGGCGCGACGCGCAAGGCGGACGGCTCGCCGCGGTACTACGACGGCTTCACGTGGGCGTTCAACTCGACCGCGTCACCGACGACGTACTCGCACACCGAGCTCGTCTACTCGATCCTCGACCAGGAGAACATCGCCCGCGGTCACGCTGCCTACTACCTGAAGTGGGCCGACGAAGGGCTCTCCCAGGCCGGTGACGCGTACGCGGCCAAGGGTGTCACGCTCGTCTCGCAGCTGCCGGCGAACGCCGCCCGGCTGCGCAAGGAGGCGATCGACAACTCGAAGCGGGCGGAGACGCTGTTCGCGCGCTTCGACTTCGTCAACGCGACGTTCGCCGCCCAGAAGGCGTGGCGGTCGGCCGCCGCCTACCGCGACCTCGCGCTCGGCCTCGCGCCCGGCACGAGCGAGCTGCAGAAGGGCACCAAGAAGGAAGGCGCCTCGGCCTGCCCGTCGGCCAAGCGCTAGAGCAGTCCCCAAGGGAGCGGCGGCCGCAAGGCCGCCGCTCCCGTTCCACGCCCAGGAGGAATCGATGAGAACGCGCACCCTGGTAGGCCTCGTCGCGGTCGCGGCCGTCCTGCTGCTCGGCCCGGCGACCGGAGTCGGTGGCTCCGCACCGGTCGCGACCACTGCGGCGGCCTACGAGCTCTGCGGCCGCGTCTTCCCCGATCCGCACGCGTACTGGCCCGCGCCCGCGCAGGCGCCCGGCCGCTCGCCCTTCGCCAAGGGGAACGCGTCGTGCGGCGCCGTCGACTTCCTCTCCTACGCGGACATGGTCGCGGGCGTCGAGTACCTCGAGACCCTCTTCCCGCAGTTCGTCGAGTTCTACGAGCTCGAGCGCGACTTCGGCGACGGCTCCGACTGCACCCGCTCGACCTCCAGCGCGGACCTGTGCTCCGCAGGCCTCCCGCAGCAAGGCGTTCCCGCGGGTCGCGAGCGCTCGTCGCTCTACCTGCTACGCGTCACGGACGAGCGGGTCCCCGACGCGAGCAAGAAGTTCTTCACCTTCCCGCTCTCGATCCACGGGATCGAGCGTGCCGGCGCCGAGGCGGGCGTTCGCGCCGCCGAGGACCTCGCGACCTGGGCCGCCTGCGAGGGCGGCGTCGCCTCGGCGCCGGCCACATGCGCCAAGGAGGGGACGCTTCCGCATCCGCTCCTCGAGACGACGCCCGGCCAGAGCGTCACCGCCGGCGATGCGCTGCGCCGCTCGGCGGTCTACTTCGTCTTCGCGAACCCGGACGGTTGGAAGCGCGGCGACCTCGACAACGGCGCCCGCTTCTTCCAGCGCTACAACGGCAACGGCGTCGACATGAACCGCGACTGGCCGACGATGGGCTTCACCTTCCGGCCGTACACGCCGTGGTCGGAGCCCGAGACACGGTCGTTCGGCAAGGTGATGAAGCAGATCCGCGGCAAGTGGGACGGCGGCATCGACCTGCACGGGCAGCTGATCGACCGCGCCTTCTCGTTCACCCTGCTCGGCGCGGGCGAGCAGGACTACTCGAAGAACCAACGCATCCTCCAGACCGTCAAGGGCGCCTGGGCGGACGCGGAGCAGCGCCTCGCGTGGTCGCCGCTGATCAAGCCGAACACGGCGCCGAAGGACGACCGGCGGCTCTACGGCGTCCAGTGGGGCACGGTCTGGGACACGATCGCCTACACGACGACCGGCTCGCTCGGCGACTGGATCAACTCGCCGCTCGGTCTCGACGGCGACGGGATCGACAACGAGATGAGCCTCTCGCACCTCTCCAACTGCGGCGTCGGCTCCTGCTACCTGATCGACGCCGAGCAGCTGCACGTGGACGGGAACAAGAGCCTCGTCTACTCGATGATCAACTACACGCTGAAGCCGGAGGACACGAGCTTCCGCGTCCCGGGCTCGGTCGCGTACGTCCGCAGCCCGAAGGTCGTCTCCAACGCCGGTGAGGCGACGCCGCCCCCGCCGGGTGCGGGTCTGCCGCCGCAGGCGCCGATCCTCGACGCGGCGCTCGACATCGGCAACGACTTCACCTACGAGTTCACGATCCAGGGCTTTGACCAGGGCGTCGCCAACGGCGGCGTCGAGGGCAAGGTGACCGGGATCAACGTCGGCGGCGTCGGCCAGCTCGCCACGACCGACCTGATCCTCGAGCGCTACCGCTCGGGCGAGCAGGATCCCGGCCCGGCGACCGCGTGCGGCGAGGCCGGCGACGAGTGGGAGGAGATCAACCGCTACTTCGACCAGAGCGACGTCTACCAGCAGGCCGGCGCGGCCGTGCACGGCAACCTGCCGCTGCCCGGGCGCTACCGGATCTGCATGACCGGCGGCCTCGCGACGAAGCTGCGCGCGTCCGGCGGCTCGGCCGACCTCGACATCACCTTCTCCGGCGAGAAGGCGTGGGAGGACCCGGGCCAGCTCCCGTACTCGGCGACGAACATGAAGTTCTTCGACAGCCTCGCGTCGCACATGCAGCCCGGGCAGCTGACGAGCGTCACCGCCGACCAGGTCCTCTCCGGTGCCGTGAACCTCGACCGCTTCTCGAGCGTCGTCGTCGCCGACGACGCGCTGCCGGGCTACGTCGAGCCGATCCCGACCGGACCGGCGCAGGGACCGACGACGTTCAGCGACGTCACCCTGAAGACGGCGGCCACTGTGCCGTGTGCGTACCAGCCCGGTACGGCCGACGTGCTGCCACCGACCTGCGCGGCGGACTTCGAGTTCGACGTCGATCCGGCGTTCAACAACCAGCGGATGACGATCGCGCTCGACGCGCCCAACTCGGTCGACTACGACCTCTACATCGAGCGGCAGGGCCGCGTCTCCGGCGGCTGGTCGGCGGCCGGGAACGCTGCCACGGGTGCGGCCAGCGAGACGGCGACGATCCTGAACCCGCTGCCCGGCCACTACCGTATCCGCGTCGTCAACTGGGCGGCCGGAGCTCCGGCCGATGGGCTCACCCTTTCGTTCTCGAACGAGTACGCGGGCCCGCCGCCGGCCGCTTCCGCCCGCACCGACGCGGAGCGAACGTCCTGGGGCGAGAAGCTGAAGTTGTTCGCCGAGAACGGCGGCAACCTCGTCCTCACGGACGGCGCCGTCCCTGACCTCGCCCATATGGGCCTCGTCGGGCGCGCCTTCGTCAACGACTTCAGCGTCTACGCCGGCTACATCGGCTTCACCCGCGACGACCGCACGGACACCTACGCGGATCCGCTCGCGCGCGATGTCAACCAGCCGGGCGCAGCCGAGGGGCCGGGCTTCCGGCATCAGACGTACGAGCCGGTGCCGATCGGGTATGCGATCAGCCCGCCGGACACCGACGGCCAGCTCGCGTCGTCGCCCGTGTGGGCGGTCGACCAGGTCGAGTGGGAGCGGCTCGGCGGCCGCACGGCCGGGACGACCTCGGCCGACCAGATGACGCTCGGCGAGCTCGCAGTCGGCAACGGTGTCGTCCGAGTGATCGGGGCACTGATTCCGATGCCGACGGAGCAGTTCCACCACCCGTTCGGGCTCGCCAACTACGCCGTCACCTACAGCGGCTATCAGGTGCTCCAGAACGCGCTCCAGTGGGAGCGGCCGCTGCCCGACCTCAGTGTCGCGGCGTCGGACATCGCGTTCTCGAGCTCGAAGGACCAGACGACGATCACCGCGACCGTGCGGAACGCCGGCGTGGCTGCTGCGAGCGGCGTGCCGGTCAGACTCACGGCGAACGGCGCCCAGATCGGCACGCTGCAAACGATCGCGTCGGTCCCGGCCGGCGGCAGCGGCACGGCGTCCGCCGTCTGGCAGACGAAGGGTCTGAAGGGCGACTTCACGATCGCCGTCACCGCCGACCCGGCAGGGGCGATCGCCGAGGCGAGTGAGACGAACAACACCGCCTCGCGCGTCGCGACCGTTAAGGGGAACAAGGTGCAGAACGGGGACTTCCAGTCCTCGACGAACGGTCGGCCCGACAGCTGGTCGAGCTCCGGCACAACGAGCTACGACGGCAACTCGGCGTCCGCCGGGCCCGGTGGGTCGTGGACGTCGGCGGCGATCCCGGTCGAGCCGGGCCGGGCGTACACGCTCGACGCAGGCGTCACCGGCGGCGGCACCGTCGCCGTGCAGCAGCTCTCCGCGCTCGGAACGGTGCTTGCGACCGTGCCGCTCGCGCCGACGCTGACGACCGTGGCGGGCGCAACACAGGTGCGGATCGTGCTCGCCGGGGCTCTCGGCGGCGCGACCTTCGACAACGTCGGCATGTGGGAGGCCTAGGAATGATGAAGCTTCGATTGCTGTTGCTCGCCCTCGTCGTCGCCGCCGGCGGTGTGATCGCCGGCGCGCAGGCGCTGGCCCCGGATCCGCTCGACCCGGTGCGGAATGTGGCACTGCCGTGCGAGGCGGTTTCGTCACCTGGTCTCGTACCGCGGGCGGCGAAGAACATCGCCCACGTCGCGAACGTCTGCGGCTTCGTCGGCACCGACATCGAGTTCCAGTCGCGGCGGGCCGCCGACGGTGCCCTCCACGACTACGCGTTCGTGGGAACGATGGGCGGCGGCACGCGCATCTTCGACGTCACCGACCCGGCACATCCGGTGGCGGCGGGGCGCTACACCGATCCCGGCTATCAGAACGACGTCCAGGTGAGCGGCAACGTGCTCGTGCTCGGATTCGACTCGCTCGGGATCTCGGGCGCGACTTCCAACTGCCTGCGCGGGAAGGGCGCCGGCACCGCCGGCGTGACTCGCGGCGGCGTCGACATCGTCAGGCTCGTCTTCGAACCGGAGACGGCGACGTTCCGGACCGAGCTCGTCGACTGCTACCTCTCGACGCTCTCCTCGGCCGGCGCGCACACGACCACCATTCACCCGAGCGGCAAGTACCTGACCGTCAATACCTCCTTCAACGGGATCGAGGTCGTTGACATCCGCACGGCGCCCGCGACGCTCGTCCGGACGATTCCGGAGCCCGTCGCCGACGACGCGCACGACGTCTCGTTCTCGCGCGACGGCAACACGCTTTACAGCGCTGGGCTCGACTCGACGCGGATCCTCGACGTGACGGACATCTTCAACCGCCCGGCGACCGTAACGGCGACGATTCCGAACGCCGCGACGGCCGAGCAGGGAGCCGACGGCCAGGTGATCCAGCTCTCGCACCAGTCCGACACGAGCTCGGACGGCAAGATCCTCGTCGTCACCGACGAGGCCGGCGGCGGGATCACCGAGACCGGCTGCAACCAGGGTCCGAGCGGCAAGATCGGCGCGGCTCACTTCTGGAACCTAGGCGTCGCTCCGGCGCGAAAGCTCGGTTCGTGGCTCTATCCGAACCCGCTTCTGGCCCCGGACCCGCTCGCGCCGGCGCTCGCAGCGATCGGCCACACCGAGCGCGGATGCACGATCCATGTGTTCCGCAACGGCGGCAACGGCAGCGCAGGCCCGGGCGCGATCGCGGCCGGCTTCGACGGCGTCTCGAGCCTGCCCGGCCGGCAGTTCGTGACCGCCCACTACGGCGCCGGCACCTGGCACGTCGACTTCTCGAAGGCATCCAGCTCGACCGACGGAGTCCGCGAGGATCCACGCTCGACCTGGGGCAACGCGCTCGGCTGGAACGTGATGCCCGGCGCCGACACCTGGTCGGCGAAGGAGTACAAGGGCTATGTCTATACGGGCGACATGACCCGCGGCTTCGACGTCTTCTCGCTGACGACGTGCGACGGCGCGGGCTGCCTCGTTCGTCCGACAAACACGCCGGGGCGCGCGAAGGGCAACGGCGGTGTCGACGGTGAGCTCGCCGAGCTCTCGATCCTCTCCGGCCCGTCGAAGGGCGGCACTGCGACCTTCTCGCTCGACGTCGCGTATCTCGCCGGTCAGGCGGCGCCCACCGGGAAGCTGACGTTCCACGACAAAGCCTCGGGCCGCAAGGTGACCGCGACGGGCATCGACACGCTCACGATCGCGGGCGCGAAGGCGAGCATCACGGGCCGCGCCACGGTCGACGGCGTTCCGGGCGTCTCGTTCTTCGCCGAGGCCGAGGATCTCGGCTCCGCCGCGGACGCGTTCCGGATCGTCCTCGGCGACGGCTACGCCGCCGGCGGCGTCCTGCTCAAGGGGAAGGTCGTCGTCACCGGCGGCCTCGTCACACCGTGAATCCGATCGTCCAACGCAACGGGGGAAACGCATGAGAAAGACCTTGATCGCGGCACTCGTCGCAACGGCACTCGCCGGGCTCGCCGGCGCGGTGCCGACCGCTTCCAGCTCGACCGATCTGGCCCAGAACCAGCGCTACCTCGTCGTCCTGGCAGGCGTCCAGGGCGACCAGGGCTTCACCGCGACCGGCACCGCCGCCGCGGTCAACACCGCGGTCGCCGCGGCCGGCGGCACGGTCGCCAACGACCTGTCGCAGCAGATCGGCGTGCTGGTGGCGGAGTCGAGCTCGGCGACGTTCGCGTCCGCGCTCTCGTCGTCGGCGCTCGTCGCGTCGGTCGGCAAGGACAAGAAGTTCAAGGGCCTGCCCGACGGCGGCCCAGAGCAGACCGCCGACCCGCTCGAGTCGGCGCAGTGGGACATGCAGCAGATCCGGGCGCCGCAGGCGCACAACTTCCAGGCCGGCTCGCGCTCCGTCGACGTCGGCATCCTCGACAGCGGCATCGACGGGCATCACCCGGACTTCGTCGTCGACGGCCCAAACTCAAGCGACAGAGCCTCGAACGTCGACTGCGCTAGGGGCCGCAATTCGGTCAGCTTCCTGCCGAGCGGTCCCGGCGTCGGCTCACCCGACCCGTGCGTCGACAACCAGTTCCACGGCACGCACGTCGCCGGCACCGTCGCCGCGCAGGCGAACGGGATCGGCGTCGTCGGCGTCGCCCCGAACGTGACGCTCGTGCCGGTGAAAGTCTGCGACGCGAGCGGCTACTGCTACGTCAGCGCCGTCGTCGACGGGCTCACCTACGCCGGCGACATCAAGCTCGACGTGATCAATATGAGCTTCTTCGTCGACGACGATGCCTTCCAGGAGTCGACCGAGTTCAAGTGCAACTCGGATCCGACCCAGCGCTCGTTCCGGGAGGCGGTCGAGCGGGCGATCGCGTACGCCCGCGGCCGCGGCGTCGTGCCGGTGGCGGCGCTCGGCAACTCGGACGAGGATCTCGGCAATCCGTCGGCCGCCGACCCGGCGGACTGCGACGTCGTCCCGGCCGAGACGACCGGCGTGATCGGGGTCTCCGCACTCGGCCCGCAGAGCGAGAAGTCGGGCTACTCGAACTACGGCGTTCCCGCGAACGACGTCGCCGCTCCGGGCGGCAACGGCACGACCGGCGACTGCACGACGACGATCCTCTCGACGCTCCCGGCCGGCGCCTACGGCTGCATCCAGGGCACGTCGATGGCGTCGCCGCACGCGGCGGGTGTCGCCGCCCTGATCGTCAGCCAGTTCGGCAAGCTCGCTCGCAACGGCGATGTCGAGCTGGCGCCGGACAAGGTCGAGGAGATCCTCGAGCGGTCGGCGGTCGACATCGGCCTCGCCGGCTACGACACGTGCTTCGGGAACGGGCGCATCGACGCGCTCCGAGCCGTGGAACGCGACTACTCGGCGCGGTACGACGCCTCGGCGCCGTTCTGCCCCGAGTACACCGAGTAGCGATACGCACGGGGTAGGGTCCCCTCGGTGGGGCCCTACCCCGACGGCGTGCTGAAGCTCTACCGGATTCCGTTCTCGACGAACGTGGAGCGCGTCGCGCTCGCGCTCGCGCACAAGGGCGTCCCGGTCGAGTACGTCGACGTCGACTCGGACGACCGCAGCCGCGTCGTCGAGGTCAGCGGCCAGGAGCTCGTGCCCGTTCTCGTCGACGGCGACCGCGTCATCTCCGACTCGCCGGCGATCCTGGACTACCTCGAGGAGCGCTTCCCGGAGCGGTCGCTCTACCCGGTCGAGGAACCGCGGCGCGCGGAGGTGCGGATCTTCGTCGAGTGGTTCAACCACGTCTGGAAGCGCCCGCCGAACCTGATCGTCGCCGAGGAAGAGAAGCCGGAGCCGGATCGCGCTCGGATCGCGGAGCTCGAGCGGCGGATCGCGGACGCGCTGCCGCTCTTCGAGGCGATGCTTGCCGGACGGCCCTTCCTCTTCGGCGATGAGCTGACGCTGGCAGACGTGGTCGCGTTCCCGTTTCTCAAGTACGCGGTGATCTGGGAGGAGGGCGACGAGCACCGCTTCCACGAGATCCTCCGCGACGCGATGCCGCTCGGCGACCGCTCCCCGCGGCTCGAGGCCTGGATCCGGCGGATGGACGAGTTGCCGAGGGCGTAGGGAAGAAACAGCCCCGCTCCCCCGTCTTGTCGGCAGACGACGGAAAAGGAGCACCTCATGCATCCGACGCTCATGCACGAGATCGCGAGATATCGCCAGGCCGACATGATTCGAGAGGCCGAGCGCGCGCGGCTGGCCCACGAGGCCAGCACAGAGACTGGAACCACCCGGCGCCGCTGGCTGCGCCGGCCCGAGCGCACGGCCTTCAAGCCGGCGTTCGGACGGTAGCGCGGCCGCTACCGGGCGCGAAGCGCCCTTCAGGGCCTTCGCGCGGTGAGCATCCGCTTCGGCGGATGCTCACGTTGCGCCGGGGATGCAGCGCGGCCCGCTACCGGGCAGCTGATGCCGCGACGGCGCGCCGTGCAGCGTCGGTCGCGGCGTCGGCGAGCCGTTGTGCGTGCAGCACACGCTCGTCGCCCGGCCGGGAGACGAGGTTGGCCGCCACGAGGCTTGCCGCGGCGCGTGCCGCAGCCTCCGCGAGGATCGACGCGGCAGCTGCGTCCTCGGCGCCGCCCCGACACGCGTGCTGTGCGGCCTCCGCGCCGAGCAGCGCCACGTCGAAGGCGCACTCGGCGATCGAGAGCGGCAGCTCGGCGGCGGTATCGAGCGCCTTGCCGATCGCCGCGTCGCGCGCCCCGTCCTCCCATGCGCCCTCGATCAATGCGAGCGCCTCGAGGTACGCCTCCTCGTTCGCCTCCGCAAGTCGCTCGACGCGTGAACGCAGCGCCTGCGCCTGGGCGGAGACCCCCTTGCCGTCCTCCCACTCGTCCGAGCGGCGCGCCGCCGAGGCGATCAGGCCGGCCGCCATTGCGATCACGACGCCGGAGACTGCGCCGGCGCCCGGAGCAGGGGAGGGGCCGGCGATCTCGTCGAGCATGACGCGCAGGTCGCGGTCGTAAAGCGCCACTAGGGCATGAGCATCACTGATCGAGCTTGGGCAAGCAAGCTCGAATGGCATCGAGCAGCTCGTCCGTCGGCTCGTACCCGGCCGCAGCAAGCGCCGCCTCGAGATCGGCGACGAGCCAGACCCGGAACTCGGCATCGACGCGGGCACGCTCGACGATCTCGTCGAGCTCGCCACGCGCAGCCGGCAGCTCCTGTGCAGCCTGAACCCACCCGGTGGGAGCCGGGGGCAGGATGCTGAGCAGCTCGGCCAGGCGCTCTTCGTCGTATCGGGGGGTGGCCCTCACAATCCTCCAGACGTGCCAGGGCTCGGTTTTCTTCCCTCGAGTTGCTCGCGCAGCTTTCCGAGGCAGCGGGAGATCCTGCTTGCGATCGTGCCGGGCGGGAGGTCGAGGGCCTCGCCGATCGTCCGGTAGCTCTCGTCGCGGGCGAAAAAGCGGTCGAGGATCTCGCGGCAGTCGCCCGAGAGCGCCTCGAGCCCGTCGTGGACGTCGAGGGCCTCGTCGAGCCGCTCCAGCATCGCGTCGGCCTCCTCGGCGGCTGGTTCCTCCTCCGGCAGCTCGCGGGCGGACGTCCGCAGCCTGTCGACACACGCGTTCCGCGTCAGCTGCGCCAGCCACGGCCGGATCGCCGTGTCGTCGCGCAACGACCCGAGCCGCTCGTAGGCGCGGGCAAAGACGTCCTGGAAGACATCCTCGGCGTCGTGCTCGGGCAATCGGTAGGCCCGCACAGCGATCGCGTACACGTAGCGCGAGAAGCGCTCCACGAGCTCGTTCCAGGCGGCCGGCTCACCGGCCCGGCAGCGTCCGACGAGCTGGGCGTCGCTGAGCTCCGTCGTCATGGCGAACAGTCAAGCGCGATTCGTTACGAAAGGGAAGAAAGCTGCGGGCTCCTCCGTCTTGCTAGCTCAGGGAGGGGTCGAGCAGGAGGAGGAGCAGCATGTCGTATCGCAGAAGGCACCGGTGGTTCCGCCGGATGGCGCTCGGGTTGGCTTTCGCGTCGGTGATGTTCGCCGGTCGTGTCTCCGTCGCCGCGGCAAAGTTTGACGAGGGCACCAACGGCTCCCGCTATGTGGCGGCGGGTGGCTGGTCTGGTGTCGTAGACATGGAGTCGGGCATCCCGCTGTCGGCAGGGATCCCAGACGGCGATGAGCCGTTCGTCGGCCCGCAGGCCGTTCAGGTGATCCCGTACCTCTCAGGTGGAATCCTGACCGAGGCGGATGCGCAGGCGGCAGCCTCGCAGGCGATCCACGACCCGTATCTGACCGACGTCTTCGTCCGGCCGGGCGAGTCGCTGGGCGGCCCCGACGGCCAGTCGCTGGGCGGCCCCAACGGAGAAGAGATCGCGTTCGCCAACGCGGTCGTGGCTGCCGCGGGCTCGCTTCACGATCCGCTGACGGCGCAGGAGCAGGGGCTCGTGGTCGGGCCTCGGCCGGACGACAAGGCCGTCCGGTTCGCACACTCGGACGTGGCTTCGCAGCCCGAGCTCTCGAGCGGCGGCGGCTCGACGGTCGAATGGAACGAGGCGCTGACGGTGGGGATCGGCGCGCTCGTTCTCGTCCTCGGCCTCGGACTGGCGGTCGGCTACCTTCGCCGGCCCCGGCTCGCCGGCCCCTAGATCGCCTGGGCAGCGACGCAGAGCGGGCTCTCCGGAGCCCGCTTTCGCGTGGTCCTACGGAGTTTCGGCCTCGCGCGCATCCAGACGTTGCTCGAACAGCTCGCGCAGCTCCTCGCCGGTCGTCAGGACGTCTTCGTACCGCGGCCGGCGTGGCGGCAGCTTCACGATCCGGACGTCGTTGTCGCGGGTGCCGTGGCAGCGGGCATACGCGGCTGCCTCGTCGAGGGGGGTGAGCCCGGAGCGGCGGCCGAGGCGCATGGGGGAGGGATAGCAGAGCGCGGCGTCGCAGGCAACGTCCGACGGCTCCGGTGAGTCCGCCTCCGCGATGACGAAGGGGCCCCGGAGGGCCCCGCCGCCTGCTTGGGTGGACGCTTCCTCGAGGGGAGAGACAGCGTCCGGTTCCCGCGTCCTGCACGGGAAGCGCAAAGAAGCTTTGCGAAGATAGTAAGAGTGTAGCCCGGAAGAACAGGCTCGACAAGGGCCGCAAACGAAAACCCCGCCTGAGCGGGGGTTAATCCGAGCGAGCTGCGGGACTAGGATTCGAACCTAGACTACTCGGTCCAGAGCCGAGCGTCCTACCATTAGACGATCCCGCACCGGGTGCGCATCGATTCTAGCGCCTAGGTTTCGAGCCGGTAGACCGGGACGAGGCGCTTCTCCGCGTCCGTGTCGATGTGTGCGATCACCTCGACGTAGGGCTCGAGACCGGAGCCGCGCAGCTTCGCCTTCAGGAGCCCGTCGACCTGGAAGAGGCCGGAGGAGTTGTTCATCACGATCTCGATCATCACCGGCCGCGCCTCGCCGTCCTTGATCGAGACGTCGTCGATCGCGGCAGCCGAGAGCGAGTGCATCGAGACCCGGCCCTTCTCGAACGGGATCCGCGAGCGGCCCTCGGCCATGTCGAGCGCGTCCGCGACCCGGAGGATTCCGGCCTCGAGTGCGAGCGGCTGCCCGTCGGCGCGGTGGCTCGTGATCGCCTGCAGCACCTCCGAGACGATCACCGTCAGCTCCGGCTCGGCGTAGATCCCGTCCAGCAGCTCGCGCATCTTCGGCTCTGAGAGGAAGAGCGAGAAGTCCTCGTGCCCGTGACGGTGTACCGACATGCCGACGCAGTGGAGGAGCGCCGACAGCGCCACGATCACCTCGGCGTCGTCCTGCTCGAGCCCGAAGTCGCGCACGGCGGACGGCTCGACGCCGTGCTTGGTCAGCTGGCGCAGGAGCTTCAGAGCGATGTTGGCGACGATCTGGATGTGGACCCAGGAGTGGTCGTTGATCTCCATCCGGACGACGGCGTTCACGTTCGCGACGTGCCACCACGCCTTCAGCTGCTTGTCGTCGTTGACGCGCTCCAGCAGCTTGCGCAGCTTGCGGTTCCCGCGCACCGGCAGGTTGACGCGCATCTTGTCGACCGCCTGGGCCGGGGTGAGGCGCGTCTCGCGGACGGCCTCCTCCGAGACGGGTTTCTCGATCCGCTGCTCGGTCTCGCGGTCGAGGTCGCTCATGCACGCACCACGATGCTGCGGGCGAACTTGTCGTGGAAGGTCTGGTTGCGGCGGTC
>DATMEO010000052.1:0-13045 GCA_035556515.1 Gaiellaceae bacterium
GCGCGCTTCCGCGGCATGGACGGCGTCAAGGCGGGCCCGCGGCTCCGCGTGCCCGTGCTCTATCTCGCGGCGACCGCGGACGACAACGGCGGCTACGACTTCTCCGAGGACGCGAAGGCGCTTCACCGGGCGGCCGCGGCGAAGGACAAGCGGCTCGAGCTGCTGCCGGGCGCAGCGCACGGGATCGGGCTGATGGCGAGCTCGGCGAAGGCGAAGAGCCTCGTCGAGGGCTTTCTCAGAGCGCACTAGCAGCGTAGGATCGCCGCGTGATCCCTGCGCCGCAGCCCAGCGAGCGCGGTTTCGCGGCGAGCGTGGACGGAACGCGGATCGCCTGGAACCGCTACGGCTCGGGAGACCGTGCCGTTCTCTTCGTCCCCACCTGGAACCTCGTCGACGCGCGCGTCGTCGGCCACCAGGTCGCAGCACTCGGGCCGCACGCCACCGTCGTCACCTACGACCCGCGCGGAGCCGGTGCCAGCGACCGGCCGGCGCACGGCTACGACTTTCCGCTCCACGCAGCCGACGCGCTCGCCGTGATGGACGCAGCCAGCGTCGGGGAAGCCGCCGTCGTCACGGCGTCGCGCGGGCTGAACGCAGCGGTCATGCTCGCCACCGAGCACCCGCAGCGCGTGACCCGGATCGCCGCCCTCGCGCCCTATATGCGGCTCGAACCGGAACCGTCACCACCCGATCCCGTCGCTCTGGAGCGCTGGCGGCGCGACTGGCCGGGTTTCATCGTGCCGTTCATGCACGCGGTCTTCACCGAGCCCGACTCGGCGCAGCTGATCGAGGAGATGGTCGCGATCGGTCTCGACGCCTCTCCGGAGATCGTCGCCGCGCAGGAACTCGAGCTCGATTGGGTCACGCCGGGGCGCCTGCTCGCAGACGTCACGTGCCCGGCGCTCGTCGTCCACGGCGAGGAGGACAAACCCGTCCCGGTTGAGACGGCCCGCGCGGTCGCCGGCGGGCTTCCGGACGCGCGGCTCGAGCTGATCCCCGGCGGCGGGCACCGGCCCGACATCCGCAGCCCCGAGCTCGTCAACCCGCTGCTGCTCGAGTTCCTAGGGCACTAGGCAGGACGCCGCGGCGTCCCTTCAGGGGTGCGCGATGGGCATCCGCTCTCGCGGATGCCCATCTGCCGGGTTAGGACAGCGCACTTCGCACCGGGCTCGCGGCGGGAGTCGCCGCGTCGAGCCGGTCCGCGGTGCGCCGGAGGGTGCGCGCAATCCTGATGCGGGCCGGGCTCGACGGAGCGAGCCGGTGCACGGCAGCGGCGGCCAGCCGGTCCTGCTGCCGATCCTGGGTGAGCTGGGCGAGATAGTCGGGCGAGGGGTACATCTGGGCTCCTTGCGCATTCGACATGCTTGAACTGTTCGAAAGTTATCGAACGATACATCCCTTGTCAAGCCCTTTGATTGCGAGTACGCTGCGTTCGTTCCATGGCTGTCGAACAGAACAAGCGCGCACCGGTGCTCGACCTCTCTCGCTCAGGAGCGGTGACGGTCGAGATCGAGGTGGCGGAGGCAGCCGAGGTGCTGATGAGCATCTGCGCCGTCGGCGACCGCGACGACCACGACACGTTCGACCTGGGTGCGGAGTGGATGCAGGCGAGGCTCGAGTCCGTTCCGGAGGACGTCCGTGCCGACGTCGACACGCTCCGCCTCGGCGACATGACGGTGGCTGCGCACCTGCTCGGGATCGTCTACGAGACGCCGAAGCCGCGGACGTTCGCCGCCTTCATGGAGCGGCTCGAGGCGATCGACCCCGTGGAGCTGAAGCTCCACCTCTTCGGCCACTACGACACGACCTCGAGCCACATCGCGCCCGACATCGTCGAGGCGGCCGCATACGGCGACGAGTCGGCGATCGAGCAGGTGCTCGAGGCGCTCGCCGAGTGGTCGGACAAGCACGAGCTGTACCGAGATCTGCTGCGGATGGATGGGCTCGAGGTGAAGGCTCGGATCGTCGGCCTGCTCCCGCGCTGGTACGAACACGTCTTCGCGCCGTACGAGCAGGAGTGGCGAGAGGCGGCGGAGCGGGACGCGGAGGCGAAGCGGGCCCTCGCCAAGCGCCACTCGCCGGAGCAGCTCGTCGAGCTCGCCACCCGCGGCTACCAGTACACGCCGCCGCCCGCGATCCGCACGATCGCCTTCTTCCCCAGCTGGTTCAGGCGACCGTGGGTGATCCTCTGGGAGCACAAGAGCACGAAGATCTTCTGCTACCCGATCGCGCCGGCCGCCGAAGAGGGCGCGTCGCCGGCCGAGGTCGCGCGCGTCTACAAGGCGCTCGGCGACGAGGGCCGGCTGAAGCTGCTGCGGCGACTGAGCGACGGGGCGATGAAGCTGAGCGAGGCGGCGGCGGAGCTCGGCGTCGCCAAGTCGACGGCGCACCACCATCTCGCGATCCTGCGCCAGGCCGGATTCGTGACGATTCGCGACGAGGACGAGAACGTCTACAGCCTCCGGACAGACCTGCCGCAGACCGGTGACCTGCTGACCGCCTACCTCGGCGGCTCCAGATCCTCCGCGACGAGCGCGTAGAGGACGCCGTCGACCCAGCCGTCGCCGCGGCGGTATGCACGTCGCTTGACGCCCTCGCGGACGAAGCCCGATCGTTCCGCATGCCGCTGTGCCCGCTCGTTGAAACCGTAGACCTCGAGCTCGATCCGGTGGAAGCCGCGCTCGTGGATCAGGTGGCGCTGGAGGAGGCGCGCCGCCTCGTCGGCGAGCCGGCGGCCGCGGAAGTCCGGATGGATGGCGAGGCCGCTGACGTGGACGATTCCACTGCGCCGGTTGGTCAGCTCCCAGACCATCGCGCCGGCGCGCTCGTCCTCGAGCTCGACGACCATCGCGCCGCCGGCCTCCGGATCCTGCACGACCTTCGCCGCGACACCCGCGCGGTCGTACGAGCCCGCCGCGGCCAGGAACGGGCGCACGTCCTCGTCGGCGTAGAGCTCGACGAGGAAGTCGACGTCGCCGGCCCGGGCCGGTCGGATCGAGACGCTCACGGCCTGACTGCGGCCGCTTCGCGCCGGGGCAGCCGCACGGCGCCGGAAGCGAGTGAGACGCCGGCGAGGATCAGTGCGAGGCCGCCGATCGTCGACGCGGTCAGCTGCTCGTCGAGGATGAGCGCCCCGTAGACGAGCGCGAAGCCGGGCATCAGGTAGGTGACGAGCGAGAGGCGCGCCGAACCGTGCAGGGCGAGCATGCGGAAGAGGATCAGCTGGGCGAGCGCGGTGCCGAGCAGCGAGAGTGCCAGGACCGACGCGGTCGCCTCGAGCGAGGGCACCGAGCTCGGGAGCTGGAAGAGCGCGAACGGCAGCAGAATCAGCCCTCCCATCAGCATCGAGCCCGCCGCGAGCACCGGCCCGGCCGTGCCGGAGACCGCGCGCTGCCCGTAGACGCCGGCCGAGGCGTAGGAGAGCGAGGAGAGGACGACGGCGAGCGCGCCGAGGATCGCCAGGTTGCCGCCCTCGGGGTGGATGCCGGTGACGACGGCGACGCCGACGATCCCGATCCCGAGGCCGAGCGCACGTGTCCGCGTCAGGCGCTCGTGCGGCAGAAAGCGCAGGATCAGAAGCGCGTTGAAGATCGGGACCGACGCCTGCACGACCGCCGCGAGACCGGAGTCGATGTGCTGCTCGCCCCACGCGATCAGCCAGAACGGCAATGCAGCGTTGAGGACGCCGAGCACGACGCAGTGCCGCCACGCCGCGCGCAACTCAGCGATTGCGTGGTCGCGACCGAGCCGCCAAATGATGTATCCGAGCAGCACGGCGGCGGCAAGCAGCGTCCGGAAGGCCATCATCGGCGCGGGCTCGATCTCGTCCACGGCGACCTTGATGAACAGGTACGAGGCGCCCCAGACGGCGGCCAGCGTCACCAGCATCGGCCAGTAGCGGTTCATCGCTTCACCGTACCCGTGCCCAACGCGACCCCCGCGAGCACCAGCACGAGCCCGCCGAGCGCGACGGCGGTCACCTCTTCGTCGAGGAAGACGGCGCCGTAGACGAGCGCCAGCGAGGGCACGAGGTAGGTGACGAGGACGGCCTTGGACGCCCCCGCGCCCGCGATCAGCCCGAAGTAGAGGAGGTAGGCGACACCCGTGGCGGCGACGCCGAGGTAGAGCACCGAGAGCGCCGCCTCCCAGCCGATCGAGCTCGCCTGCGCAACCCCGAACGGGAGCACGAACGCCGTCGACCAGACCAACGCTCCGAAGGCGACGAGCGAGGGCGGCAGACCCGCGAAGCGGCGTCCCGCATAGAGCCCGCCGATCCCGTAGCAGGCCGACGCCGCGACGACGGCGAGGCCGCCGACGACCGCCCGGTCGCCGCCCGAGAGCTCGAAGCCGACCAGCAGGACGACGCCGGTGAAGCCGACCAGGATTCCGACGAGACGCAGCCCGGTCGCGCGCTGGCTGTGGTCGTAGGCGATCGCGAAGAGCGCGGTGAAGAGCGGGGCCGACGCGTTGAAGATCGAGGCGAGACCGGAGTCGATGTACTGCTGGCCCCATGCGATCAGGAAGAACGGCACCGCCGTGTTCGCGAGGCCGAGCAGCGCCAGCGGCCAGAGCAATGGTCGCAGGAGCGAGAGCCTGCGGCCTGTGGCCGCGATGTAGACGGCGAGCGCGACCGCGCCCGAGGCCATGCGCAGCAGGATCAGCGTCGACGGTGCGAGGTCGCGCAACGCGATCTCGATGAACATGAACGACGATCCCCAGATCGCAGCCAGTGCGAGCAGCATCACGAGGTGGCGTCTGCTCACGCTTGCTTCCAACGCACCCGCCGCCGTCCAACTTCCCGGCTAGAGTGAAACACCTGTCGCAGATCGCTCAACAGCCCACCCACCGCGCACAAATCCATCGAGAGCTGGGACTGACCGACGGGGAACTGCAGCGCATCGTCGATCTGCTCGGGCGCGAGCCGAACCACTTCGAGCTGGCGGTCTTCTCGCTGCTCTGGTCGGAGCACTGCGGCTACAAGCATTCGGCCCTCCTTCTGAAACGGCTTCCCTCGGAAGGGAAACGCGTCCTACAGGGCCCCGGTGAGAACGCCGGCGTGATCGACCTCGGCGAGGGCGAGGCGGTCTGCTTCAAGGTCGAGAGCCACAACCATCCCTCGGCGGTGGAGCCCTTCCAGGGAGCAGCGACCGGCGTCGGCGGGATCCTGCGCGACATCATCGCGATGGGCGCGCGGCCGATCGCCTTACTCGACGGGCTGCGCTTCGCGCCGGGCGATCCCCGCTTCGACAGGGCCGTTGCCGGCATCGGCGCGTACGGGAACTCGGTCGGCGTCCCCACGGTCGGCGGCGAGGCCGTCTTCGACGAGGCGTACCGCGACAATGTGCTCGTCAACGCGATGTGCGTCGGGCTCCTGCCCGCCGACCGGATCGCGACGGCGGGCGCCACCGGCCCCGGCAACCTCGTCGTCCTCTACGGCGCCACGACCGGACGCGACGGGATCGGCGGCGCCTCCGTGCTCGCGAGCCAGGAGCTCGGCGAGGACGACGCCGACAAGCGGCCCACCGTCCAGGTCGGCGACCCGTTCATGGGCAAGAAGCTGGTCGAGGTCTCGGTCGAGCTCGTCGAGTCGGGCCTCGTCGAGTCGCTGCAGGACTGCGGCGCCGCCGGCCTCGCTTCCTCCCTCTCTGAGATGGCGCGCGAGTGCGGGATCGACCTCCGGCTCGACCAGGTGCCGCTCCGCGAGGCGGGCATGGAGCCCTGGGAGGTGATGATCAGCGAGAGCCAGGAGCGGATGGTCGCTGTCGTCCGCCCGCAGATGCTCGACAGCGTGCTCGCCCTCTGCGAGCGCTGGGAGCTCCACAACGCGGTCATCGGCGAGGTCACCGACACCGGCCTCCTGCGCGCGCTCTGGGACGACGAGGTGGTCGGCGAGATCCCGGCCCGCCTGCTCACCGACGAGTGCCCCCGCTACCGCGTCGAGCCGACACCGCGCGAGGAGCCAAGTGTTTCCGAAACACAAGGCTCGCTCGACGCGCCCGCGCATCCGCAGGCGCTTGTCGCGCTGCTCGCTTCGGAGAACGTCCGCAGCCGCGCCCCGATCTACCGCCGTTACGACCATCTCGTCGGCTCGCGCACGGTCCGGCGTCCGGGCCTCGACGCTGCAGTGCTGCGGCTGCGGCCCGGGTACCGCGGGCTCGCCGTCTCGCTCGACGGCACCGGCCGGATGGGACGGCTCGATCCGCGCACCGGCGGCCGGCTGGCGGTGCTCGAAGCGGCGCGGAACGTCGCCTGCACCGGCGCAGAGCCGCTCGGCCTCACCGACTGCCTCAACTTCGGCAACCCCGAGAAGGGCGCGATCGCCTGGGAGCTGGTCGAGTCGATCGAAGGGATGGCCGAGGCGTGCGAGGCGCTTCGGATCCCGATCGTCTCCGGCAACGTCTCGCTCTACAACGAGACCGACGGCCGCGCAATCGACCCGACGCCGGTCGTGGGCTGCGTCGGTCTGCTCGAGGACGTGCGCAAGGTGCCCGGAGGCTGGCGCGAGGGCGACGTGATCCTGCTCGCAGGCGCCTCGCCGGTCGCGCTCGCGGGCTCGGAGTACCAGGCTCGCTTCGGCGAGGTCGGCGGCCGCCCGGCCCGCCTCGACCTCGAGGCCGAGGCGGCGCTCGTCGCGTTCCTCTGGCGCGCGGCCTCGAGCTGCTCGCTCGTCCACGACGTCTCGCTCGGCGGGCTCGCAATCGCGCTCGCGAAGGCCGCGCTCCACTCAGGGATCGGCGCCGAGGTGAGGCTGCCGGACGATCCACGCGCCTGGTTCGGCGAGGGCGGCGGCCAGGCGGTGCTCGCCTGTGCTCCGGACGAGGTCGATCGGCTCGGCGGCGTCCCGATCCGCAAGCTGGGCATCGTCGGCGGCGAGTCGCTGCTCGGCCTGACGCTCGACGAGCTCAGGGAGGCGCACGACTAGATGTGCGGCGTCTTCGGCATCCGCTCCGCCGAGCGCGACGTCGCGCGGCTCTCCTACTTCGGCCTGTTCGCGCTCCAGCATCGCGGCCAGGAGGCGGCCGGAATCGCGGTCTCGGACCGCGGCAGGCTGACCGTGCTCCGCGACATGGGGCTCGTCGCGCAGGTCTTCGACGAGGAGAAGCTGCACGCGCTGCCCGGCGACGTCGCGATCGGGCACACCCGCTACTCGACGACCGGCTCGAACGCGTGGGCGAACGCGCAGCCGCTCGTCCACCACGGCAGCGCCCGCACAGTCGCGATCGGGCACAACGGCAACCTGACGAACACGACCGAGCTGCGGGCAGAGCTCGCCGCCGAGCGGATCGCGCTCGGCGCAACCTCCGACACCGAGGCGATCGCGGCGCTGATCGCGAACGACCCGGCGCCAATCGCGGAAGCCGTCGCCACGGCGATGCCCCGGCTCGAGGGCGCCTACTCGGTCGTCGCGCTCTCGGAAGGGAAGCTGCTCGCGTTCCGCGACCCGCAGGGGATCAGGCCGCTCGCGCTCGGCCGGCTGGGCGACGACTGGGTGGTCGCCTCCGAAACGTGCGCATTCGACCTGATCGGCGCGACCTACGAGCGCGACGTACGGCCGGGCGAGCTCGTCGTGATCGACGAGGAGGGCGTGCACGCGACCCAGGCCGTACCGGAGGGAAGGCAGGCGCTCTGCATCTTCGAGCACGTCTACTTCGCGCGGCCCGACTCGACGCTGGCGGGGGCGGAGGTGCACGGCGTGCGCGTCCGGATGGGCGAGCGGCTCGCCGGTGAGGCGCCGGTCGAAGCCGATCTCGTGATGCCGATCCCCGACTCGGGCACGCCGGCCGCGGTCGGCTTCACCCGCGCGTCCGGAATCCCGTACAGCGAGGGCCTGATCAAGAACCGCTATGTCGGCCGCACGTTCATCCAGCCAGACGCCGACCTGCGCCGCCAGGGGATCAAGATGAAGTTCAACCCGCTGGCAGAGGTGGCCGGGAAGCGGCTCGTGATCGTCGACGACTCGATCGTCCGGGGCAGCACGATGCAGCAGCTCGTCGGGATGCTCTTCGAGGCCGGCGCCGCGGAGGTGCACGTCCGCATCTCGTCGCCGCCGATCGTGGCGCCGTGCTTCTACGGGATCGACATGGCCGACGAGGAGCAGCTCGCGGCGGCGCACCGTTCCGTCGAGGAGATGCGCGAGCTGATCGGCGCCACCTCGCTCCACTACCTCTCGCTCGAGGGGATGCAGGCCGCAACGCGGCTGCCGGAAGCGTCGGTCTGCCGCGCCTGCTTCACCCGGGACTATCCGACCCGAGTTCCCGAAGAGCGAAACCTGGCAAAGCTGCGCTTCGAGGCTATTCCAGTCGGCGCAGGGCGAGCATCCGCAGAAGCGGACGCTCGCCGCGCGAAAACCCCTGAAGGGGCCGCTTCGCGGCCCGGCCAATCAACCTGACGGGATGAGGCTCGTCTCGGTCAACGCCGGCCGATCGGAGCTGATGAAGATCGGCGCGCGGACGGTCGAGACCGGAATCCGCAAGGCGCCGGTGGAGCGCGGCCACGTCGGTGCGCTCGGCCTCGCGGGCGACGTCGTCGCGGACGAGGAGAACCACGGCGGCCTCGACCAGGCGCTCTACCTGTACAGCTCCGAGGACTACGTGTGGTGGTCGGAGCAGCTCGGCTCCGTGCCGGAGCCCGGGACGTTCGGCGAGAACCTGACCCTCTCGAGCTTCGGGTCCGAGCCGGTGCGGATCGGCGATCGCTTCCGGATCGCCGCCGCGCTCGTCGAGGTGACCGCGCCGCGCATCCCCTGCTCCGTCTTCGCGACGCGGATGGACGAGCCGGACTGGGTCAAGCGCTTCGCCGACGCGCGCCGGCCCGGTCTCTACGTTCGTGTGCTCGAGCCGGGCGAGGTCGGCGCCGGCGACCCGGTCGAGCGGCTCAGCGTCGGCGAGGACAATCCGACCGTCGTCGAGCTGATGGACGTCTGGTACGACAGGGAGCCGGATCCCGAGCTGCTCGAACGGCTGCTCGCCTCGCCGCTCGCAGAGCGTGCACGCACGAACGTCGAGCGCATGCTGGCCCGCGCCGGCTAAAGGTCGAGCTCGAACCAGACGCAGCTCTCGCCGTTCCGGATCACGCCCCAACGGCTCGCGAGCGCGTCCAGAAACGCCAACCCACGGCCGGACTCACCCTCCGGGCCCGGCATCACGACCTGGTCGGCGACGAAGCCACGGCCGCGGTCACCGACCTCGACGCGGACGCGGGAATCGCCGACGTCGACGACGAAGCGCACGCGGCCGTTCGCGCGCCGCTCGCCGTACTTGACGGCGTTCGTGAACAGCTCACTGACGAGGAGCCTGACGGCGAAACGGGCCTCGGGATGCGCGTCGAGTGCCTCCAATCGGTCGACGGCTGCACGGGCCTGGCCGATCGCCCGCTCCGCCGACGGCAGATAGAGCTCCAGCCTCCCTCGATCGAGCCCCGCGGCCATGGCGCCGTCATACCCACCGCCGCCCGTTCTCTATCGGCGTAGAGTCGCGGTCGTGCAGGCCCGCGAGCGGCAGATGGCCGAGAACGAGGTTCGATTCCGCGCTCTCAACGAGCGGCTGCGTGGCGGCAGCGGCACCTGGAGCCCGGGCGAAGGCGTGTTCGAGCTCGTCTGCGAGTGCGGCGACGAGAACTGCGCGCGGGCGATCCGGCTGACCCCGCGCGACTACGAGGCGGTGCGCAGCGACGAGGCACAGTTCATGGTCGTGCCGGGACACGAGCGCTTCGACCTCGAGGACGTCGTCGCCGAGCGCGACGGCTGGGTCGTGGTCCGGAAGCGCGGCGAGGCGGCAGCGATGGCTGCCGAGACCGACCCGCGGGGCTAGCTCAGCTACGCCGCCGTCGGCCCCGGAGGCGGCACGTGGACGATCTCGAGCTTGATCCCGTCGAGGTCGTAGAAGAAGACGGCGTAGTAGCCGGGGCCGTACGTGTATTCCTGCGGCTCCGACTCGATCGTCGCGCCGACCTCGAGCAGCCACTCGTGGCGCTCGTCGACGAGCTCGCGCGAGGACGCGTTGAAGGCGACGTGATGCAGGCCGATCCGGTAGCGGTCGGTCGCGCCCTCGCTCTGCGCCTGACGAAGGCCGACGGCGCAGCCGGCCCCGCCGAGATACCAGATCGTCTCGCCGCGCTCGCCCTCGACCTCTCCGACGCGGTTGTAGCCGAGCGGGAGGAGCAGCTCGCGGTAGAACGGCAGGCTCCGCTCGATCGAGGAGACGACCAGGTCGACGTGGTGGACGCCGCTCGTGCGCATCGAGCTTCCGTGTTCAGCGGCGGTCGGCCAGCTCCTGCGCCCGCCCGTAGCGGACGGCGCGTCGGACGGTGCGCGGATCGAGCCCCCGCTCGAGCAGCTCCTGGCGCAGCTCGCCCTCCTTGGCCATGCGCAGGAAGAGCCAGGCGAGCGCGGTGATCGTCACGAGCGAGCCCTCGATCATCATCACCGCCCCGGCGAGCCCCTGATCCTGCAGCGGCGAGACGCCCCAGAGCTCGTCGCCGCGGTCGTAGATGCCGTAGAAGACCGCGCCCGACCAGACGAAGACGTTTCCGAGCAGCGTCTCGACGAGGCGGACGATCGCGATGTAGGCGAGCTTCGGGCCGGTCCCGAACCACTCCGGCGCCGGCAGCGTCTCGAGCACGGGCAGCCAGGCGATGATCCCGGCGCTGAAGAAGCAGACGTGCTCGAGCGCGTGCACGACCGAATGCTCGACTGCGGCCTCGTAGAGGAACGGCACGTGCCAGACGTAGAGGTTGGCCGCCCAGATCGGCAACGCGACGAGCGGGTTCGCGAGCACGCGCAGGCGCTCGACCGTGCGAAGCGCGAGCAGCGGGCGCAGCATCGGGCCGTTGAGCCCGCCGAGCAGGCAGAGCGGGGCGAGATCGCCGATCAGGACGTGCTGGAGCATGTGGAAGCTGAAGAGCTCGTCCTCTCCGATCGCCGCGATCGGGGAGACGAAGGCGAGCAGGAGCAGCACGATCCCGGCCGTGAAGAGGAGCACGCGCCAGCGCGGCATCGGCGCGCCGCGCCGCCGCAGCGTGCGGGCGCGCATCGCGTACGCGAGCGCGGCGAGCGCGACCGGCGCCAGCTGCAGCGGATCGAGCGTCCAGTCGGTCAGCACGCCCCCCACTCTAGAATCGCCGCTCGTGAAGCTCTTCCACTACCACCTCGTCACCTCGCGGGTCCGGGAGGTCGAGGCGCGCTACCTCGGCAAGCTCGCGTTCGGGCTCGTCGCACGGCACGGGCGGATCGGGGAGGAGTACCAATCCTTCGAGCCCGGGCTCTCGTGGGAGGACCTCGACCGGATGGGCTTCAAGCTCCGGCTATCCGAGCTGGAGCGCGGGGCCGTCAACGTCGTCGTGCAGCCCGGTCAGTGGGATCTGCCACGCGTCGACCATCTCGGACTGGCGCTCGACGAGGACGAGTTCGCCGACGTCGTCGACCGGGCCGTCGAGCAGGAGCTCCGCGTCCAGGCGCACGGCGGGCGCAGGACGTTCATCGCCACGAACGCTGGCTACCGGCTCGAGGTGCACCCGCCGCGCGAGTGGCTCGACGAGCTGCTGGACTCGAGCGAGGAGCTGCAGCTGACCGAGCTCCAGCTCCTCGCCGACGACCCCGAGGCCAAGGCGGCGGTGCTGGCCGAGCTGCTCGACACCGAGCTCGACGGCACGAGCGTGATGGTCGGCGACTCGGTCGTCAGCTTCATCCCCGGCGGTCCGCAGGGACGCCCGCAGCTGCACGGCGAGCTCCTCACCTGACACACCTGACAACCGTGGTAACCAGGGACTGTCCCTGGTTACTCCGGTTGTCGAGACAACCACCGTTGTCAGGGACAGTCCCTGGTTTCTGTCGTTGTCACGGTTACGGCCCGCCGGAGCACCTCGTACACTCGGAGCCGTGAGCGACGAACGGACGTACGCCGCTGCCGGGGTGTCGCTCGCGACGGCGGAGGGGATCGTCGAGCGGCTGCGCCAGGCCGTCGAGTCGACGGGCGCCCGCGGCTTTGGCGCGTTCGCCGGGCTGCACCCGCTGGACAACCGCCGCCTGCTCGCCGCTTCGACCGACTCGATCGGGACGAAGCCCGTCGTCGCCCGGAAGCGCGGCGCGCTGCGCGCGTGCGGCGCGGACATGGCCGCACACTGCATCAACGACGTGATCACATGCGGGGCCGACCCGTTGATCCTGCTCGACTACGTCGCCGCGAGTCAGCTCGAGCTCGAGCAGGTGGCCGAGCTCGTCGAGGGCGCCGCCGAAGTCTGCCGCGCCGCAGGTGTCGCGCTGATCGGCGGCGAGACGGCCGAGCTGCCGGGGGTCTACCACGAGGGCGAGCTCGACTTCGCGGCGACGTGCGTGGGCATCGTCGACCGCGACCGCGTCATCGACGGCTTGGCCGTCGAGGCGGGGGACTACGTCGTCGGGCTCGCGTCCGCGGGCGTGCACGCGAACGGATTCACGCTCGTCCGCTCCGTGCTCGAGATCGAGGACTACGACGGCCCCGACCTGCTCGCGCCGACCCGGCTCTACCTCGACGACGTGCGGCGACTGCGCGACCGGGCGCACGCGTTCGCGCACGTGACCGGCGGTGGGATCGAGGGCAACCTGAGCCGGGTCCTCCCCGACGGACTCCGTGCCGAAATCGACTGGGACGCGTGGGAGCGGCCGCCCGTATTCGAGTGGCTCGGCCACCACGTCGAGGAAGGCGAGGCGCGCCGTGTCTTCAATCTCGGCATCGGCTACTGCGCCGTCCTGGCCGAGCCGGGCAACGACCTGGTGATCGGCCGGATCGTCGAAGCGTGATCGGGGTGCTGGTAAGCGGCGAAGGCTCGAACCTTCAGGCGCTGCTCGACGCACGGCTGCCCGTGTCGGCCGTCGCCTCGAGCCGCGCAGGCGCCCGCGCGCTCGAACGGGCCGGTGCAGCCGGAGTCGCCGCCGCAGCTTTCGAGCTGGCGGAGTACTCCGACCGTGCGCAGCGCGACGCCACGATGGCGAACTGGCTTCAGGAGCAAGGGGTGCGGCTCGTCGTCTGCGCCGGCTACATGCAGCTGCTGACGCCCTACTTCCTCGAAC
>DATMEO010000053.1:0-20233 GCA_035556515.1 Gaiellaceae bacterium
CGCGTTCTGGTTCACGATGGCGAGCGCCACCGCGGGGCTCGTCGCCGGCGTCCTGCTCGCCGAGCCGCTGGCCGAACTACTCGGCCTCGACGACGCGAACCTCGTCCGCGCCGGCTTCGTCGGCGTCTGGGCGCAGATGAACTACGAGCAGCTGACCTCGCTCTTCCGCGCCGAGGAGCGCTCGACCGCCTTCGTCTTCGCGAGCCTGGCGAACATCGCCGTCACGGTCGGCGCCACGATCCTGCTCGTCGTCGTCTGGGAGCAGGGTGCGCTCGGCGTGATCGTCGGCAACTTCGTGGGCACGCTCGCCGTCTACCTGGCCCTGCTCGCCGTGCACCGGGAGCAGCTCGGGCTTCAGTTCTCGAGGCCGCTGCTCCGCGAGATGAACCGCTTCGGCGTGCCGCTCGTCCCGGCTGCGCTGGCGCTGATTGCCGTCAACTTCAGCGACCGCTTCTTCCTCGTCCACCTCGCGAGCCTCGACGAGGTCGGGCTGTACGAGATCGGCGTGCGGATCGCCTCGGCGATGGTGTTGCTGCTGACCGCGTTCCGGATGGCCTGGCCCGCCTTCGCGTACTCGATCGAGGACGACGCGGAAGCCAAGCGCACCTACGCCTTCGTGCTCACCTACCTCGTCGTCGTCGCTTCCTGGCTTGCGCTCGCGCTCGGCCTGCTGGCGCCGTGGTTGGTGCGGCTGCTGACGCAGCCCGATTTCTACGCCGGCGAACGTGTCGTCGCGCCGCTCGCCTTCGGTGGGATGGCCTACGCCGCCTACATCGTGATGGCGATCGGCGTCGGCCGGGCGAAGCGGACGCAGTTCAACTGGGTGATCACAGGCGTCGCCGCCCTCGTCAACGTCGCGCTCAACCTGATCCTGATCCCGCCGTACGGGATCATGGGCGCCGCCGCCGCGACCGTGGTCGCGTACGGCGTCATGTTCGCGGGGATGACGTGGTACGCGCAGCGCGTCTTCCCGGTGCCCTACCAGTGGCGGCGCGTGCTCACCGCGGTCGCCGCCGCGCTGGCGCTGCTCCTGCTCGGCCGGGGGCTTGGCGGGCTCGCAGCCGCGCTCGGGCTGACGCTCGCCTACCCGCTCACGCTGCTGCTGCTCGGCTTCTTCCTCCCCGAGGAGCGCCGCCGCTTGCTCGCACGGGTGGCCCGCTAGCGCGCGAGCGCATCCGCGGCGAGCTCGCGGCCCGACTGCGTGAGCTCGAGCCTCTCCCCTCGCGACCGGACGAGCCCGCGCCGCTCGGCGAGGCGGACGATCCTCTGGGCGAAATCGGGCGCCCAGCGCAAGTGCTCGTAGAGATGGTCGATTCGGCTCTCGACGGCCGCTTCCGGCTTGCCCTCGTGGTTTGCAAGGTGGATCGTCAACATCGTCTGGGCGAACTCGAGCTTCTGACGCGCCCGCCGTCGGGCCGCGGCGACGAGTCCTCTTCCCGGCGCGAACAGCCACGCGAGCGCGAACGCGACGCCGGTCATCGTCGCCATCGCGCCCGCGATCGAGGCGTCGAGTGCGAACGCGAGCCAGTAGCCGGCGAGGGCCGAGCCGGCGCCGATTGCGGCCGCGAGCACCAGCAGCCGCGGCAGGCTGTCGGTGAGCAGATAGGCGGCCGCGGGCGGAGCGATCATCAGCGCGACGACGAGGATCGAGCCGACGGCGTCGAAGGCCCCGACCGCGGTCAGCGAGACGAGGCCCATCAGCGCGTACTGGACGAGCGCAGGCGTGAAGCCGAGCGCGATCGCGAGCGCGGGGTCGAAGGTCGAGAGCTTGAGCTCCTTCCAGAAGACGACGATCGCGACCACGTTCAGCACCAGAATCGCGCCCATTACGACGAGCGCGGTCGGGCCCCAGTCCCAGCCCCAGAACTCGAGCCGGTCGAACGGCGCGAACGCGAGCTCGCCCAGCAGCACCGCGTCGATGTCGAGGTGGACGCCGTCGGCGTACCGCGAGATCAGGATCACGCCGATCGAGAAGAGCGCCGGGAAGACGAGCCCGATCGCGGCGTCCTCCTTCACCAGCCCGGTCCGCTCGAGCAGCTGCACGAGCACGACCGTCGCGAGCCCGACGAGCGCGGCGCCGACGAGCAGGAGGGGGGAGTTGACGTTGCCGACGACGAAGAAGCCGAGCACGATCCCGAGCAGGATCGAGTGACTGATCGCGTCGCTGACGAGCGCAAGCCGCCGCAGCACGAGGAAGGTCCCGGGGAGCGCGCAGGCGACCGCCACGACGACGGCGATCAGCTGGATCTCGATCTGGCCCGAGGTCATCGCTGGGCCAGCTCTCGGCCCGCGTCCGTCAGCTCCCAGGCATCGTCGCCGAGACGCTTCACCTGGCCGCGCCGCTCCAGCTCCTCGAGCGAGGGCTTCGCACCGCCGGACATGACGGAGAGCACGGCCGCGGAGTGCCCGCGGTGCGCGTCCGGGTGCTGGCGCTCCAGCTCGAGCAGGTCGGCGAGCACCGCTGCGAGCCGCAGCTTCCGGCGGTCGCGGCGGCCCCGCAGCTCGCGCCAGAGCAGACCGCGTCTCCCCGCGGCCACGAGCGAGACGACCACCATCGCGGTCGCGCAGAGGACGATCGTCGGTCCTGTCGGCAGCCGCTCCGTCTGGGACGAGATGACGGAGCCGACGACTCCGGCCAGCGCGCCGAAGAGCCCGGCCAGGCCGGCCGCAACACCGAGCCGGTCAGTCCACTGCCGTGCGGCGGCGAACGGCGCGATCACCATCGCCGCCATCAGGACGACGCCGACCGTCTGCAGCCCGATCACGATCGCGACCACGAGCAGCGACGTCATCAGCACGTCGAGTGCCCGGATCGGAAAGCCGAGGCTGGCGCCGTAGTCGGGATCGAATGCGAGCAGCTTCAGCTCCTTCCAGACGAGCAGCATCGTCCCCAGCGCGATACCGCCGAGCACGGCCATCGTGACCAGGTCGCGCTGCAGCAGGCCCGCCGCCTGGCCGAAGAGGAAGCGGTCGAGGCCCGCCTGGCTCGCATCGGGGCGCCGCTGGATGAAGGTGAGGAGAACGAGGCCGAAGCCGAAGAAGACGGAGAGCACGATCCCGAGCGCGGTGTCGTACTTCACCCGCGTCGTGCGGACGACGCTCATGACGACGAGCGTGCCGAGGAAGCCGGCGACGGCGGCGCCCGCGACGAGCACCAGCGGCGCCTTGCTCCCGGTCAGGAGAAACGCGATCGCGACGCCCGGCAGCGCGGCGTGCGAGATCGCGTCGCCGAGGAGGCTCTGACGCCGGAGGACCGCGAACGTGCCGAGGGCGCCGCTCGTCAGCCCCAGCGCGGCCGAGCCGAGCGCGACCGTGCGCAGCGTGTAGTCGTCGAAGAGATCAAGCACCGTTACGCCCGAAGACGGCCGCCCGGCCGCCGTACGTCCGCCGCAGGTTCTCCTCCGTGAACGCCTCCGCCACGGGGCCGCTGGCGATCCGGCGGACGTTGAGGAGCGTCACCTGGTCGAAGTACTCGGGCACGGTCTGCAGATCGTGGTGGACGGCGACGACCGTCTTCCCTCGCGAGCGGAGCTCGCGCAGGAGCTCGACGATCGCCCGCTCGGTGGTCGCGTCGACGCCCTGAAACGGCTCGTCCATGAAGTAGACGTCGGCGTGCTGGACGAGCGCGCGCGCCAGGAAGACGCGTTGCTGCTGACCGCCCGAGAGCTGGCTGATCTGCCGTCCGGCCAGCTCGGTCATCCCGACCTGCTCGAGCGCCTCACGGGCGGCCGCCCGGTCGTCGGAGCCCGGCCGGCGGACCCAGCCGAGCTTGCCGTACCGCCCCATCAGGACGACGTCGAGGACGCTCGTCGGGAAGTCCCAGTCGACGCTGCCGCGCTGCGGCACGTAGGCGACGCGACGCCGCTGCTCCGCGTACGGGCGACCGTGGACGAGCGCCTGTCCGGCCGCCGGCTTGACCAACCCGAGGATCGCCCGGATCAGCGTCGTCTTGCCGGCGCCGTTCGGGCCGACCACGGCCATCAGCGTTCCCTGCGGCACCTCGAGGTCGACGTCCCACAGGACCGGCTTCTCGCCGAAGGCGACCGTGAGGTCGGTGACCTCGACCGCCGCTTCGTGCTCGACGCTCATCCGCGCAACCCCTCCACGATCGTGTCGATGTTGTGCCGCACCATGCCGACGTACGTCCCATCCGGCGTCCCCGGATTCCCCATCGCGTCGGAATAGAGCGAGCCGCCGATCTCGACGTCGAAACCGCGCGCGCGCACCGCCTCGCGCACCGCCTCGATCGTGCGCGGCGAGACGGACGACTCGACGAAGATCGCCGGGATCCGCCGGTCGGCGATGAAGCGTGCGAGGCCCTGGACGTCGCCCGCTCCCGCCTCGGCGGCGGTCGAGATCCCCTGCAGCCCGCGCACCTCGAAGCCGTAGGCCTTGCCGAAGTAGTTGAACGCGTCGTGCGCGGTGATGATCACGCGACGGTCTTCGGGGACGCGCAGGGCCTGACGGCGGACATAGTCGTCGAGCCCGTCCAGCTCGGCGAGATACGCCTCGGCGTTCCGCCGGTAGAGGCCGGCGCTGCCGGGGTCGAGCCGGGAGAGCGTGTCCCGAACTTGTTCCACGGCGAGCTGCCACAGGCGCACGTCGAACCAGACATGCGGGTCGTGCTGGCCCTTGAACTGCGCCGGGGACAGCAGCTTCGCACGTGGGATCGCGTCGGTGACGGCCTGCGTCGCACGGCGCTCCTGAATCCGCTCGAGCACGTCGGCCATCTTCGCCTCGAGGTGAAGGCCGCCGTAGAAGATGACGTCCGCGCGCTCGAGCCGGCGCAGGTCGCCCTCGCTCGCCTTGTACAGGTGCGGGTCGATCCCCGGGCCCATCAGCCCTTCGACCTCGACGCGCGAGCCACCGACGTGCTCGACCACGTCGGTGATCATCCCGATCGTCGTCACGATCCTGATCGTCTCGCCCTCGAGCACCCGCGCCCGCGGCGGCTCGATCGGCGCGCAGCCGGCCAGGAACACGATGCCGAGCAGTGCGAGGGCAATCCGCCTCATGCGCAGGCTTGTACCAGGATCCCGGCTGCTCAGCCGGCGATGAGCCCGGTGGCGTACATGATCGTGATCCCGGCGAGGAAGCCGCCGACCGCGAACCCGGAGCGGAGTCCCTCAGGGTCGCGCCGGATCACGTAGCGGACGACCTCGGCGACGACCTCGAAGGCGGCGCCGGCGGCGGCACCGAAGAAGAGGATCGCGAGCACGTCGTTGGCGACGAAGCCGCCCGTCCAGGCACCGAGGATCGCGGGCGCGCCTGCGATCATGGCCAGCCCCGCGAGCCGCCAGAGCGAAGGAGAGGTCCCCTCCTCCGCGGCCGGGGCGGCGATCCCGAGCCCCTCGGTGACGTTGTGAATCATGAAGCCGACGATGAGGAACGAGCCGAGCGTCAGCTGCCCGAACGCGAACGAAGTCCCGATCGCGAGCCCTTCGCCGAAATTGTGGACGCCGATCCCGACGGCGACGAGCGTTGCGAGCGCCAGCCCGCCGAGGGCGCCGTTGCCGCTGCGGGAGAACCGCGCCGAGAGGAAGGTCATCGTCAGGTAGCTGAGCGCGACGCCGAGCAGAACAAGCCCGGGACCGCCGAACGCGCCCGGCACCGCCGCCTGCAGCTCGAACGCCTCGAAGAGCGCCTCGACGCCGAGGAACGAGAGCAGGCCGGCGGTCAGCGCCATGAAGCCGGTCAGCCACCGCTGGTCGACCCGCCGCAGTGAGGGCAGCCAGAGCAGGCCGAGCGCGACGGGCAGCACGCCGACGAGGAAGCCGATGATCCCGTAACCGAGGATACTGCGGCCGTTGAGGCCGGGAGTCTCGACCGCCGCCGGAATCTCCTCGACCGTCTCGATCCCGGTCGAGCTGGTGACGCCGATCGTCATCGGGTCGTCCTCGACCCACCGGTACGGGATCACGATCGTGCTCGAGCGGAGCCGGCCGAGGGTCTGCGGGCCGTCGAGCTCGAACGGGACGATCGCATCGTCGACCGTCAGCGAGGCGATCGTGAGGTCGTCCTGCTGCGGGTTGGTGACACGTACCTTGATCTCGCCGGGCTCGAACTCGACCCGGCGGATATCGAACTCGTCCGGCTGCGGCGGGTTGGTGCCGATCAGGCCGACGAGCGACGAGCCGGAGGCGACGTACCCGCCGACCGCGAGCGCGAGCAGCACCACCGGCAGGAGCGCCCAGAGGCGCCAGCCCGGCAGGATCCGCCGCGCCGCCGACCGCGCCTCCATCAGTCGACCACGTTGAAGAAGCCCATCCAGCCGAGATCGGTGAACTCCGACTGGTGCGCGTGGAACATGAACCTGCCGGTGTGCGTGAAGTCGATCTCGAGGACGCCGCGCTGCCCCTGGCACTGCATCACCGTGTCCGTGTACTCCCAGTGGTCGCCGGTCCCGGTCGGCTGGTGGCGGAAGAAGTCGCCGTGCAGGTGGAAGGAGTTGATCAGGTCGAACTCGGTCAGGTTGGCGAGGTAGATCCGAACCGTCTGGGAGCGCTTGACCGTGATCGGATACTTGGCGTAGTAGAAGCTGCGCCCGTTGACGGTGTAGAAGTTGTTGCCGCCGTCACCGTCCGTGTCGTAGCCGTTCATCACCAGCACGAGCTCCTTCGCCGGCGGGCGCGGCTCCTTCGGGTCGATGATGAAGGCGCCGTAGAGCCCCTTGTGGATGTGCTTCTTCAGCGGCGTCGTGTGGCAGTGGTAGAGGTGCAGCCCCGCCGGCTTGGCCGGGAACTCGTAGATGAACTCCTCGCCCGAGCGCACGACCTCGAAGACGCCGTCCATGTTGGCCGGGTGGATGCCGTGGAAGTGGATCGAGTGCGGATGCGAGCCGGCATTGACGAAGCGGACGCGGAGGATGTCGTCCTCGGTCGCGCGGATCACCGGGCCCGGAATCGTGCCGTTGTACGTCCACGCGGGGAAGAAGACTCCGGGCGCGATCTCGTACTCCTTGTCGATCGCGCGCATCGTGTACTCGCGCACGCGGCCGGGCTGGTGCGGGAGCGCCGGGGGCGGATACAGGAGCGCGTCGAGGTCGTTCGGACCGCCGACGGCGGGTGCCTGACCGCCGACCATCGCCGCATGACCGTGCGAAGCGTGGTCGTGGACGTGGCCCTGCAGCTTTCGCGGCGCGGCTTCCGCGTTGCCGTCGAACGCCAGCTTCCCGAGCACGGGAGCCGCAACGAGTGGGGCGGCGCCTGCGAGCAGACGACGGCGCGTGAACTTCGGCATTGCTCGAACTGTAGCGAAATTTAGTCATGCCTAAACCCCGATCCGGGGGATCCGGCTTTATGGTCTCGGGTGATGAAGCCGTCGCTGCTGCCGGCACGGTCGCTCGGGGCCAAGGAGGTTCGGGCTCTGGCGCACCCGCTGCGGCTGCGGATGCTCGAGTCGCTGGCGGACGCGCCGGCGACCGCATCGATGCTCGCGCGCGAGCTGGGCGAGTCGAGCGGAGCAACCAGCTATCACCTGCGGGCGCTCGCCGCGGCTGGGTTGATCATCGAGGATCTCGACCGGCGTAAGGGCCGCGAACGCTGGTGGCGGCGCGACCCGGAGCGCGTCGGCCTGATCTCCTCCGCGCCCGCGGAAGATCCGGAGTACGACGCGGCGGTCGCCCAACTCGAGAGCACGATGGTCGGCCGCGACGAGGACGCGCTCCGCCGCTACGTCCACCAGCGGCGCGAGGGAGAGCACAGCGACTCCTGGCGCGAGACGGCGTTCATCGGCGGCTGGACGGTGTACGCGACCGAGGACGAGGTCAATGAGCTCTCCGAGTTCGTCGTCCGCTGGTTGCGCGCGCGTCAGCGGCCCGAGGACGAGCGCGACCCCGGCACGCCGCTCGTCTACGTCACCTACCGAGCCCTGCCCCAGACGCCGACCGAGGAGTAAAACGCTTGGCCGACCGTTCCTTCGCCGGGCAGCTGAGCCGCGAGAGCGAAGCGTGGGTCGCGGAGGGGATCGTCTCGGCCGAGCAGGCGGCGGCGATCCGGAGCAGGTACGCCGACGCGCGGGAGGAGCGGCGCGGCAGCGCGACGGCCGCGCTCGCCGTGATCGGCGCGATCGCGGTCGGGCTGGGCGTGATCGGGTTCGTCGCCGCCAACTGGGAGGAGATGAGCCACGGCGTTCGCCTCGTCCTGCTGACGGCGGTCGTCGCCGGCTCGTACGCGGGCGCGTACCAGCTGCGCGAGCGAACGGGCAGCATGCCCCGGGTCGGCGAATCGCTCTACCTGCTCGGCGTCCTCCTCTTCGGCGCCTCCCTCTTCCTCGTCGGGCAGATGTACCACGTCGAGGCGCACGACCCGCTGGCGCTTCTCCTCTGGGCCGGCGGAGCGACCGCAACCGCGCTGGTCGTCCGCTCGCGCGCGATCGCAGCCGCGGCCGTCCTCATCTTCACGGGCTGGGTCGGGTTCGAGTTCGGGCTTGCGCTCGAGGACGGCGACTCCAGCTTCGCCGCGCTCCCTGTGGTCGCGGTCTTCTACGGCGGCGCGCTCTACGGCCTCGCGACCACGGCGCAGGAGCGGATCCGCGAGCACTGGTTCGCGAGCAGCGGCTTTCCCGAGTCCGGGCGCGGAGTCGGGCTGCCGGTCGCCGCGGCGGGGCTCTTCGTCTTCACCTTCTCCGCCGCGACCAACGAGCTGGTCCACGCGGACGAGGAGCTGGGCGGCTTCCTGCTCGCGGCTTTCCTGCTCCTGGCCGGACTCGCATTCGTGGCTGCCGGCGTGCTCGCGCTCTCGCGGCGCCCCAGCGGCCGCTATGAGGCCGGGTTGCTCGTGATTGTGATCGGGGCAACGCTCGTGGCCGTGCTCGCGGGCGGGGACGGGGACCTCTGGGCCGTGCTCTTCAACATCCTCTTCGCGGCGGTCGCGCTCGGGATCATCTACGCCGGCTTCCTCAGCGACGAAGCGTGGCTCGTCAACCTCGGCGTCGGCCTCGTCGCGGTCGACCTCGTCGCCCGCTACTTCGACGTCTTCTGGTCGGCGCTGCCACGCTCGGTCGGGATGATCGGCGCGGGGCTGCTCGTCCTCGGGATCGCCTACGTGCTGGAGCGGCAGCGCAAGCGGCTGCTGGAGCGGATGGCCGAGTGAGCAGAGGTCGCCGGATCGCGCTCGTGGCCGTCGTGTGCGTCCAGCTGGCGCTGCCGCTCGCGCTCGCCGGCCTCGCCGCCGCCGACCTCGCCTTCGGCCGGGAGATCCGCCTCCGGGCTCAGCCTGTCGATCCGCTCGACATCTTCCGCGGCAACTACGTCGTCCTCCGCTACGAGATCTCGACGCTGCCGGTGCTCGGCGGGGTCCGGCGCGGCGAGACTCTCTGCGCCCGCCTCGAGGAGTCCGGCGACGAGTGGCGCGCGAGCTACGCCGACCCGGGACGCCCGTCCGGGACGGTGATCTGCGGACGCGCCCGCGACGGCGCCTCGCCCGGCGAGCAGGTCGGGATCGAGTACGGGATCGAGACCTACTACGCGAGCGCAGCGCGAGCGCGGGAGATCGAGAGCTCGATCGCCAGCGGGCAGCTCTACGTGGTGGTCGACCTCGACGACGACGGCAGCGCGCGAATCGAGCGGATCGAGGTGAACGAGCGCCGCTGAGCGTGCTCAGCCGAGATTGCGCGAGCTCGCGAAAAGATCCCAGCTGCCGCCGTCACGGCAGTTGGAGGCGTTCCAGTAGCCGGGAGGCGCGTACTTGCGGGTGTAGTTGCGCGCGAGCGTGCCGAGATAGCCGGCCTGCTTTCGGTTCAGGCCGAGGTTCAGGCCGAACACGGGCGCGAGTTGCACGGCCCAGCAGTTGGTCTGCGCCTCGTTCCTGACCCCGTAGGCGTGCAACGTCTCGTGGATCACCGTGGTGAGCGCCCCTGCCCGGCGCGCGTTCGGCTTCCGAGTCGAGAGCAACCCCTGCATGTCGGTGCAGATGTCCGGCGCGAGATGAAGCCAGCGCGGCTGTCGCCCAAGCCAGAAGCCGAGCAACCGGGCGTTGCCCCCGGGCTCCATCGCGTCGGCCTGCACGACCGAGATCCAGTCGGCCCGATTCCAACAGGCGAAGGCGAGCTGGCGCGGCAGCCCGAGCTGGCGCATCGTCTTGTAGACGAGCCGGGTGAGCGTCGTGTGCTTGATCGAGCGGCGAGAGTCGAAGCGAGCGGCGCTGGGAAGCGTCGCGGCGGAGTCGACGGTCTTCGCCGAGACCTGTTCGTGCGGATCCTCGTAGGGAGGGTCTTCTTCGACGGGCGGATCCTCCACCGGCGGCGGCGCCGGTGTCGCCGCCTGGGAGAGCGAGAAGCTGAAGGGGCCGGAGATCCGGTCCTGCGGCAGGGTCGTCCCTTCCTCTCGCCGGCGGAAATCGAGCCACCAGTAGTAGGTGCGGCCGGGTTGCATCGAGATCGTCGAGACCCGACACACCCACTTGTTCTGCTCGCCGAAGGGAAGCAGCGAGCTGGGCGAGCAGGAGCCGACGCTGCGGCCCGTCGGGATGCCGTACGTGCCGATCTGCGGGCTCTCGGAGACCCAGATCCAGGGGTCGCTGTCCTGCCCGTCGAGGTAGACGACGAGGTCGATCGCCGTCGGGCTCTCGATGTAGCCAATCGAGTCGAGCGTGACGGCATAGCTCTGCCCGTTCGGATGGACGCCGTAGCCGGCGCTCGCCCGCCCCGCCGCAGCGAGCGCGAGCACGCCGAGTAGGAGCAGGCAGAGGAGCAACCGGCGGGGGAGATGCGCCACAAGCATCTCGACTCACGCTAACGACAGTCCCGACTGATTCCTAGCACTCGGTTGGGGGAGTCGAGACGCCGCCGACGCGCGCATCTTCGACTTGACTCAGACATCGTTGTCTGATTTATTAGTCCAGACAACATTGTCCGACTTAGAAAGGAACGTGACATGCCGCACCACAGACCGAAGACCGCCGCTGCTCGATCGAAGCCGGCTCTGCTGTTCGTGCTCCTCATCGCCCAGCTGATGGTGATCCTCGACATCACGGCGGTGAACATCGCGCTGCCGAGCCTCGCCGAGGATCTGCAGCTGACCGGCTCCGATATCAGCTGGACGATCACCAGCTACTCGCTGATCTTCGGCAGCCTGCTCCTCTTCGGCGGCCGCGCGGCGGATCTGCTCGGGCGGCGGCGGATGTTCCTGGCCGGCCTCGGCATCTTCACCGCATCCTCGTTCGCCTCGGCGATGGCTGGCACAGCTGGCGCTCTCTTCGCCGCTCGCGCGGGCCAGGGACTCGGCGCCGCCATGCTCTCACCGGCAGCGCTCGCGATCATCATGTCCGCCTTCCAGGGCACCCAGCGGGCAAAGGCGCTCGCCGCCTGGGGCGCAGTCGGCGGCGCCGGTGCTGCGATCGGCGTCCTCGTCGGCGGCGTCCTGACCGAGTTCAGCGACTGGCGGATGATCTTCTATGTCAACCTCCCCGTCGCAGCCGCGCTCGCGATCGCCGCACTCAAGGTCATCCCCGCCGACACCCGCAAGCCGCGCTGGAAGGGTCTCGACCTCCGCGGCGCTCTGCTCGCCACGACGGGCCTCGCCGCGATCGTCTTCGCGATCACCCAGGCTGAGGGCGCGGGTTGGACGTCCACCCAGACGCACCTCTTCGGCGTCGGCGGTCTCGTCGGCCTCGCGGTCTTCGCGGCGCTCGAGCGCCGCACGGACACGCCGCTGCTGCGGATCGAGCGGCTGGCCGACCGCGCCGTCGGCGGCGGCCTCTTCCTGATGCTCGCCGCGGCCGGCTCGATCTTCGGCCTCTTCCTACTCAGCTCGCTCTACCTCCAGAACGTGCTCGGTTGGGGGCCGCTCGCGACCGGCCTCGCCTTCATCCCGCTCGCGCTCGCGGCAGGCGTCGGTGCGCACGCGTCAGGGCACATCGTCGGCAAGCACGGCGTCCGCGGCCCCCTCGCCGGCGCCTTCCTGGTCGCCGCCGCGGGGATGGCGCTGCTCGCCCACGTCGGCGAGAACGGCAGCTACGTCACCGACGTCCTGCCGGGCATGCTCGTCGCCGGACTCGGGCTCGGCGTCGCCGTCGTCTCCGTCTCGATCGCCATCCTCACCGGCGCCCGCGAAGACGAAACCGGGATGATCTCCGGACTGAACTCAACCGGCCACGAGATCGGCGGCACCGTCGGAATCGCGATCTTCTCCACGATCGCCGCCGGCAGCGGCGCCATCGCCGGGCCGCAGGCCGCCTCCGGGATCGCACACGCCTTCATCGCAGCCGGGCTCCTCGCTAGTGTCGCCAGCCTGGTCGCACTGGCCGTGCTGCCGCGGGCACGCCACTTCGTCCCGAAGCTGCGGCTGAACCCGAGCGCAATGCCGATCCACTAGATGCCGAAGCAACCCACACCCGCCGAAGCGCCCGCCCCCAAGCGCCGCCGGGCCGACGCCGAGCGCAGCGTCGCCGCCATCCTCGACGCCGCTCTCGAAGCGCTGGCGAGCGATCCCGACAGCAGCATGTCGGCGATCGCTCGCCGCGCAGGCGTCGTCAGAGCGACCATCTACGTCCACTTCCCGACACGGACCGATCTTCTCGACGCCGTCATGGAGTACGCGATCGCACAGGTCGTCGAGGCGATGAGCGGCGCCGAGCCCCACCGCGGTCGGCCGGTGGAGGCGCTCGAGCGGGTGCTGCGAGCCACCTGGCGACAGCTCGCGCAGTTCCACGGCCTCCTCGCGCTCAACACCGCCCGGCTCTCGGCGGAGGAGCTCCGCCGGCGTCACCGCCCCATGCTCGATCAGCTCGAGCCTCTGATCGAACGCGGCCAGAAACAGAGCGTCTTCCGCAGCGATCTCCCCGTCGCCTGGCACCTCGCGGTGATTCGCGCAATCGTGCACACCGCCAGCCACGAAAGCCAAGGCGGCCGCATCCCAGAATCCGAAGCCGAGGCCGCGATGCTGAGCACGGCCATCTCGGCAATCTCGGCGCGGGCGCTGTAGAGCGCCGCGCCTCCGGGCCGTCAGGCGACGATCCGGTAGACCTGGAAGCACTCCGCGTACTCGCGGTTGACGTTGATCCCGTGCACGCGGGCGAGGTTCCAGACGTACTCCGGATTGGCGTAGCGGCGGTGCTGCTGGGAGGCGTAACGGGCGAGCGCCGCCACCTTCTTCTCCAGATGCCGCTGCTCGAGCGCGACGTAGGCGCCGTAGGAGAAGTCGAAGTTGTTCCAGGGGATCTCGTAGCCGAGCACGGTCGTCCGCTTGAACGCTCGCAGGCCCTCCTGCGCGATCGTCTGATGGTCCTGGTGTACGTCGTGGTGCGACGGCTGGAAGACGGCGTCCGGCCTCAGTTCCTCCCAGAGCCCGACGAGCAGCTCGAGGATGTCCTGCCGGTGCTCCGGGAACGTGCGCACGTCGAAGTCGTGGACGCGGAGCTGCGCCTCGGCGATCCCGAGCTCGCCGGTCGCCTCGCGTACCTCGCGCGCGAGCGTGTCGGGCGCGAAGCCGGGCGGCAGCGAGCGCGTCGCGATCGAGAAGGCGTGGTAGTGCACCTCGACCCCGGCCTCGACGAGCCGCGCCATCGTGCCGCCGCAGCCGAACTCACCGTCGTCCGTGTGCGGCGCCAGCACCAGCACCCGCTTCCACGTCTCGATCACGCCGCCTCGGTCTCCTGCGGCCGGTAGGCGGCGACGAGCGCGATCAGGCCGAGCAGCGCCCACATCGTCGGATCTTCGAAGAGCGCGTTGTAGAAGAGGCTGTGCACGGCGATCGCGCCAAGCGTAAGCGCCGTGACGAGTGCGAGGCGTCCGGTAGCCGACCGGCCGCGCGCGCGGAAGGCCGACGCGAGCGCTGCGTAACCGAGCAAGCCAAGCAGAACCAGCCCCGGCACCCCCGTCTCGGCGATCACCGTCACGGGCGTCGAGTGCGAGGCCGCCTTCTTCGGCTCCTCGCCCCTGAGGCCGGTCTTCTCGGCGTACGCGCGCTTGAAGCTGCCGGTGCCGACCCCGACGATCGGATGGTCGACCGCGATCCTGAGCCCGTTGCCGACGAGCCCCGCGCGGTCGCTCGTGACCGAGTTGAGGCCGGCCCGCGACTCCTGCAGCAGTTCGTGGCGCACCTGCGGGGTGGCGAACCCAACCGAGACGAGCACGACCGCGAGCACGGCCAGCGCGGCGGCCGCACGCCAGCGCCAGATCACCGCGGCGGCGGCGAGCGTACCCGCGATCAGCGCCGCGAAGCTCGACTGCGAGAACGAGAACAGGAGGCCGACCCAGATCGCCGCGATCGCCGCGATCCCGGCGACCAGCAGCCGCTCGCGCACGCCGAGAAGGACGAGCGCCAATGTCGCGAGGATCGCGACGACGAGGTAGCGGCCGTAGATCGACGGGTCCCAGAAGACCGAGTTGACACGGAAGAAGGGCGCGTAGGCGTTGTCGACCCGCAGCTTCGGGTTCCAGAAGACCTCCCGCGTCGCCCACTGGTAGAGCCCGACACCCGCGTAGGCGAGCGCGGTTGCGGCGAGGGCGCCGTAGAGGCCGAGTAGCGCGCGCCGGCTGAAGGGCAGCCGCGCGAAGCCGACGGTGAGCAGGCTGAAGGGGAGTACGAAGGCAGCGAGGAAGATCGCGCCCTCGCGGAGATCGTCCGTCCAGAGCAGCGCGAGCCCCGTCCAGGCGACGACCGCCGCAAGCGGCCACGCGAGCGGCCCGAGCTCGCGCACGCGCTCGTCTCCGCGCAGCAGCTGCCAGGCGAGCGCGAGCGCGAGCGCGCCGATGACGGCGTAGAGCGGCAGCAGCAGGTTCGCGTCCTCGTCGCCGATGTCGACCGGGATCCGGATCGGAATGCAGGCGAGGGTGGCGAAGGCGAGCGCCCATGGCACCCGCAGCAGGAGCCAGGCACCGACCGCGGCGACGACGAGACCTCCGACGGCGCCGCCGACGAGCAGGCCGGTGCGACCGTCCGGCGCCAGGTAGAGGCCGAGTATGCCCGTACCCACCGCCCAGGCCACGAGGCCGGCGAGCCTGAGCTCCCGCCGCGTGGCGACGAGCAGAAGCGCGAGCCCGAGGCACGCGAGCGGGCCGGCGAGGCGGGCGAGATCGGTCAGCGCAACGGCTCCCGGACGAACACGGCAGCGCGCGCAGTGTGCCCGTTGGCGGAGACCGTCAGCGTGAACTGCCCCTTCTGGAGCGGCGCGAGAAGCCGAAGCGTGCCCGGGCGCGCGAAGCCGCTGCGGCCGCCGAGCGTCCAGCGCACTCGCCGTGCATCCGACGAGACGCGAACGGCGAACGGCGCCCCCGAGGCGACGGCGATGCGGCTGCGGCCGAGCGCCACGTAGCGAACCGTGACCGGAATCGCCGACGTGCGGTCGGTCCGGTTCCCCGCCGGGTCGTGTGCGACGAGCTGCAGCGAGTAGGCCCCAGCCCGAACCGGCCGCCCGCCGGACTTCCCGTTCCAGACGATCGTCTCCTCCGTGCGCGGGAAGCGCGTATACGCGCGCCGCTTGCCGTTGACGAACAGCATCCCGCGGCCGGGCTCGCTCAGCCGGTAGCGCACCGTCACCTTGTCCGAGCGCCTGTCCCCGTCGGGCGAGAAGACGCGTGGCTGCAGGGTGACGTCCTGGAGCACGGGCGGCGTCACGTCGATCCTGATCGGGTTCGGCAGCGTGATCGTCTGGCGCCCGCGGTGAACGTGGATTCGGGGCCTGTACTCGCCCTCCGGCAGCACCCGGCCGGCGTCGTCGCGGCCGTCCCACTCGATCGAGACCGGCCCCTTGGGAAAGCTGCGGCCTCGCTCGATCGTTCTCACGACCTCGCCGCCGTCCACGATCGAGACGTCGATCCGGCTCGACTTGCGGAGCTTGAACTCGATCAGCCCGGTCTCACTCTCGCACTGCGGCGCGCAGACGGGCGAGAAGACAGGCTGGACGTCGGTGCCGAAGATCGGGCTCTTCTGGAGCTTCAATCCCTGGGTGAGCGCAAACGCCGCGGCGGTGGCCGCGAGCAGGGCGACCACCAGCACGGTCGAGGCGATTCGAACCACAGCCGGACGATTCTAGTTTTCGCAGCGTAGGAGGGTCTGGCGGAGTGGCGGCGCAGCCGCTACTTCGCCAGACCCTCCTTGCCCGCCGCCGAGTGGCTACGCTCGGACGATGGAGCGCGCCGCCGATCCGTACCTCGACACGTCCGTGATCGACGCCCGTGCGCCGCGGTTCAACCAGGCCGTCGTCGGAATCGTCGCGCTCGTGGCGGTCACGATCGGCCCCTGGTGGCTGCTCGCGCTGCTCGCGGCCCAGCTCGCCGTCGGGCTGACCCTCGGCCGCCGCTGGTGCCTCCCGTGTCTCGCCTACTTCGAGCTCGTCCAGCCCCGTCTCGGCGAGGGGCCGCTCGAGGACTCGCGGCCACCCCGCTTCGCGAACATCGTCGGCGCCGTCGTCATGACCGTGGCGAGCCTCGCGTTTGCGACGGGCGCGGAAGCAGCCGGGACCGTGCTCGGCGCCCTCGTCGCCGCCCTGGCGCTCCTCGCCGCAGCGACCGGGCTCTGCGTCGGGTGCGAGGCCTACAAGCTCGGCTACCGGCTCACGGGCAGGCGCTTCGTCTCCTGCCCGCTGCCGCCGCAGCCGGCGCCGAGCTCGCGGTCCCTCTAGTCGGTCGGCTCCCCCAGCTCCCGCTGCACCTCGGCCATGAACCCGTTCTCCCGGTCGAAGAACTCCTCCTGGACGGTGTCCCAGCCGCCGACATCCGCGATCGTGAAGAGCCCGGGCGGGGTCGGATAGTCGAACGTGTCGAGCACCGACTTCACGACGGGGCGGTAACCCTCGTCGCCGAAGACCTTCTGCGCCTCGTCGGTGGTGAGGAAGTCGAGGAAGCCCTCTGCTGCCTCGGACGCGTCCTCCGTCACCGCGACGGGGTTCTCGATCAGGATCGTCTCGTCGGGGACGACGTATTCGATCGACTGGCCCTGGCGCTGCGCGAAGATCGCCTCGTTCTCGTAGCCGAGCAGGACGTCGCCCTTGCCGGAGGCGAACGTCGTCAGTGACTCGCGCGCGCTCTTGGCCTGGACGACCACGTTCGCGAACAGCGCCTTCAGGTACTCGCGAGCCTGCTCGGGGGTCTTGCCCTGCTCGAGCTGCGCGCCGTAGCCGGCCATGACGTTCCACCGGGCGCCGCCCGACGTGAACGGGTTCGGCGTCAGGATCTCGACGCCGTCCTTCGTCAGGTCGTCCCAGGTCCGGATGCCCTTCGGGTTGCCCCCGCGGACGATGAAGACGACGACGGAGTCGGTGACCATGCCGTTGTGCTCGCCGGCGCTCCAGTCCTGAGCGACGACGCCGGACTCGACGAGGCGCGTCATATCGGGCTCGAGCGAGAACGCGACGACGTCGGCGCGCAGGCCAGCCTCGACGGCACGGCTCTGCTCACCCGAGGCGCCGTAGGACTGGTCGAACGAGACGCCCTCGCCGGCGCCGCCGCGGTAGAGGTCGATCAGCTTCGCGTACGCCTCGCGCGGCGTCGAGTAGGCGACCAGGCGGATGTTGCCGCCCTCCGCGCCCGCGGGCGCTGCTCCGTCCGAGGACGAACCGCCGCAGCCCGCGAGGGCGAGGACGGCGAGGACGGCTGCACCGGCGATCTTGGGTGTCATCGGCATCTCCACTAAATCGGTGGACTTTATAGCTGGGATTAGTAGCAGTTATGAAGAGAGCGTCCGCGCTGGTACCATCCGAGCCGCGATGACGACCACTTCCCACGCCGACGTCGCCGCTCTCGCCGCGCGCTCCGAGGAGCTCTCGGCGCAGGAGCTCGTGGCCGCGATGGTCGATTGCTTCGGCGGCAAGGTCTCGCTCGCCTGCTCCTTCCAAAAGGAGGAGAGCGTTCTGCTCGACATGCTCTTCGGCATCGAGCCGAAGGCGCGCGTTTTCGCGCTCGACACCCACTACCTCTTCCCCGAGACATATGAGCTCTGGCGCGAAGTCGAAGCGCGGTACGACACGAAGATCGAGGTGTTCGAAGGCCCGAGCGCCGAGGAGCTGACCGCGACGCATGGCGAGAAGCTCTGGGAGCGCAAGCCCGACCTCTACCTCGCGGTCGCCAAGGTCGAGCCGCTTGTCCGCGCGCTCGGAGACCTCGACTGCTGGATCACCGGCGTCCGCCGCGACCAGTCGCCGACACGCGCCGATGCGCCGAAGCTCGGCTGGGACGCGGCGCACGAGCTGTGGAAGGCGAGCCCGCTCGCCGACTGGAGTGACGACGACTGCTGGGCCTACATCCGGGAGCGCGGACTCCCCTACAACGCGTTGCACGACCGCGGCTACGCATCGATCGGCGACACCCACTCGACGCTCCCCGGGGACGGCCGGGCAGGCCGCTGGGCCGGCAGCGACCGGACCGAGTGCGGACTGCATCAGACGTGATCGCCGTCCCGGTTCATCGCTCCCACCTCGACGAGCTCGAGGCGGAGGCGGTCCACATCATGCGCGAGCTCGCGGCCGAGCTCGAGCGCCCGGTGCTCCTCTTCTCCGGCGGCAAGGACTCGATCGTGCTCCTGCGGCTCGCGGAGAAGGCGTTCCGTCCCGGCAAGTTCCCCTTCCCGGTCATGCACGTCGACACGGGCCACAACTTCCCCGAAGTGATCGAATACCGCGACCGGCGCGTGGCCGAGCTCGGCGAGACGCTGCTCGTCGCCTCGGTGCAGGAGTCGATCGACAAGGGCCGTGTCGTCGAGGAGACCGGCCCGCGCGCGTCGCGGAACCAGCTGCAGACGACGACGCTGCTCGACGCGATCGAAGAGCACCGCTTCGACGCCGCGATCGGCGGCGCCCGCCGCGACGAGGAGCGCGCCCGCGCGAAGGAGCGGATCTTCAGCTTCCGGGACGATTTCGGCCAGTGGAACCCGCGCGCCCAGCGGCCCGAGCTCTGGAACCTCTACAACGCGCGCGTCCGCCGCGGCGAGCACGTCCGCGTCTTCCCGATCTCGAACTGGACCGAGCTGGACGTCTGGCAGTACGTCGCGCGCGAGCAGCTCGAGCTGCCGTCGATCTACTTCGCGCACGAGCGCGAGGTCTTCAAGCGCGACGGGATGCTCTACGCGGTCAGCGACGTGGTCGAGCGGTTGGACGGCGAGGAGCCGTTCGCGGCCTCGGTGCGCTTCCGGACGGTCGGCGACATGAGCTGCACCGGCGCGGTCGCGTCCGACGCGAAGACGCTGGAGCAGGTCGTGACCGAGATCGCCGCCACCCGCATCACCGAGCGCGGCGAGACCCGCGCCGACGATCGCGCCAGCGAAGCGGCGATGGAGGACAGGAAGCGCGTGGGGTACTTCTGATGGCTGTCGACGACCGCTATAGCCTGACGGCTCCTTCTGAGCAGTTGATGGCCACCGAGCTCGTCCGCCTCGTCACGGCGGGCTCGGTCGACGACGGCAAGTCGACGCTGATCGGCCGGCTCCTCTTCGACACGAAGCAGATCCTCGCCGACCAGCTCGAGCACATCGAAGAGACCTCGAAGCGCCGCGGCGACGGTTACGTCAACCTTGCCCTGCTCACCGACGGCCTCCGCGCCGAGCGCGAGCAGGGGATCACGATCGACGTCGCCTACCGCTCCTTCGTGACGCCGCGCCGCCGCTTCCAGCTCGCCGATGCACCCGGACACGTCCAGTACACGCGCAACATGGTCACGGGCACGTCCACCGCGGACGTGGCGATCATCCTCGTCGACGCGCGCAAGGGCGTGATCGAGCAGACCCGCCGCCACTCGTACATCGCGGCGATCCTCGGTACCCCGCACGTCGTCGTCGCCGTCAACAAGATGGATCTCGCCGACTTCTCCGAGGAGCGCTTCCGCGAGATCGAGCAGGAGCTGCGCGAGACGAGCGAGCGGCTCGAGCTGCGCGACGTCCAGGTGATCCCGATGTCGGCGCTGCGCGGCGACAACGTCGTCGAGCGCGGCCCCGAGGGTGAAAACGCGATGCCCTGGTACGACGGCCCGACTTTGCTCGAGCACCTCGAGACCGTCGAGATCGCGGGCGACCGCGACCTCGACCACCGCCGCTTCCCCGTCCAGTGGGTGATCCGGCCGATCTCGGACGAGCACCACGACTACCGGGGCTACGCCGGCCAGGTCGCCGGCGGTGTCTGGCAGGCCGGCGACGACGTCGTCGTGCTCCCGTCCGGCCGCCGCTCTTCCGTGGCGTCGGTCGAGACCGCCGACGGGCCCGTGGACGTGGCCGTTCCGGGCATGTCCGTCACGGTGCGTCTGGCCGACGACGTCGACGTCTCCCGTGGCGACATGCTCGCCGACCCCGACCAGGCCTCGGCGGTGG
>DATMEO010000054.1:0-9382 GCA_035556515.1 Gaiellaceae bacterium
CCCGTCTTCCAGGATCCCGCGCTCGTGCCCGACCTGACGGTCGCGCAGAACCTGCGCCTGACGGGAACGCCCGTCGCCGAGGTGCGGCGCCACCTGCGCGAGCTCGACCTCGAGATCGACTTCGCGGAGCAGGCGGTCGACGTGCCGCTGCCGCTGCTGCGGATGCTCGACCTCGCCCGCGCTCTCGCCCGCAACCCACAGCTCCTGATCCTGGACGAGATCACCGCCGCGCTCCCCGCCGACCTCGCAGAGCGCGTCTTCGACGTGATGCGGCGCCAGAAGGAGAGCGGCCGCTCGGCGCTCTTCATCACCCACCGCCTTCGCGAGGTGATCGCACACTGCGACCGCGCGACTGTGCTTCGGGACGGCGGCGACGTGGGGACGCTCGTCCCGCGCGAAGGCGGCGAGGAGAAAATCGTCGAGTTCATGCTCGGCGAGGAGGTCGCACGCGCCGCCGGCAGTGCGGAGGCGACGCCCCAGCGGGAGCGGATCGAGCTCCCCGAGGGCCCGACCGCGCTCGAGGTGCGTGGGCTGCACGTGGGCGAGACCCTCACCGACGTCTCGTTCGCGCTCCGGCCGGGCGAGATCCTCGGAGTCGCGGCGCTCGAGGCGCAGGGCCAGGACGACCTGTTCGCCGTGCTCTCGGGTCAGCAGAAGCCGACGGCCGGCGAGGTGCTCGTCCAGGGCCAGGCCCTGCGCGCTCGGCATCCCTACGACGCGATCCGCGCCGGCGTCGTGCTCGTTCCCGCCGACCGGCTGCAGGCGCTGCTCCCGCAACGCTCGATCGCCGAGAACATCGCCGTGCCGCGCTTCAACAACCCGCGCCGCTGGGGGCCCATCCAGATCCGCGAGGAGCGGCGGCGCGGGCAGGGCGCGATCGAAGCGCTCTCGATCGACACGCGCGCGCAGCGGCAGGTGCGCCGCCTGTCGGGTGGCAACCAGCAGAAGGTGACGATCGCGCGCTGGCTCGCGAACGGCTTCCAGACGCTGCTCTGCTTCGACCCGACCCGCGGCATCGACGTCGGCACCAAGCGCCAGATCTACGCGCTGCTGCGGCAGCTCGCCGCCGACGGCGCCGCCGTGCTCCTGTTCACCAGCGAGCTGGCCGAGATCCCGCTCGTCTGCGACCGCGTCGTCTGCCTCTACGGCGGCAAGGTGACCGCCGAGCTCGACGCCGCCGGCGCCGACGAGGCGACCCTGCTGCGGGCGATGCACGGACTCGAGAGCGAGGCCGCCGCATGAGCGCGGTCACGGCCGAGACCCCACGGGCGCGGATCCACTGGGGCCGGCTTGCACGCCGGCACGCCTGGACGGCGGGCGTCTACGTCCTGCTCGTCGCACTGATCCTCTACTGGCGGACGATCCCGGTCGGGTGGGGGACCTTCGACGTCCAGTCGCTCGCGATCGACGCGCTCCCATTCGCGTTCGCGGCGATGGCGCAGGCCGTCGTGATCATCTCCGGCGGGATCGACCTCTCGATCGGCTCGATGATGAGCCTCGTCAACGTCGTCTCGGCGAAGTACATGTTCGACGCGACGACCGCCCAGCCGGTCGGCTTCCGCGAGGCGATCGTGCTCTCGCTCGTCCTCATCCTCGGCGCCGCGCTCGCCGGCGCCCTGACGGGCCTGATCATCACGGTGACCAAGGTCGCCGACATCATCGTCACGCTCGCGATGCTGTTCGTCTGGGGTGGGGCGGCGCTCGCGGTGATGCAGATCCCCGGCGGCGGCACCCCGCTCGAGTTCTCGAAGCTGGCGATCGGCTACACGCTGACGCCGTGGCTCCCGTCCGGCCTCGTCATCCTCGCCGCGGTCGTGCTGCTCGTCTGGGTGCCGATCCGCTGGCGCAAGCCCGGACTCGCCATCTATGCGATCGGCTCCAGCCGGAATGCGTCGTTCCTGGCCGGGATCTCGGTCGCCAAGACGCGGATCGGCGCCTATGCGCTCGGCTCCGCCTTCGCGGCGATGGGCGGGCTGGCGCTGACGGCCACGTCGGGCATCGGCGATGCCCTCTCGGGCCAGTACTACACGCTCAACAGCGTCGCAGCGGTCGTCCTCGGCGGCGTCGCGCTCGTCGGCGGCGTTGGTGGCCTGATCGGCCCGATCGCGGCCGCCTTTGTGCTCACGCTCGTCAAGTCGATCATGATCCTGAAGGGCGTCGACCAGAACTGGGCGCAGGTGATCCAGGGGACGCTGATCGTCCTCGTCGTCATGATCGGCGGCCTCGCGCTCCGCCAGCGGGGGAAGAATTTGTGAGCTCCGCACCGCAAGCAGCCGAGCCCTCGACCGCCCGCTTCGATCCGCGGCGGCTCTTCTCCGACAACCCGGTCGCCGTGCTGACGCTCGTCTTCGTCGGCCTCTTCATCGCCACCGACATCGTCAACCGCGTCCAGTCGAGCGAGGCCTTCCTGACGCCGAGGCAGGTCTCGACGACGTTCCTCTACGCGGCGATCCTCGGGCTGATGGCCGCCGGCCAGACGCTCGTGATGCTGACCGGCGGCGTCGACCTCTCGGTCGCCACGACCGCCACCACCGGCGCGTTCATGATCTCGAGCTACGCCACCGACGGCGCCGCGACGGCGATCGGCATGGCCCTCCTCGCCGGGCTCGGGATCGGGATCGTCAATGGGATCGGCGTCGCGATCTTCCGCGTCAACCCGCTGATCATGACGCTGGGAGTGAGCACGGTCACGCTCGGCGCGCTGACGATCTACAGCCAGACCCGGTTCCTCGCCCCGGCGCCCGAGCTCGTCAAGAAGCTCGGCTCCGAGCGCTTCTTCACCTATGTCCCCTACGGCCTGCTCGTCTGGGTGCCGATCTCGGCGCTGATCATCCTCGGGCTTCGCTACAGCGGCTTCGGCCGCCTGATCTACGCGGTCGGTGACAACGCGGTCGCCTGCCGGCTCGCGGGAGTCCGGACGTGGCAAGTGCTGCTCGCGGTCTATGCGCTCTGCGGCGCGCTCAGCGCGGCGGCGGGGATCCTGCTCGTCGGCTTCAACGATGCGGCAGACCTCGGGATTGCGACGCCCTTCCTACTCCCGTCCGTCGCGGCAGTGGTGATCGGCGGCACGTCGATCTTTGGCGGCGTCGGCGGCTACGCGGGGACGATCCTCGGCGCCCTGATCCTGACCGTGCTCGACTCGCTGCTGACGATCCTGAACGCCTCCCAGGCGGTCCGCCAGATGCTGTACGGGCTGATCATCCTCGCGCTCGCAGCGATCTACGCCCGCGCCGCCTCGACCGACTGAGCACGCACCCGCAGGACTAATGCCGCGGCTGTCGCATCCCGATACCGCTCGGTAGGATCGACCCGCCCAGGAGGGAACGCCGTGCGGCACGCGATCGAGATCGTCGGGGTGTTGAACCTCGTGCTCTTCGCCGCGATAGCGGGCGTCTGCGTGCGGCAGTGGCTGCGGGACCGGTCGCTGATCGCGATGTGGGCCGCGCTCGCGTTCGTCAGCCTCGCCGCCGTCGCCGGCTCGGGGTACCTGCTCCCGGACGAGCCCGACTCGACCGCCGAGAAGATCGCGCTCCGGATCGCGATCGCTCTGCTGCTGCTCTTCCCCTATCTGATCTATCGCTTCGCCTCGGCGTTCGAGCCCACCAAGCGCCAGTGGGCCCGCTTCGTCGACTCGCTCAGCGCGTCGCTCGTGGCGGCGACGATCGCGCTGCCGTACTTTCCGACGGAGGGTGAATCGTGGCCGTGGTGGTTCGTGCTCTACGTCCTCGCCTTCCTCGTGCACTGGTCAGTGCTGCTGCTGCTCGTTGCGATCCGGCTCTGGCGGGCGGGCAGGTTCGAGGCGACCGTGGCGCGCCGGCGGATGCAGATGCTCGCGCTGGCGTCGACCGCCCTGGCCGCGACGCTGCTTGTCAGTGTCGGTGCGGGCGACGACCACTCGTGGTTCGCGCTCACCGTCGGCCTGCTGGCAACCCTGAGCGCGGTCGGCTTCCTGCTCGGGTTCGCGCCGCCGGCGCTGCTGAGGCTGATGTGGCGCCGGCCCGAGCAGTCGCGGATGCAGCTCGCGATCGGCGAGCTGATGGGGGCGACGACGGAGCACGACGCGGCCGCGCGGGTCCTACCGCCGATGGCCGAGATGGTCGGCGCCCGCGGGATCGTGCTCGAAGGCCCCGACGGAACCGTGGTCGCGGAGCACCGGACAGGGGTGGACGATCCGAACGGCGACGTCAGGCGGCTCGAGTTCCCGTTCGGCACGATCGTCGTCCACACGAGCGCGTTCGCGCCGTTTTTCGGCGACGAAGAGCGCAAGCTCCTGTACGCGCTCGGCTCGCTGACGAGCCTCGCGCTCGACCGCTCGCGCCTGTTCGCGCAGGAACGGCGGGCGCGCGAGACGCTCGAGCGCGCGGACGAGCTGAAGAGCGAGTTCGTCGCCCTCGCCGCTCACGAGCTGCGCTCGCCGGTGGGCGCGATTTACGGGATCTCGGAGACGATCGCCGAGCGCGGGCGCCAGCTTGCGCCGGAGCAGCTGGCGGAGCTCCAGACGGCGCTGACGACGCAGATCCGTCGTCTGCGCGAGCTCGTCGAGCAGTTGCTCGACCTGTCCCGGCTCGATGCCGAGGCGGTCACGATCAATCCGCAGCGCGTACGCGTCCGGGAGCGGCTCGAGCGGATCGTCCACGCGGTTGCACCGCTCGACGCCTCCAGGATCGGGATCGAGGTCGACGCGACCCTCGAGGCGGACGTCGATGTCGACGCGCTCGAGCGGATCGTCTCCAACCTGCTCGTGAACGCTTGCCATTACGGCGAGCCGCCGGTCGTCGTGCGCGCCGCCCAGGACAACGGCGTGCTGCACGTCACCGTGGAGGACAGCGGCCCGGGCGTGCCGGACGAGTTCGTCTCGCAGCTCTTCGACCGCTTCGCCCGCAATGCCTCGAGCGCTGCGACCGTGACCGGGACAGGGCTCGGGCTCGCGATCGCCCGCTCCTACGCGCGCGCGCATCACGGCGAGGTCAGGTATCGGCCCGCCGCCCCCCGCGGCGCGACGTTCGAGCTGACGCTGCCCGTCCCGTTGCCTGCCTAGAAAGTTGTGAGGAGGGCGCGCCCAGCAGGAGCTGCGGCACTCCCACAAGTGCGATCGTTGACCACGAGCGCCTCCGGGGGACCGGGGGGTCGCTCGGGCGGCTCGGTCGCAGGGCGCGCCCAGGCTCACTTTGCCCCGAAGCGGGGAGCCCCGAGTCCCCTTTTCGGGGGTCGCAGCGTTAAGAAGCCGTTGCCCTGCAAAGGACTACACTGGGGCAATGCGACAGTCGTGGGGCGACTTCCTCAAGGGTGCCGGCGCCCGGTCCCACGGCGTTCAGGTCTACGGCGATGCCGCCGATCTGGCGGAGTCGGTCGCCTCATACCTCGCTGCCGGACTCGAGCGTGACCAGCCGGGCATTCTCGTCGCGACGCCCGAGCACCTGAGCCTGTTCGCCGAGCGGCTCGACGCGCGCGGTTGGGGGTTCGCGCGCGCCGAGAGCGCCGGGCTCTTGGTCGTCGCCGACGCCGAGGAGACGCTCGCGTCGATCCTCGGCCCCGACGGGCTCGAGAGCGGCAGGTTCGAGCACGTGGTCGGCGGCTTGCTCGACCGCGTGCAGCATGGGCCGGAGGATCGCCCGGCGCGGGTGTTCGGCGAGGTGGTTGATCTGCTCTGCCGGCGCGACCAGGCGGCCGCTGCCGACGAGCTCGAGCGGCTCTGGAACGCGCTCGCGCAGCGGCGCCGGTTCTCGCTCCTCTGCGGCTACCGCCTCGACGTCTTCGACTCGCAGGCGCAGATCGAGACGCTGCCGCACATCTGCCGCGAGCACTCGCACGTTCTGCCCGCGCGCAACTATCCGCGTTTCGCCCGCGCCGTCGACAGCGCCTTGCGCGAGGTCCTAGGCCCGAACCAGGCGGCGACCGTCTACGTGCTCGTATCGCGCGAGCCGGGCCACGACCAGGTTCCACTCGCGCAAGCGATCCTGATGTGGGTGAGCGAGAACATGCCGAAGCAGTCGAGTCAGATCCTCGCCGCCGCGCGGACGCACTACGCTCGCCCCGCTGCCTGAAGCTGGCCAATTGTTGGAGTCGTGGCGAGCGGGCGACCTGCAATGCTGCGCGCGATGGGGCGGGCGCCGGCCGGGCCGCCGAACCGGCGCTCGCCCCCGTACAACTTTCGCGCGCGACCCGCGTCTAGGACAACACGGCGTGGAGCGCAGGCGCGCGGAGGGCGGCCGTCTCGCGCCTGCGCTGCACCCGAGGAGTTGCCGCCGGCGGCTTGAAGACGTAAGCGCGCCGACGGCGACTCCTCAAGAAAACGGCTGCAGGGAACGTCGTCGGCGCCTAACTCCGGAAGCTTGAGCGCCGCGTCCTGTTCGCGACGCGGTGGACGACCCAGACCGCTGCCAGTGTGTACGCCCAGCCGAGGAGGATGTCGACGAGATAGTGCTCGGCGGTGTAGACGAGCGCGAACGCCATCGCCGGGGGATACAGCGCCAGGAGGGGACGGGCCCAGCGTGCCGAGTGCCAGAGAAAGAGCGTGATCAGCAGGGTGTACGCCGCGTGGAGCGACGGCACCGCGGCGACGGGATTCGCGTATTCGGAGCCGCGCTCGAACAGCCCTTCGAACGAGAAGGAGAGGAAGGGAATGTGCCCGGAGATCGGGCCGATCAAGCGCGTCGTCGGGTCGAGCACGCCCTCCCGGCTCGCAAGCCACGGCGGCGCGGCGGGGAAGAGCGCGAACGTGACAAACGCCATCCCCGCGAGCAGCGCGACGCAGCCGACGTACCGGCGAAAGCGTGCGCGTGCGAAGAACCAGAGCAACCCGGCGAGGAGGTAGGTCGCCACGAAGTAGCTGACGTAGACCGCCCAGGACGCGTAGTCGTACCACCGCAGGTCCGACGACCCATGCCAGAGTCGATCCTGCAGCCAGACCGTGGGAACCGTGCCGCCGAACAGAAACGCATCGGCCTCGAGCTGCGGCCGATACCAGGCCGAGAAGAGCAGGCCGTCGGCGTGCCCCCGCAGCAGGTCGTACACCGCGAGCACCAGCGCGAGCGGCAGCCATTCGAAGACGACCCCGCGGAACCATCCCCCGAGATTGGCGGTCGAGAGCGCGAGTAGGCCGAGCACGATCCAGAGGAGCAGCCGGTCGCGTCCGACCGGGATCCCCTCTCGCCACATGTAGGCGCTCAGCGCGGCGACGTAGAGCGTCGGCGCGATCCAGCGCACAGGTTGAGGTGACGGAAGCCTGAGCTGCACGCGCCGAGGCTAACGCGGCACGAGGATCGTGCCCCGGGGTCACACCGGCGCCACGCTACGATCGTTGCATGGAACCGGCCGCGCGTTCTCGGTGTAGCGGTGTCATGAAAGCTCTTGCGGCCGGTGCGATCGTTGCGCTCGTCCTCTGCGCGGCGGCGTCGGCGAAGTTCCGGATCGCCGTCGCTGCCAGCGACGCGACGCCGGCTCTAGGTCAGCGGGTCACCGTGGTCGTGCGGAGCGAGCAGAAGCTCGACTACAACCTGCGGCTGATCGCGGTCGCGCCCGGCAGGAACATCTTCCGCGTCGTCGCGACCATCACCGGCGACACGAGTCACCCGGATCCGAACATCACCCGCAACGGCTTCGAGGTACGCCTGGTTCGAGTCGCGCCGGACCGGTGGCGCGGGACGGTCCGCTTCCGGAGCACCGGCCGCTGGCGCCTGGTGGTCCCGAACGGCGCGCCGGTGGGGGTCGTCATCCCGGCCGGCGTCGCGCGTCTCACGCTCGCCGTTCACTAGCGCGGGTTCGTCGCCGTCTACAAGGTGGCGGGTTGTATGAGCTCCCGCGCGCGCTCGAGATCGCTCGGCGAGACAAGGATCTCGCGCGGCCCGCCGCTCCCCGTCGCTTCCCAGGCGCCCACACCCATGTCCGTCTGCCGGTGGTCGCACGCAATTCCTTCGGTGCGGAGAAGGCCACAGATCGCCGCGGCCTCCATTCCGTCGCCGACAACGGTGAGACGGACTCCGAACATCGGTCAACAGTAACAGCCGATGCCGTGCCGAATGCCCCTGGTCCGGGCGACGCTCCGGGCAGTGGCCGGGCCGCCGATAGACTCAGCAACTTGGGCGGGATTGCAGGGCCGAGGCGGTGCCGCAGCCGACTCGGCCCTTCCTTTCCCGACTAGCGGACGCTCGAGCCTTGCGACTGGGCGAGCTCCTCGAGGACGGCCGCTACCTCTCTGACCGCTTCCTCGAGCGTCTCGAGCCGCGCTGCGAGCGATTCGATGGCCGCCCGCGTACCAGTCGTCGACAGAATCGGCCTGGCCACTTCCCTGGGGTGCACGAGCTCGTGCACCCGCTCGGAGAGCGCGTCACTCGGGGTGTTCACGGCTTCACCTCCTGGCCAGGGATGATGGGAAGGTCCTCTCCGAGTATCCCATTCCCGAACCGTCTTCGGGGCAGCAAGAGATAGAGAGGACTGAGCGCTCCTGTGCCGCCCGCACAGCGCTCAGCCCTCATGTCCGAGAGCGCGAGGGGTGGGACGCCAGAATGACCCCCATAGATCCTCAGAACATCCCGCCCGCAGGGTCGCGCTTCCTCGAACGCTAGTGGCGTACCCAAAAGACATCGAGCGGAAACCGAGTACGCGCCGAGGGCCAGGGCACGTTTTTGTTGGCGCGGAGTGAGCAGAGCCGCTCACCGACTTGGGTGGAGTTGACCCGCGAGGCGGCGAATCGTTCGCCACAGGACTCCACCAGGCCGCTTGGTCTCCTGGGGGAGTGGAGTCGAAGTCCAGACGCCGCGCCGCCCCGCGGTACCTCACAGGCTATTCCGTTGCGGCGCCCGCGGCAACCGGTACGACGCGCGCGCAGAGCCGAAGTGCCGCGTCGCACGGCTGTCGAAACGACCCCCTGCCGTTCGTCTCAAGGGTGACGCGGCGCACGCCCCTCAAACCAAACGTGCCGGCGCCGAGCCGCCGGCGCTGGAAAGGATGAACGATGCAGACCGAAAAGAGGAGCCAAAAGATTGCCGTTACGGGAGCCACCGGCCGGGCCGGATCGCACCTCGTCGAGATCCTCGAGCAGCGCGGACACGATGTGATCCCGATCGCGCGCTCCCAGGGCATCGACGTGGTCAGCGGCGAGGGTCTCGACGAGGCGCTCGCCGGGGCCGAGACCATCATCGACACGGCCACCGGGCCCTCGCCCGACCAAGAGGAGGCGACCGCATTCTTCACCGCCTCGGCGCGGAACCTGCAGCGAGCCGGCGCCGCAGCCGGGGCGAACCGGATCGTCGTCGTCTCGATCGTCGGCATCGACAAGTTCCAGGGCGGCTACAACGCGGCGAAGGTCGCGCAGGAGCAGACGCTGCTCGAAGGCCCGCTCCCGGTCCGGATCGTTCGCGCGGCCCAGTTTCACGAGTTCGTC
>DATMEO010000055.1:0-8673 GCA_035556515.1 Gaiellaceae bacterium
TTGCTTGCTCCGGTGACGGTTGGGCTGACCATTGCGACGCTCCGGAGATTGCCGACGTGGCGCGATCCGATCGTCATTCTCGGTGCGCTCATGAATGGCTTTCTTGCACTCGGGTTTGCGATGACTCTCGCCATCGTTGCCCACGAAGCACTGAAGTAGCGCGCGACCGCATGCCGTCCGTCCGCGTCGCTGTTGCCCTTTTCCTAGTCGTCACCGCTGGCTTGGCGACGTTCTGGTGGCGGTACTACCTGTCCCTACTGGACTACTGCGAAGCTGAGAACCGCTACCTCGGTCGCAGCGGGCTCGACTGTCTCGAGCCTCCGCACTGGTTTGCCGTCAACGGAATGCTGTTCGCTTCGACGATTGCCGAGATCGCCGTTGCGGTCGTCGTCGGCGCTGCGTTCGTGCATCGGCGGAAGCGACCGTAGGAGCTTCTGCGATCCCGTTCTCGTTCGGGACGAATTGCTCGTCCTGCGCATCCGGCATCCAGAAAGAGAGAGTGACGTTCCTCGTTTCGATCTCGAGAGCCGTGTACTCGCTGGCAGGCAGTCCGAGAACCTCGCGGTACCAGGCGAGAGCGCGAACAGCGCCGCGTGTAGGCACGGAGACAAAGTCGACGCCCTCGACCTGCACGCTCAGTCTCCTCGCATTCAGCGCGGCCCGTGGGGGGCGTAGCGGTGGTGGAGGAGGATGGGGTTGCCGGCCGGATCGTGCAGCCCGGCCCCATGGCAGACGCCCGAGTCCCACATCTCGTTGACCTGCACGCCGGCCGCCTCCAGCTTCGCCTTCGCCTCGGCGACGTCGGGGACGCGCAGCGCAATCGTTCCGGGCGGCAACGGTGTGAACTCGTACTCGTGCGTATGCGGCGTCATCACTGCCAGCGTCACGTTGCCGGCCTCGTACTCGACCCAGTCCTCGGCCGGCGAGTTCGGGTTCCGCGTGAGTCCCAGCACCTCGCCGTAGAAGTGGTTCGCCTTGTCGATGTCCGTCACCGGAACGCGGATGTAGTCAACTCGCTGCACGTCAATCACGGGATGCGTACCTCCTCTGTCATGAATCAACACGCTCGACCGGCACAGGCACGGAGGAACGATAGGGCTTCGTCAGCTCAGCTCGAGCGTCGCGTGCCACGGCGGGTTTTGGTTGACAAGACCATAACCTCGACGTAGAGTAAAGGTCATGAAGACAAAAACTATGAGAGCGGTCGTGTACGACACCTATGGGCCCCCGGATGTGCTGCGGCTCGCGGAGGTCGAGAAGCCCGTCCCCGAGCAGGACGAGATTCTGGTCAAGGTTCACGCCACGACGGTCAACCGGACGGACGCCGGGTTTCGCAGCGCCGAATTCTTCATCAGCCGCTTCTTCACCGGCCTCCGCCGGCCGAAGCGCGCGATCCTCGGCATGGAGCTGGCCGGCGAGGTCGAGGCAGCCGGTGCCGCGGTCACCGAGTTCGCGGTCGGCGACGAGGTGTTCGGCGTCAAGGGCTTCGGCGCGCATGCGGAGTTCGTCTGCATTCGGGAAAGCGCCCCGCTGGCGCACAAGCCGGCCGGCCTGACGTTCGAAGAGGCTGCCGCGGTGTGCGACGGCGCGAGCCTCGCCCTGGCGTGCCTGAGGAAGGCAGGCCCGCTGAAAGGGAGGAACGTTCTCGTGTACGGCGCCTCGGGATCCGTCGGAACCGCCGCGGTGCAGCTGGCCAGGCACTTCGAGGCCGACGTCGCCGCCGTCTGCAACACCAAGAACCTCGAGCTCGTGGCATCGCTCGGGGCCGGCAGGGTCGTCGACTACACGCAGGAAGACTTCACCAAGAACGGCGAGACGTACGACGTCATCTTCGACGCGGTCGGCAAGCACTCGTTCAGGCGCTCGAGGCGCTCGCTGAAGCGCGGCGGCACCTTCGTCGCGACCGACCCCGGCGTCATGTGGCACCTCCTGCTCCTGGCCTTGCTGACCAGATGGATCGGCGACAAGAAGGCGGCGATGGGGATCACCAAGTACTCGAAGCAGGACGTCCTCTTCCTCAAGCAGCTGATCGAGGCAGGCGAGTATCGGCCCGTGATCGATCGCACCTACCCGCTCGAGGACGTGGTCGAGGCGACACGGTACGTCGAGACCGGGCAGAAGACGGGCAACGTCGTTCTCACGGTCTAGTCGACGATCTCGATCCCGACTGCGAGGGCGAACAGCGGTGCGTTCTCGAGCACGTCGTTCCAGGGCATCCGCGCGCCGCGCAGGGCCTCGACGCCTCGGAGGCCGCGGAGGTCGCAGCCCCGTAGCTCGACCCGCTTCAGCGCCGCAGCCGAGAACGTCGCCTCCTGGAGCTGGCAGCGCTCGAACAGGACGTCCTTCAGCGACGCCTCCTCGAAGTCGCATTCGGTCATGCGGCAATCGCGGAAGACGACGCGTTCGAGCTTCGCGAAACGAAGGTTGACGAGGTCGAGACGGCAGTCGTCGAACGTGACGTCGCTGACGTTCGCCTCGGCGAGCTCGGCGCCCGTCAGGCGGCACGTGCGCAGCTCGGCCCGGCGGGCCTCGAGACCGCGCACCGGCCGGCTGTTCGCCCAGTCGACTCCTGCGACCGTGACGTCGAGGAGCTCGCCGAGGTCGGTCGGAGCTTCGCCCTCGTCCTCGGGTTGAGGTGGGTACGGCGCGACCGGTGGCTTAGTGGTCGAGGCGCTCCTCCAGTTCGATCGTCGCCGTGTCGCCGGCTTCCTTGCCGATCGCCCGGCGGATGTCGGCCATGACCGGCAGCTTATGGGTGCCGTCGCCCATCGCCATGAAGGAGCTCCGGAACGGATGCCCGTCGATCGTTCCTCGCACCTTCACGAGCCCGCGGGTGCTGAAGAACTCGACCGATTCGGGCCAGACGACATACGTCCAGCCGCCCTTGGCCGGGCTCTTCTGCAGGACGGCCGTGAATCGCTCGTCCAGTGTCGTCATGGTTGCGCCTCCCATGTCGTCCGCCCGTCGGGCGGTGTCAACTCAGACTGTCCGCGCCCGCGAAAGTCATCGCAGGGCCTCACCGCAGAGCATGATTGGGGCGCCGAGTTGAAGACCAGACCCGAGACACGCTCCGCGACGAGCCGCGCATAGTGGCCGGCATCTGGCCGGCCGGGTTCGGCCGCATCCCCGACGACGACTGGGTCGGGCAGCCGCCGGAGACGCTCGCGCTCACCTACGACACCGTCCAGGACCACGGCTGGTACCGGAACCTCGACCCGACGATCGAGCGCCTGACGGTGAAGCTCCGTCGGGGCGACATCCTGCTGGACTACTCCGGCGGCACCGGCATCCTCGCCGAGCGGCTGCTGCACGTGCTCGATCTCGAGATCGGGATTCTGATCGTCGACGCCTCGCCCAAATTCCTCCGAGTCGCACTCGACAAGCTGGGCGGCGACGAGCGGGTCGCGTTCCGGCTGATCCGCTACCTGAAGGACGAGCGGCGGCTCCAGACGCTGCAGGAGGTGATCGAGGAGCCGCTGCTCGAGCGCGGCGTCGACGCCGTCTCCTCTACGAACGCAATCCACCTCTACTACGACCTCGAGGACACGCTCCGCTCCTGGCGCGCGCTGCTTCGTCGCGGTGGCAGCGCGTTCGTCCAGTCCGGGAACATCGGCGTGCCCGAGCTGCGGCAGGGGAGCTGGATCATCGACGAGACGGTCGAGGCGATCAGTGCGGCCGCAGAGGAGCTCGTGCGGACGGACGATCGCTACGCGGCCTACCGGAGCGGGCTCGACGACGCTCGCCGGGCCGCGTACGACGAGCTTCGACACAAGTTCTTCCTCCCGGTCCGGCCGCTTGCGCATTACGTCGACGCGCTCGAGGCAGCCGGCTTCCGCGTCGACCGCGTCGAGCACCGCACGATCGCGGCCGACACCGCCGAGTGGACGGCGTTCCTCAGCGCCTACCACGAGGGCGTGCTCGGCTGGGTCGGCGGCTCAGAGCGAATCGAAGGCGAGCCGCCGGCCGCAGAAGCCGTCGCCGACCGGCTGCGCCTGCTCGACGAGAGCGTCGAGCGCGTCTTCGGCGGCGGCTCCTTCGACGCCGTCTGGACCTACATCGAGGCATCGAGCTAACGCTTCGTCGCCACGACCAGGAGGTACTCGTAGTGGTACTCGGACGGGCCCTCCGGCTTGCCGCGGTTCTGCCTCGTCGCGAACGCGAGGAAGTCGCGGTCGACGTCCTCGGCGCGACCGGAGCCGTACGCGGCGACAGCCGGCCCGAACGTGTCGCGGTAGAAGTCGCAGTACTCCCGCGGCCCGCCTGCGCTGCGCTCGACCAGCCACCTCCGCTCGGCGTTCAGCGTCGCGACGCCGTCGCCGAAGAGCCCGCGGACGTGCGCCTCGTCGCCCCAGAGCACGGGCGGCAGCGCCCCAGCGGGCGGCGCCGGAAGGTACGGCGCGAAGACCCCGAAGAACTCGCCGACGCCGCCCTCCGGGGTGAAGCTGGCGAGACCGATCGTGCCGCCAGGACGGCACACCCGCAGCAGCTCGTCGGCAACCGCTTGGTGGTCGGGGGCGAACATGGCGCCGAACGAGGACGTGACCGCGTCGAACTCAGCGTCCGCGAACGGCAGCGCCTGCGCGTCGGCCACGACCCAGTCCAGCGCGACGTTCTGCTCGCGCGCCTCGCGCTCGCCCGCGGCGAGACTCTCCGGCGTCAGGTCGGAGGCGACGACGTCCGCGCCGGCAGCAGCTGCGCGGATCGCGACGTTGCCGGTTCCGGCCGCGACGTCGAGCACGCGCTTCCCCGGCCCGATTCCACACGCGGTCACGAGCTCCGGGCCGACGCTCCACACCATCTCCTTTGCGAACCGGTGGTAGTCGCCGAGCGCCCAGACCGTGCTCGGTGCGGTCGCCTGAGTTGCCATCGTTCCTCCGATCTCCGCGATTCGAGCGACGGCGGCGGCCTCGGCAATGAGTCTCGCGGCGCTTCGCTCCATGCACCCGACGCTAGTGCGGCACGAGCCGGAGCTCTTCGCCAGAACCGGCCATCTTTCGGGGCGTTGGGATGGCCCGGACCGGCTACAGACCGGCGCGAACGGCATGCGCCGCGGCCGCCGCCCGCGAGGGCAGGTCGAGCTTGCGGAGGATGTTGGTCACGTGCCGGTGCACCGTGTGCTCGCTGACGACCAGCCGGGCCGCGATCTGGCGGTTCGTCAACCCCTCGGCGAGAAGGGCGAGCACCTCGCGCTCCCGTGGCGTCACCGACGTGTCGGGTGCAGCCGGCACCGCGCCCAGCTCGCGGAGCGCCCGCACGGCGGCGGCGGCCTCTGCGCCGGCGCGGTCGGCACGGCCGAGCGCGGCCAGAGTCGCAGCGAGCTCGACTCGCGCCTGAGCCGCCTCGTAGGGCGCTCCGCTCCGCTCGTAGCCGTCCACCGCGTCCTCGAGCAGCGTGCGCGCGCGTTCGTGGTCGTCGTGCGCGGCGGCGAGCATGCCCTCGGCGAGCTCGGCGGACGACCGCAGCGGGGCCGTGTCGACAAGCTGCACGAGCGCCTGCAGCTCCGCGAGCGCAGTCTCGGCGCGCTCGAGCTCGCCGCCGGCGATCGAAGCGCGGAGCAGCAGCTCCAGCAGCGGTGCCTGATCCGGGCCCGGATCGCGGCGGCGCAGCCGCTCGACCAGCTCGATCGCAGTCCGTGGATCGCCTGCGTCGAGCGCGAGCCGCGCGCGGCAGAGCTGCGCGCCGCGTGAGGCGCCCGCTCGGTCCAGCAGCGCGACGGCCTCGGTGGTCCGGCCTTGCCGCCGCCGAAGCTCCGCCAGCTGGGCCGTCGGGCCGGCAGCGTACGCCGGCCGCGAGCGCGTGAATGCCTCGATCGCCCCCTCGAGCAACTCCTCCGCCTCGGCCCAGCGCCCGCGCCAGACATGCACGGCGCCGTACTCCGCCCGGCAGAAGCCGAGCATGTAGCGGCTGCCGTAGCGCTCGGCGAACTCGGCGATCCGATCGCACCACTCGGAGGCGCGCTCGTAGTCCTGCACCGCGGTGCACGCGGTGACGAGGAAGCAGCAGGTCCAGGCGCTCGAGATCGGGATCGTCGCCTCGCCCGCCAGCGCCGCGGCGGTCGCCTCGTCGAGGCAGCGCATGCCGTCCTCGACGTGGGCGGACGCGACCAACGCCGCGCCCTGGAGCCCGAGTCCGAGCATCTCCAGGTCGGGAAGGTCGAAGCGGCGGCCGAGCTCGGCGGCGGTGATACCACGCTCGACGGCACGGGCGCCGTCTCCGCTCGCGTGCGCGACGTAGCCCTCGTGGAACGCGAGCCAGCCGTGATCCGGGCCTGCCTCGAGCGGCTCGAGCAGCCGCCGAGCCCGCTGAAGCCAACCGCCGGCGACGGTTGCGGCGCCGTGGAAGTCCAACTCGTCCGCCGCGAGCCACGTTGCCATCCGGGCGGCGCCGGCGTCGTCCCCCGCGGCGCGATAGAGGCGGTACGCCCGTTCGCGGGCGTCGAAGACCGCCTCCGCGTCATCGAGCCACCACGCCGCCCAGCTCAGTCCCTCGAGCGTCGCCGCGCTCTCCTCCGCCCCGGCGAACGCCTCCCGTGCCGCCTCCCAGCGGCCCGCGCGCAGCTCGCTCCAGCCTGCCCCGCTCTCCACGCGGGAATTGTCCCTCAGAGCGCGTTTCGAAATGAAGCGTTGAGCCGGCGGGCCTCCGAAACGCGCTCTCAGCGGTCGATCGAGCGGTACTTCCGCACCGCGAGCGGTGCGAACACGACCAGCAGTCCGACCGTCCAGAGGAGCGAGACGAGAATCGGGTGCTGGCCGGGGAAGCCGGAGGTGAAGGGATTCGGGTTCCCGAAGAGCTCCCGGGTCGCCGCCGTGAGCGCGCTGAACGGGTTCCACTCCGCGATCGGCTGCAGCCAGCTCGGGAGCGTGCTCACCGGGACGAAGGCGTTCGAGACGAACGTGAGCGGAAAGACGATCAGGAAGCCGAGCTGCTGCCCGACCTCGACCGAGGGCACCATCAGCCCGATCAGGACGCCGATCCAGGCCATCGCGAAGGTGAAGAAGAGCAGCAGCGCCACGGCGAGCAGGAAGCTGGCGAGGCCGTTGTGCACGCGCCAGCCGACGACGAGGCCGGACAGCATCAGCACGACGAGGATGCCGGCGTTGTAGACCACGTCCGAGACGGTCCGCCCGCTGAGCACCGCCGAGCGCGCCATCGGCAGCGAGCGGAAGCGGTCGATCAGCCCCTTGGCCATGTCGTCGGTGACCGCAATCGCGGTCGTGATCGAGGCGAAGCCGAGCGTCTGCACGAAGATCCCCGGCATCAGGTACTCGCGGTAGGAGCCGCCGCCCGGGAGCGGGATCGCGCCGCCGAAGACGTACGCGAACAGCAGCACGAACATGATCGACTGGAGGATTGCGAAGATCGCGAGCTCCGGGATCCGCGGCACCCGCTTCAGGTTCCGCCAGGTCATGATCAGGCCGTCGTTCACGGCCACGCGGACCTCCGTCATGCCGCCACCTCCTCCTCGTCCGGCAGCTCCTCGGCCACGTGGCCGGTCAACTCGAGGAAGACGTCGTCCAGCGTCGGTCGTCGCAGCGCGATGTCGTCGATCTTGATTCCGGCCTCGCCCAGCCTGCGGACGACGTCGACGAGGTGGGTCGCGCCGCCGTGGGCGGCAACGGTGATCCGGCGCATGTGCTCCTCGACCGTGGCCGTGCCGTCGGGGGCGAGTAGCAGCGCCGCGCGCGGGAGCTCGGCCGGGTCGTGTGCGACGACCTCGATCCGCTCGCCGCCGACCTGAGACTTGAGCTGGTCGGCGGTGCCGCGGGCGATGATCTTGCCCTTGTCGACGACGGCGATCTCGGTCGCGAGCTCGTCCGCCTCCTCGAGGTATTGCGTCGTCAGGAGCAGGGTAGCGCCCTCGCGCACCTGCGCGCGGATCACGTCCCACATCCCCAGTCGGCTGCGCGGATCGAGCCCTGTCGTCGGCTCGTCGAGGAAGAGCAGCCGGGGCCGGCCGATCAGCGCCGCCGCCAGGTCGAGCCGCCGGCGCATGCCGCCGGAGTACGTCTTCGCGACTCGGTCGGCGGCCTCGTCGAGCTGGAATCGCTCCAGCAGCTCGTCGGCGCGCACGCGCGCCTCGGGGCTGGAGAGGTGGTAGAGGCGGCCGAACATCCAGAGGTTCTCGCGCCCGGTCAGGTTCTCGTCGACCGCCGCGTACTGGCCCGAGAGGCCGATCGCCTTCCGCACCGACTGCGGCTCCGCGGAGCACGTCGAAGCCGGCCACGCGCGCCGTGCCCGCGTTCGGCCTCAGCAGGGTCGCGAGGATCCGCACGGTCGTCGTCTTGCCGGCGCCGTTCGGCCCGAGCAGCCCGAGCACCGTGCCCTCGCGCACCTCGAGGTCGACGCCGTCGAGGGCGCGCACCTCGCTCTTGCGCGAGCGGTAGATCTTGACGAGCCCTTCTGCTTCGACGGCGGCCATGCGCTTTCAGCCTACGTACTCGACGTCGCGCCACGCGTCGGATGCGGACGGTACAACGTGCCCATGCAGCGGCTCGCGATTCTGCTCGCCTTGCTCCTGCCCGCCCTCGCCCACGGCGGCGACGGCGGGCTGGAGGCTGCGAAGAAGCGCTACCTGCCTGCGGCGCAGGCGGCCTACGCGAACACACCGGACGGGGCGCAGGCGCGCTACGACGCCGGGCGCGATCTCGTCGAGGCCGTCGTCGCTGTCGGCCC
>DATMEO010000056.1:0-2606 GCA_035556515.1 Gaiellaceae bacterium
TGCGGCGAGCGCTCGATTGACCCTCGCCCGCAGTGAGAGACTTGTGCCGTTCGAGCGGACGCTGACTCCATCGCCGGTCGCGATCTGGCGGCGCTGCGCGTCGTCGTAGGCGAGCTCGATCTCCGCGTCGGGCCGCTGGAACTGAAGCTCGGCGACGCGCTCGACGGCCGGGCCGGAGAAGAGCGGCCGGTAGCGCTGCAGACGCAGCGTGCCGAGGAAGTGCTCCGGCGGCGCGGGCTCTGCGGGCGGGATCGGCGCCGCCGGCGCCGGCTCGGGGGCGACGTACGGCGCGCGGTCGGGGAGCGGCGCCCGCTCGCCGACGGCGCCGAAGGGAATCCCGCCGAAGCAGCGCTCGGACACCTCTTCGAAGACCATCGCGGCGTGCGGCGAGACCTCGACCCCGAAGCGCTCGGCGAGCTTGGCGATCCAGGCGAGCTCGTCCGGGACGGGCGGGATCACGGCGCGCCGCAGACGCTGGACGCGGCCCTCGAGGTTGACGAAGGAGCCGTCGCGCTCGAGATAGCTCGTGCCCGGGAGGACGAGATCGGCCCAGCCGACTGCGAGGCCCTGGAACATCGTGATCGCGATCACGTTCTCGGCCTGCTCGGCGAGCGCGCGGACTGCGGGATCCGCCGCGGCCTCGTCGCCCGAGACGATCAGCAGGCCGATCGGCTCCGGGTTCTCCTCCTCCCCGTCCGCGCTGGCCGCCCAGGCGTCGGCGACGCCGCGCCCGTTCGGGGTCGACGGGAGGTGAAAGGCAGCGCAACCGGGCTTCGCGTCGAGCCCGAGCCGGTGGCCGAGCTCGGCCAGCCGGGCGCCACCGCCGCCGGCCCGCCCCGACCAGATCAGGACGGCGTGCTCGGACGACGACACCCGCTCCTCGAGCTTCTTGCCAAGCTTCGGCTCGGCTACCTGAATGATCTCGGCGCCGTTGCGGCGCGCCTGGCGGATCCAGAGATCGACGATCGGCGCCCGGTCGGCGACCTTCTCGTCGCCGATCACGACCACGATCTCGGCCGCGCCGATCGTCGAAAGGGGCGCGCGGAAGGCATCGAGCCCGTGCGAGACCGCCTCGGGCATGACGGCCGAGTGCGCACCGAGGCCTTGCCGCAGCAGCTTGCCGAGCGCGAACGCCTGCTCGACCGTCTCGGAGCCGGAGAGCGCGGTCACGATCCGGCCCTGCGAGGCGCGCAAGAGCGTCTCGGCGCGGTCGAGCGCGTCATCCCAGGAGAGCACCGTGAAGCCGCGGCGGCGGACCCGCTCGAGCGGGTCGACGATCCGGTCGTCAGCGTAGACGTGTGGGTAGGCGAAGCGGCCCTTGTCGCAGAGCCAGCCCTCGTCCACCTCCGGGTGGTTGCGCGAGACAACGCGCTTGACGGTGCCCTCGCGCGTCGTCGCCGAGACGTTGCAGCCGACGGGACAGAGGCCGCAGACGGTGGCCACGTTCTGGATCTCCCACGGCCGGCCCTCGAAGCGATACTGGGTCGAGGTGAGCGCGCCGACGGGGCAGAGCTCGATCACGTTGCCGCTGAAGGGCGCCGAATAGGCCTCGTCCTCGAAGGTCGCGATCATCGACTGGGCGCCGCGATTGCGCGCCACGAGCTGGCCGTCCTCGGCGACGTCGGAGGAGAAGCGCGTGCAGCGGTAGCAGAGGATGCAGCGCTCGCGGTCGAGCGCGATCGTGGGCGAGATCGGGATCGGCTTGTCGAACGTCCGCTTCGGGAAGGTCATCCGCGTCTGGCCGGGGCCGTAGCGGAAGGTCAGGTCCTGGAGCGGGCACTCGCCGCCCTTGTCGCAGACCGGGCAGTCGAGCGGGTGGTTGACGAGGATGAACTCGAGCGTCGCGTTCTGACCCTCGGCGGCCTTCGCCGACGCCTCGGCGGTGCGGACGATCATCCCGTCCTGCGCGGTCAGAGTGCAGCCCGCCTGGAGTTTCGGCACGCCCTCGATCTCGACGAGGCACATCCGGCAGGCGCCGATGGGCGGCCCGAGCCGCGGCTCGTAGCAGAAGACGGGGATCTCGATCCCGGCGACGGCGGCCGCCTCGACGAGCCCCATACCCTTGGCGACCTCGATCTCGCGGCCGTCGACGGTGACCTTGACCGTCTCGACCGCGCTCACGCAGGCACCTCGGCGACGGGGCCATGCGTGTGCTGGTCGACCGGGGCGAGGACGCCCTCGAGCGACGAGCTGCCGTGCATCGGGCAGCCGCTGTCGAGGTGCTCCCGGAACTCGGCGCGGAACTTGTCGATGTAGCTCGCCACCGGCATCGCCGCGGCGTCGCCGAGCGGGCAGAGGCACTTGCCGAGGATCCGGTCGCAGACGTCGAGGAGCAGGTCGAGGTCGCCCCGCGACGCCGTCCCCTCCTCGATCGCGGTCAGGATCTGCACCATCCAGCGCGTGCCCTCGCGGCACGGCGTGCACTTGCCGCAGCTCTCGTGCATGTAGAACTGCGCCACCCGCAGGCCGAGCTGCACCATGCAGCAGCGGTCGTCGATGACGATGATCGCGCCGGAGCCGAGCATCGAGCCCGCCTCGGCCATCGCGTTCGCCTCGAGCGGCGTGTCGAGCTGGTCGGCGGTGAGGACGGGCACGGAGGAGCCGCC
>DATMEO010000057.1:0-7447 GCA_035556515.1 Gaiellaceae bacterium
CGGCCACAAGACCGTCGGCGCGAAGATCAACGGCCGGATCGTCCCCCTCCACTACCGGCTGAAGAACGGCGACTTCGTCGAGATCCTCACCTCGAAGTCGGGGCGGGGCCCCTCGCGCGACTGGATGAGCCTGGCCGCGTCCTCACGCGCCCGCAACAAGATCCGGCAGTGGTTCCAGCGCGAGACGCGCGGCGAGACCGAGGCGAAGGGCCGCGAGCTGCTCGACAACGCGCTCAAGGGCCAGAACCTCCCCTACCGCAAGCTCCAGGGCTCGGCCGTGCTCGCCCAGGTGATCCGGGAGACCGGCTTTCGCAAGGCGGAGGACTTCTACATCGCGCTCGGAGCGGGGAAGCTGCAGTCGAATCAGATCGTCAACAAGGTGCTCAACCGGCTGAAGACGGAGGAGGTCGCCGAGGAGGCGGTCGTGCCGCTGAAGCCTCCGAAGGCGCGCTCGACGGTTGCAGGCGACAGCCTCGGGATCAAGGTGCAGGGGATCGAGGACGTGCTCGTGCGGCTGGCGAAGTGCTGCACGCCGGTGCCGGGCGACCCGATTCTCGGCTACATCTCGCTCGGGCGCGGGATCACGATCCACCGTGAGGACTGCCCGAATGCGAAGGCGCTGATGCGGAACCCGGAGCGGTTCACGCCGGTGGAGTGGGAGGGGACGGCGACGACGTCGAGCTTCCGCGTCCAGATCGCCGTCGACTCGTTCGACCGGGCGCGACTGCTCGAGGACGTCGCCCGCAGCTTCGCCGAGCACGGCGCCAACATCGTCTCCTACGGCGGCGTCGTCGAGGACGGAATGGCGCGCAACTGGTACACGGCCGAGGTCGGCGACGTGAAGGAGCTGCGTGCGCTCCTGAGCGTGCTCCGCAATCTCGAGGGCGTCTTCGACGCCTACCGCAAGACGACGTCGAGCTAGGCGGCGTCCGGCGCAGGCTCGGGGCCGGGGCGGCCGAAGCCGGGCCCGCCGAAGCGGGGGCCGAAGCCCGGGCCGCCGAAGCCGGGTCCTCCCCGGCCCCTGAGGGCCGGGAAGTCCCCGTTCACGATCGCCGTCGTCCGCTCTTTCAGGCCGGAGACGATCTCGTCGCGCTGCGCCTTCGTGATCCGGCCGGCCGCGACCGCCTCGTCGATCCGCTTTGTCGTTGCCGCGACGATCGCGGACACGAGCTCGTCGAGGGGCTTGCCCTTTTCCTTCGCCACCTCCGCGAGCGTGTCGCCGTCGCGAAGCCGCTCACGGAGTGCGTCCTCCTCGACGCCGAGGAACGCAGCCGCAGCGTCGAGGTCACGGAAGCCGTGATGGGCGAAGCCGCGATGGCCGAGACCGGGGCCGCCGAAGAGGGGAAAGTCGTCGGCCTCGATCCGCTGCTTCATCGCCTGCCCTTGCTCCTCGGTCAGGCGACCGGCCTTGACGGCCTCGTCGATCCGGTTTTCGAGCGCGTTCCGGAGCGCATCGCTCAGCTTCGCCGGGTCGACGCCGAGCTGCTTCGCCGCGTCCTCGACGACGGCCTTGCTCTCCTCGCTCGGGGAGAGCTGATTCGCCGCGACGGCGCCGCCGGCGCCGACCACGGCCAATGCCGCGCCGGCGCCTGCTGCAAGCTTCGTTCGCTTCTTCATCGTCCTGCTCCCTTCGGTCACTGGTTGGATCAGGCGCTCGGGCGGGTGCCGAGCGTGACCTTCACGGTCTGCGTGTCACCGTTTCTCTCGACGGTCAGCTCGATCTGGTCGCCGGGCTGCTTCGAGTCGACGAGCCGCCGGAGCTCGTCGGCCGAGCCGATGCTCTCGCCGCCGAACTTGGTGACCACGTCGCCGTTCTCGAGGCCTGCCCGCTCCGCCGGCGTGCCCGAGCGCACCTCGGCGAGGCTGGCGCCGGTGGTGCCGGAGGAGTCGTCGATCGCGACGCCGAGGTAGGCGTGCTCGACCGAGCCGTCGTCGATCAGGGCGCCCACGATCCGCGAGATCGTGTCCGACGGAACGGCGAAGCCGACGCCGTCGTTGCCGCCCGAGTCGCTCTCGATCTGCGAGTTGACGCCGATTACGTCGCCTTTCATGTCGAGCAGCGGCCCGCCCGAGTTGCCGTGGTTGATCGCCGCGTCGGTCTGGATCGCGTCGTCGATCGAGAAGTTGTTCGGCGAGGTGATCTGACGGTGCAGCGCGCTGACGATGCCGGTCGTGACCGTCTGCTCGAGCCCGAACGGGCTGCCGATCGCGATCACGCCGTCGCCGACCTCGACTGCGGACGAGTCCGCGAGCTCGAGCGGCGTGAGGGCGGACGCGGGTGCGTCGACGTCGATCACGGCGAGATCGGTGGATGGATCGGTGCCGACCACTTTCGCGGAGTACGTCTTCCCGTCCGCGAACTTGACCGACACCGATTCTGCGCCGTCGACCACGTGCTGGTTCGTGATCACGTGACCGTCGGTGTCGTAGACGAAGCCGGAGCCCTGCGCCTGCTGCGTGCCGCCGCCACCGCCCATCGGGCTTGCCTGGCCGGCGGAGGCGGCGGTGATCTCGACGACCGCGGCGGCGCTGCGCTTGTAGATCTCGCCGACGGTCGAGCTGGAGCTCGCCGCGGGGGCTGCGCTGGTGACGGTCACCTGGGGCGCAGTCGCGGTTGCGTCGTCGTCGAACGCGATCGTCAGCGCGGCGACGCCGCCCGCGCCGAGCAGGGCGGCGCTCGTCATCGCGGTCGCGAGTGCTGTGCGTGAGTTCTTGAAGACCTGCATGGCCGTAAGTCCTTTCGAGTACGTCGTCGTGGCAGTCAGAAGATCAGCCGCGTCTAAGCCGAAGCTGAGACGCGCCTAAGAAATGGCTAAGAATCCCGCGCTGCCCCGGCCGTGAGGGGCCGCCGGGGCAGCGCGGGAGGGGAGGGTCAGGCGTCTGGGCCGGAAGCGCTCGGAGCGATCCCCGGAGGCGGTCCGCCGTGCCCGCCGCGGAACCCGAAGCTGAACTCGCCGTTGACGACGTCGTCGATCCGTGACTCGAGGCCGGCCAGGATCGCCGCCCGCTGCTCCGAGGTCAGGCGACCCGCCGCGACCTTCTCGTCGAGATCGGCTTTCGCCGCGGCGACGAGCGCGTCGGCGAGTCCGGCTGCGGTCTTCCCGTTCGCCTTCGCGACCTCCGCCAACGTGTCGCCGTCCTCGAGGCTCGCGCGGAGCTTCGCCTCGGTGACGCCGACGTAGTCGGCCGCTGCCGCGAAGTCGACGAAGCCGTGGTGGCCGCGGTGCCGGCCCGGTCCGGGCCCGACACCGACGAGCGGAACCTCGCCCGCCTCGATCCGCTCCTTCAGCTCGGCCGCCCGGGCCTCGGTGAGTGTGCCGGCCTCGACGGCCGCGTCGACGCGGTTCACGAGCGCCTGCTTCAGCGCGGCGTCGAGCTCGTCGGCGCCGACGCCGAGCTGCTTCGCCGCGTCCGCGACGATCGCGTCGCTCTCGTCGGTCGGCGTCAGCTGGGTCGCTGCGACGGCGGCGCCACCGCCGATCACTGCAGCCAGCGCTGCCGTGCCGCCGGCGATCTTGAGCTTGAGTGCCTTCATCTTCCTGCTCCTTTCGGATGCTTGCGTGGACACGCCCAGCTTCAGCGGGCGGCCTAAGAGCTCCCTGAGGGCAGCCGAAGAAGTTCCTAAGAGCTTCTAACGTAATGAGGCCTCGTCGACGGGGTGCGCTGGGTGGAGCGAGGCAAGGACGCAGGGAGCGTCGATATGCGGGCATATCGACGCGACTGAGGACGCCGCGTCGCGCCGCCCAGCGCACCCCGTCGACTCAGAGCTTCATTGCGTTAGAAGCTCTAGGTGTTCGCGGGCTGCAGGACCGGCAGGCAGAGCCGGACGACGGTTCCGCCGCCCTCGGCACGGTCGGCGACGACGGTCCCGCCGTGCGCCTCCGCCACCTGGCGGACGATCGCGAGCCCGAGGCCGGATCCCGGCAGCCCCCGCGCGGACGGCGCCCGATAGAAGCGGTCGAAGATGAACGGCAGGTCGGCCTCGTCGATGCCGGGACCGTGGTCGCGGACGGTCAGCTCGCCGCCGCGGACGCTCACCTCGATCTCGCCGCCGGGAGGGCTCCACTTGGCGGCGTTGTCGAGCAGGTTCGAGACGGCACGCTCGACGGTTGCCGGGACGCCGCGGATCAGCGACTCGTCGAGGTCGGCCCTGAAGCTCACGCCCGGCCGGTTGCGGCGCGTGCGCTCGATCGCGTCGGCGGTCACGAGATCGAGCCGGACGGCCTCCGGCTCGTTCGGCACCTGGTCGCCGCGGGCGAGCTCGACCAGCTCGGCGATCAGGGCCGTCATCTCGGTCAGCTGTTCGGTGACGTCGCGCAGCAGCTGCTCGCGGTCGCCGGGCGGCAGCGCCTCGTCGCGGGCGAGCACCTCGATGTTCGTGCGTAGGCTCGTCAGCGGCGTCCGTAGCTCGTGCGAGGCGTCGGAGACGAGCTGGCGCTGCGCCCGCGCCGAGTCCTCGAGCGCGCCGAGCATCGTGTTGAACGTCGTCGCCAGGCGCGAGAGCTCGTCCGTCCCGCCGGCGTCGATCCGGCGGGAGAGATCGCGCGTCTCCGACACTTCCTCCGCGGTTCGCGTCAACCGCTGCACCGGCGCGAGCACGGCCCGTGCGACGACCAGGCCGAGCGCGGCCGCGAGCGCGATGCCGACGAGAGCGATCGCAAGCAGCCAGCGGCGGATCGTGCCGAGGGCCTGGTCGACCTCCTCGAGCGACCGGCCGACTTGAAGCGTGAAGCCACGTTCGCCGGCGGGCAGATTCAGGACGCGCAGGTGCGTACCGGAGGCGTGCGCGTCCTCGTAGAACGGCTCCTTGATCTCCCCGCGCGCAGCCCGGAGAGTCTTCGTCGTCACCGGAATCTCTGCGGTCGCGTCGGGCGCTGAGATCACCTGGCCGTCGGCGCTGACCACCTGTGCGACGACCGCGGCGCCGCCGAACGGTTCCGGTGGCAAACGGAGGACCTCAGCTCCTGGCGGTCCGCCAACCCCGATCCGGAGCGTCGCTGCGCGCTCCTGGAGTGTCTGGTCGACCTGGGCCCGCAGCTCGTTGCGAACGAGCGCGTAGGTGACGGCGGACGCGACCACGATCGCCACCGCGACGGCGGCGGCGGCAGCGAGGGTCAGTCGCGTGCGGAAGCTCACTGCTCCCGCTCCGGTGCCGGCAAAGCCGACACCTCCGCTCCTGGCGGCTCCGTCAAGCCTACGCCGCCTCGCGCAGCGCATAGCCGACGCCGCGGATCGTCTGGATCAGGCGCGGCTTCCCGCCCTGCTCGGTCTTGCGGCGGAGGTAGCCGATGTAGACGTCGAGCGAGTTCGAGCCGAAGCCGAAGTCGTAGCCCCAGACGCGCTCGAAGATGATCGAGCGGGTCAGCACCTGCCTGGGGTTGGGCAGGAAGAGCTCGAGCAGCGAGAACTCGGTCCGCGTCAGCTCGATCGGATCGCCGCCGCGGCGGACCTCGCGCGTCGCCGGGTCGAGCTCGATGTCGGCGAAGCGCAGCACGCTGCCGTCCTCGGCGGGTGCGGCCCGGCGCAGCAGCGCCCGCAGGCGTGCGAGCAACTCCTCGAGCGCGAACGGCTTCACGACGTAGTCGTCGGCGCCCGCGTCGAGGCCGGCGACGCGGTCTGCGACCTCGTCCCGCGCGGTCAGCATCAACACGGGGAGGCTGTTGCCGTTGTCCCGGAGCCGGCGGCAGGCCTCGAGCCCGTCGAGGCGCGGCATCGAGACGTCGAGCAGGACCGCGTCGACCCCGTTCTCGCTCAGCCGGTCGAGCGCTTCCTGCCCGTCGCCAGCGAGGTCGACCTCGTAGCCCTCGAGCTGCAGGGCGCGGCGGAGGGAGTCCCGCACCGCGGGCTCGTCGTCGACGACCAGGATCCTCATGGAAGACATTGTGCGCACGGACATGAACGGCAGCTAAGAGAGCGCCGCGGCACGTTCACTCGATCGAGCGATCATCACTCGATCCAGCGGGGTACCTCGTTCCAGGGATGGACGTGGGCCGGAATCCGACTACAACGAGAAGGGGAGAGGGGTTGCGGGCGACTGCGGCGCCCGTCCGAAGAGGCCACATCTTCGGCGGGCGCGCCGCCCGAAGGGCGCCTTCTGCGGACTGCGGGATGGGGGCTAGGGCGTCCACTCCTCTCCACCGGTATCCCAGCCGACGAGGGCGTACGGCGAGAGCAGCGTTGCGACGCGCTCGAGCAGCGTCCGGTCGTCGGGCGTCAGCTCGCCGCCGGCCTCGAGGTCGGCGACGCGGCGGCCCTGGAACGCAATCGGGAATGCGGTCGTGTCCGTCTCCTCACCCGCGGCGGGCCCGGGCACGAGCTCGCCCTCCTCGACGAAGCTGATCCGGACGAAGACGCCCAGCCGCTCGTGCAGGAGCGCCACGGCGCGGCGGAGAACGTCGTCGACCTCGCCACCGTCGTTCAACACCTGCTCGACCGCTGCGAGCGCGCCCGAGTGCGCCGTCACGCCTCCAGATCCTCGCCTTCGAAAGACCGGATCAGGGCGCGGTACTCGTCCGGGATCTCACACGCTGCCCGCTGCTCGAGGTCGACGAGGACGAGCGTCTGCGTCGCGGTCACCATCAGCTCGTCGTCCTCCATCCGGTAGGCGGCGCACTCGTAGGTCGTGCTCGTCCGGCCGATTCGCGCCGCCCGGACGAAGATCTCGAGCAGGTCGTCGAAGCGGGCGGGGGCGTGATACTCGACCGTCGAGGCGCGCATCACGAAGTCGCGGCCTTCGAGTCCGACGCGGCCGAGGTGCCGGTGATACTCCGTCCGTGCGTGGTCGAAGTAGGGCAGGTAGCGGCCGTAGTAGACGATCCCCTGCGCATCCGTGTCCGAGAACCAGACCCGCGCGATCGCCGAGTACTTGAACGGCGGCTTGCGGTCGGTGACCTGCCCGAGCTCGGGGTTCACGAGCGGATCAGCTCGAGCACCTCGTCCCGCTTTCGCTCCATCTGCTCCTGCGAGAACGCCTCCAGGTTGAGGCGCAGCAGCGGCTCGGTGTTCGAAGGGCGGACGTTGAAGTGCCAGTCGTCGTAGTCGACCGAGATCCCGTCGAGATGGGTGACGGTCCCGTCCGCGTAGCGCTCCTTCAGCTCCTGCAGCTTCAGCGGCACGTCGGCGACCGGCGTGTTGATCTCGCCGGTGAGGAAGAACCGCTCTCGATACGGCGCCAGCAGCTCGGAGAGCTTGCGGCCCCGCTTGGAGATCAGCTCGAGCAGGAGCAGGAACGGGACGACGCCGGAGTCGGCCTGGGAGAAGTCACGGAAGTAATAGTGCGCCGAGACCTCGCCGCCGAACACGGCGCCCTCCTTGCGCATGCGGTGCTTGATGTAGGCATGTCCGACGCGGTTGATCAACGGGACGCCGCCCGCCCGCTCGATCGTCTCCGGGACGGCGCGGCTCGCGCGCACGTCGTAGATGACGTTGCCGCCGCCCTCCTTCCTGA
>DATMEO010000058.1:0-14585 GCA_035556515.1 Gaiellaceae bacterium
GTTGCGCCGGAACGTGGGCTCGTCGTCGAGTGAGATCTCCTCGTAGACGATCCCCTTGCCGTCGAGCAGCGCCTTGGCGCGAACGCAGTAGCCGCACCAGCGCGTCGAGTAGATCACGATCCTGCTCATCGCTCGTACAACGGCGACGGGCGCCGAAACGTTCCCGTCGGCTGCCCTCTCTAGACTCGGAGGGTGGCCCGGACCTACAGAACCGAAGCGGTCGTGCTCCGCTCGTTCCGGCTCGGTGAGGCCGACCGCGTGCTCCACGTCTACACGGCCGACCGCGGCCGCGTCGGTGCCGTCGCGAAAGGCGTGCGGCGGACGAAGTCGCGCTTCGGCGGCCGGCTCGAGCCGCTCTCGCACGTCGAGCTGATGCTCCACCAGGGCTCCGGCGAGCTGCAGACGGTGACCGGGGCCGACCTGCGCTCATCCCACCACGAGGCGCGTGAGGACTCCTACCGGCTCGCGGTGGGGCTGATCGGCGCGGAGGCGATGCTGAAGCTCTTCACCGAGCAGGAGGCAAACGAGCGCGCATTCACGGCGCTGACGCGCTTCCTCGACCGGCTCGACGGGATCCCGTCGCGCGCGCCGGCTCGGCCGGCGCTCGATCCGCTCGTGCTCTCGTTCCAGCTGAAGCTGCTCTGGCTCTCCGGCTACATGCCGCACCTCGACGCCTGCGTCGAGTGCGGGGTCGCGGAGGGGCTCGTCGGCTACGCGCCGGCCGCCGGGGGCGCGGTTTGCCGTGATTGCGGTGGCGGCTCGATCTCCCTCTCACCCGACGGCCTGCGCGGGATCACGACGCTGGTCGCGACGCCGATGTCCGACGCGCACGACGCCGGTCTCACCGATCGCGGCGCCCGCGAGGCGCTGGCGCTCGTGACCGCGTCCTACGAGCACCAGGGCGGCTTCCGGCTGCGAACGCTGTCGGCGTGAAGAAGCAGCTCAAGGACGGCTATGAGCTCGACGACGAGACGGCGCGGATCGATCGCGACGTCGTCCACCGGTTCATCTCCGAAGAGTCGTACTGGGGCTTCCGCCGCGAGCGGTCGACGATGGACGGGCTGATCGACCGCGCAGCGCGGAACGTGGGCCTCTACGCCCCCGACGGCGGCCTCGCAGGCTACTCACGCACCGTCGACGCGCCCGACGCTTGGCTCGTCTACCTCGCCGACGTCTTCGTGCTCGCCTCACACCGCGGCAAGGGCCTCGGCTCCGAGCTGATTCGATTCACCGTCGACGAGGGCCCGCACGCCGGTCGCCGCTGGGTGCTCCACACGGCAGCCGCGCACGGCCTGTACGAGAAGTTCGGCTTCGGGCCAGGCGAGCGGCTGCTCGAGCGAAAGGCCCGAAACTAGGCTGGGCGACGATCCAGCCCGGGGGTCAGGTCTTGATTCCCAGCAGAATGACATGGCCGGTCGAGCCGTGGCCGAACGCAACGATTCAAGACCTGACCCCCGGCTCGTTCGCGAGAAGTTCGGCTTCGGGCCAGGCGAGCGGCTGCTCGAACGAAAGGCCCGAAGCTAGGGCTGGACGATCCAGCGGGTGATGCGTCCTTCGTCGGTGTCGAGCTCGATGCTTCCGTCCGGGAGGCGGCGCTCCAGCTGGACGTCCATCGTGCCGCGGAACGTCCAGCCGACGCGGTCGCGGGGGATCGACCACGTGCAGAGCAGAACGGACGGGATGCGGGCATTCTCCGGAACCCGGCTGACGCGGGCGGGAACGGTGCGGCCGAGGACGGTGCCGGGACAGCTCGCGTCGACGGAGACGAGGCCGCGGCGAGCGGGCGTCGGCACGACGAAGAGGTAACCGACGAACGGCCGGCCGGCGTGGGGATCCTCGCGCGAGGCGACCACGAGCAGCTTCGACATGACCGGTGCGGATGGCGTCGCCAAGGCCCCCGTCGTGCCCGCGAGCACGACGACGATGACAAGGGCGCAGAGGCGGCGTGGCATTCCGCCCCGTTCGCCGATGAACCCGCGAACCCTGCCGCTACGCGGACTTGGGCGTCGTCCAGTCGCGCTGCAGTGCGTCGCCCAGCCAGGCGCGCACGCCTTCGAGCGGTAGCCGCTCCTGCGCGAGCGAGTCGCGGTCGCGGACCGTGACCGTGTCGTCCTCGAGCGTCTGCTCGTCGATCGTGAGCCCGTACGGGGTTCCGATCTCGTCCTGGCGGCGGTAACGGCGGCCGATCGCGCCGCTGTCGTCGTACTCGACGCTGTAGTGCCGGCGCAAGTCCTTGTAGAGCGAGCGCGCCTTTTCGACCATCGCCGCGTCCTTGCCGACCAGCGGCAGGATCGCAGCCTTCACCGGCGCGAGCTGCGGGTGGAGCCGCAGCACCGTGCGCTCGCGCTCGCCGACGACCTCCTCGTCGTAGGCGTCGATCATGAACGCGAGCATCGAGCGGTTCACGCCCAGCGCCGGCTCGATCACGTACGGCACGAAGCGCTCACCGCTGCCAGCGTCGACCCATTCGAGCGTCGTCCCGGCCGCCTCCGTGTGCTGGGTCAGGTCGAAGTCGCCGCGGTTCGCGATCCCCTCGAGCTCCGACCAGCCGATCGGGAAGAGGTATTCGATGTCGCTCGTGGCGCTCGAGTAGTGCGAGAGCTCGTCGGCGTCATGCGGGCGAACGCGCAGGTGGCTCTCGCGAAGCCCGTAGCGGAGGTGCCACTTCAGCCGCTCGTCAACCCAGTAGCTGTACCACTCGTCCGCCTCGGCCGGCGGCACGAAGAACTCCATCTCCATCTGCTCGAACTCGAGAGTGCGGAAGATGAAGTTTCCGGGCGTGATCTCGTTCCGGAACGACTTGCCGACCTGCGCGATCCCGAACGGCGGCTTCCGGCGCGCAATCTGCGCCACGTTCTTGAAGTTGATGAAGATCCCCTGCGCGGTCTCCGGGCGGAGGTAAACGTCGACGCCGGTCTCCTCGAGCGCACCCACGCGCGTCTGGAACATCAGGTTGAAGTGGCGGGCGTCCGTGAGATCGCAGTCGGGCGTCTCGCCCGGATGCTTGCTGGGCTTACGGCCGCATGACTCCTCGTCGAGCTTGTCCGCGCGGAACCGTTTCTTGCAAGTGCGGCAGTCGACGAGCGGGTCGGTGAAGCCGCCAACGTGGCCGGACGCCTTCCAGACGTCGGGGTGGAGGATGATCGAGGAGTCGAGCGCGACGATGTCGTCCCGCTCGCGCACCATCGCCTCGAGCCAGCGCGCCTTGACGTTGTCCTTCAGGAGGACGCCGTAGTGGCCGTAGTCGTACGAGCTGCCGAGGCCGCCGTAGATCTCCGAGGACGGGAACACGAAGCCGCGCCGCTTCGACAAACTGACGATCTTGTCCATCGTGACGGCATCGGTGCTCATGAGTTCGCAGAGGCTACCGGGATGACCCCCGCGGTCGTGGCAGCCGAGCGGGCCGGGATCCCGTTCGCGCTGCACGAGTACGAGCACGAGATGGGCGCTGCCTACGGGCTCGAGGCGGCGGAGAAGACCGGTGTCGACCCGGCGCGCGTGTTCAAGACGCTCGTCGTCGCGCAGGACGGTGCGCTCTCGGTCGCGATCGTCCCCGTCGCTGCGCAACTCGACCTGCGCGCGCTCGGGAAACGCGCGGCACTGGCCGACCGCGCCGCCGCGGAGCGCGCCACCGGCTACGTGCTGGGCGGGATCAGCCCGCTCGGCCAGCGGAAGCGCTTGCCGACGCTGCTCGACCGGTCGGCGCTCGGCCACGCGACGATCTTCGTCAGCGCCGGTCGCCGTGGCCTCGAGATCGAGCTTTCTCCGGACGACCTCGTCCGGCTCACCGGTGCCCGCGTCGCGGCGGTAGCCTCCGGCGCGTGATGCCGGCACGCGAGCCCGTCGAGCTCCACATCGTCTCGGACTCGACGGGAGAGACCGCGGCGCGTCTCGTCGCAGCGCTCGAGGCGCAGTTCCCCGAGCAGCCGTTCGAGGAGATCCGGCACCCGCAGATCCAGACGCTCGACGACCTTCAGCTCGCGGTCAGCCGCGCCAAAGGGCGGCCGGCGGTGATGGTCTACACGCTGGTCGCGCGCGAGATGCGCGAGGCGATGCGAACGTTCTGCCGCAGCGCGCGGCTGCACTACTGCGACCTGCTCGGCCATCCGATCGAGTCGATCGCGAAGGTCTCCGGGATGGCGGCGCAGATGACCCCGGGTGCGCGGCCGCCGCTCAATTCCGCCTACTTCAAGCGGATGGAGGCGATCGAGTTCGCGGTCAAGTTCGACGACGGCGTCGGCAGCGGCCTGCAAGAGGCGGACGTCGTGCTCGTCGGCGTCTCGCGCACCTCGAAGACGCCGCTCTCGATCTACCTCGGCTACCTGGGCCAGAAGGCGGCGAACGTGCCGATCGTGAAGGGGATCAAGCCGCCGCCCGAGCTGTTCGAGATCGATCCGATCACGATCGTCGGCCTGACGATCGACGCCGAGCGGCTCGCGGAGATCCGCGCGACCCGCGTGCGGGGCATGGGCGGGGAGAACCGCCGCTACTCCGAGATGCTCGAGATCTACGACGAGCTCGAGGAGGCCGCGGCGCTGCACCGGCGGCTCGGCTGCCCGGTGATCGACGTCACCGGCCTCTCGATCGAGGAGACGGCCCATCGCGTCGTCCGCCTCGTCGACCGGCGCCGGCAGGAGACGCATGCGCCCTAAGCCGCCCGTGCCCAAGTGGCGCTGGGCGCTCTGGTGGACGATCCTCGCGGCCGCAGTCTTCACCTTCTACGTGCTCCTGACCCCGATCTGGCTCGGCCTGCGCGGGCTCGCCTGGGCGGCGGAGTGGCGCTCGAGGCGCACGAAGGCCAAGTAACAGACTGTTACTTGGCAAGCAGGCGCGGTTCGAGCGCTTCCTCGCCCTCAGGCGTCACGCGCCAGCCTTGCGCGCCCTCGCGCTGGCTGACGACCTCGCGCAGCTCGGTCCCCTCGAAGTGGAGAGCGGCATCGTCGTCGGCGGCGTAGCCGGGTGGGAGCACGCGGTCGCGGACAAGGCGCATAAAGGTCGGCCGCCGCTCCGCCTCGCCGTCGTAGTGGGGGCAGAAGCTCCCGGCGAGGAAGCCGAGCCCGCCGCCGAGCTCGCGCAGGCGGGGACCGTACGAGTCGGTGACGGAGTCCTCGAACCAGCAGTTCGCGCCGGCGCTCCAGCCGCCGAGGACGGCGCCGCGCTCCCACGCCTCTCGAAGCGCACGGTCGACGCCGTGCACCCGCCAGATCGCGAGCATGTTCGCCGTGTTGCCTCCGCCGACGTAGATCGCGTCCTGCGCCGCAACGTGCGCCGCTGGATCTTCGGGCATCCCGAAGAGCTCGAGATGCGTCGGCCGGCAGGGCCGGGCGCGAAATGCGTCGTAGAACGTCTCGACGTACTCCGGCTGGTGCGCCGACGCGGTTCCAACGAAACAGATCCGCGGACGCGAAGTCGCCGCCAGCTCGAGCAGAAAGTCTTCGAGCGGCGATCCGGCGTGGCCGCCTCCAATGGCGAGGATATGGCCGCTCACCCGGGCGAGTGTAGATTCCCCGTCCGATGCGCTACGTCTACGACTTCGACGAGGACTCGGGCGGCGGGGGCCGCGAGCTGCTCGGCGGCAAGGGGATCGGGCTCGCGGAAATGACCGCGCTCGGAGTCCCCGTCCCAGCCGGCTTCACCATCACAACGGACGCCTGCCGCGCCTACATGGCCTCCGGCGGCGAGCTCCCGGACGGGCTCGAGAACGAGGTCGCAGAGCACATCGCCTCGCTCGAGGGGAAGGCGGGCAAGCGCTTCGGCGATCCCGACGACCCGCTGCTCGTCTCGGTGCGCTCCGGCGCGGCCGTCTCGATGCCCGGGATGATGGACACGATCCTTAACCTCGGCCTCAACGACGAGGCGGTCGCCGGCCTGGCCAAGACGACCGGCAACGAGCGCTTCGCCTACGACTCCTATCGGCGTCTGATCCAGATGTACGGCGAGGTCGTCGACGGCGTCGAGGGCCACCGCTTCGAACGGCCCCTCACCGACCTGAAGGCTTCGCGCGGCGCGAAGCAGGACGTCGAGCTGACCGCGGCCGACCTGGCGGAGCTGATCGAGACTTTCAAGCGGATCTACGCGGAGGAAACCGGCTCGCCGTTTCCGCAGGATGCACGCGCGCAGCTCGAGAAGGCCGTGCGCGCCGTCTTCGACTCCTGGGACTCGCCGCGCGCGCAGGTCTACCGGCGCACGTACGAGATTCCCGACGACCTCGGCACGGCGGTCAACGTCGTCCAGATGGTGTTCGGGAACAAGGGCGACGGCTCGGGCACGGGTGTCTGCTTCACGCGCGACCCGTCCACCGGCGAGAGCGTCCTCTACGGCGAGTTCCTCCAGAACGCCCAGGGCGAGGACGTCGTCGCCGGGATCCGCACGCCCGAGCCGATCGAGCGGATGAACGAGCTGCTGCCCGAGGCGTACGCGCAGCTGCTCGAGACGATCGGCCGGCTCGAGTCGCACTACCGCGACATGCAGGACATCGAGTTCACGGTCGAGGAGGGCACCCTCTTCCTGCTGCAGACGCGAACGGCGAAGCGGACGGCGGCGGCGGCGCTGCGCGCGGCGGTCGAGATGGTCGGTGAGGGCCTGATCTCGAAGGAGGAGGCCGTCGCGCGGATCGACCCGGCGCAGCTCGACCAGCTGCTGCACCCGATGATCGACCCCGCGGCCGAGGTCGAGGTCGTCGCGAAGGGGCTGAATGCCTCGCCGGGCGCCGCCTCGGGCGCGATCGTCTTCGACGCCGACACGGCCGAGGAGCGCGGCAAGGCGGGGGAGAGCGTCATCCTCGTCCGCTGGGAGACGACCCCGGACGACTTCCACGGGATGGTGCAGGCGGCGGGGATCCTGACCGCCCACGGCGGGCTCACCTCGCATGCCGCCGTCGTCGCGCGCGGAATGGGGACGCCGTGCGTCACCGGCTGCGAGGCGCTGCACGTCGACGCACGCGCGAAGACGGCGCGGCTCCCGGGTCACGAGCTGAAGGAGGGCGACACCATCACGATCAACGGCGGCACGGGCGAGGTGATCGTCGGCTCGGTGCCGCTCGTGCCGCCGCAGATCAACGACGACTTCTCCGCGATCCTCGAGTGGGCGGACGGAATCCGGACGCTGAAGGTACGCACCAACGCCGACACACCCGAGGACTCGGCCAAGGCCCGCGAGTTCGGCGCCGAGGGAATCGGCCTCTGCCGCACCGAGCACATGTTCGCGGACGCCGACCGGCTCGGCCTGATGCGCGAGATGATCCTCGCCGCCGACGAGGACGGCCGCCGCTCCGCGCTCGAGCGCCTGCAGCCGATCCAGCAGGCGGACTTCGAGGGGATCTTCGAGGCGATGGCGGGACTGCCGGTGACGATCCGCCTGCTCGACTGGCCGCTGCACGAGTTCCTGCCCTCGCTCGAGGAGGAGCAGGATGCGCGCATGCGCGAGCGGATCCGCTCGCTGCAGGAGTCGAACCCCATGCTCGGCTGGCGCGCCTGCCGCCTCGGCCTCTTCTATCCCGAGATCTACGAGATGCAGGTGCGCGCGATCGTGCGGGCGGCGATCGCGGTAGGGGAGCGCGGCGGCGACGCGCCGCTCGTCGAGATCATGCATCCGCTCGTCGGCTTCGGCGAGGAGCTGCGGCGGCTGCGGGAGCTGACCGTTCGCGTCGCGGGCGAGGAGGGCGAGCTCGAGTACCTCGTCGGGACGATGATCGAGCTGCCGCGCGCGTGCATCCGCGCCGACGAGATCGCCGAGCACGCCGACTTCTTCTCCTTCGGCACGAACGACCTGACGCAGACGGCCCTGGGCCTCTCCCGCGACGATGCGGGCCGCTTCCTCTCGCACTACCTCGAGGCGGGCATCCTCGAGCGCGACCCGTTCGAGACGATCGACCAGGACGGGGTCGGCGACTTGATGGAGATCGCGGTCGAGCGCGGCCGCCGCACGCGCGAGGACATCAAGCTCGGCATCTGCGGCGAGCACGGCGGAGAGCCGAAGTCGGTCGCCTTCTGCCACCGGCTCGGGCTCGACTACGTCAGCTGCAGCCCGTATCGCGTCCCGCTCGCCCGCCTCGCCGCCGCCCAGGCCGCGCTGGCCGAGCAGGGCACGGTCGCAGTCGCCATCGGCGGCTAGGCGTAGCCCCGCACCTTCCAGTACGCGACCGCGACGCTGAGTAAGCCGACGGCGACGATGCTCGCGATCGAGACGATGTCGATCCGGCTGTAGGCGGCGTTTCCCTTGCCGAACCGGGAGAGCGCGAGGATGCACAGCGCGCCGCCGGCGAGCCCGCCGAGGTGGCCTCCGATCGAGATCCCGGGGACGGCGAAGGTGAAGGCGAGGTTGACCACGAGCAGAGTGATCGCGCTGCCGCCGAGCACGTAGGTGTGCTGGCGCTCGAGCACGATCGCGGCGCCGAGGATCCCGAAAACCGCACCAGAGGCGCCGACCGTCAAGCCGGTCGGGTTGAAAAGCAGAGCGCCGGCAGAGCCGGCAAGACCCGAGACGACGTAGACCCCCAGGTATCGAACCGGCCCGAGGTAGTCCTCGAGCGGGCGCCCGATCCACCAGATCGCGAGCATGTTCATCGCGAGATGGATGGGACCGTAGTGGAGAAATGCGGCCGAGAGCAGCCGGTACCAATCCCCGTTTGCAACGGCTGGGCCGTAGAGGACACCTTCCTGCCAGATGCGGCCCCCGTCAGCTGAGATCGGGGCACCCCCGGCGAGCTGGAGCAGGTAGATGCCGACGTTGATCGCGATCAGGGTCGTCGTGACGATCCCCGGCCGCGCCGCCGAGCGGCGCTGGACGCTCTGCACGACTTTCGCGGGACCGCGCGCCTTGCCGGCGTGATCGGGGCAGCGGATCCCGACCGGGCCGAACGTCATGCAGTCGGGGCAGATGCCTCGACCGCACTCGGAGCACGAGACGCCCGTCTCCCTGTCGGGGTGCCGGTAGCACCTGAGCACGTTGTCATCTGAACCCGGTGCCATCCGGTCTAGCCTAGCCAGATGAAGGTCCATGTCGCGTTCACTCCGGACGAGGCCGCAGCGGCCCCGACCGGGATCGTCGTCGACGTCGTCCGTGCCACCTCGACGATCGCGCAGGCGCTCTCCGCCGGCTACGAGCGCGTGCTCTGCGTGCCCGAGATCGAGCAGGCGCGGGCGCTCCGGACCGAGCTGCCGAACAGCGTCGTCGGCGGCGAGCGGGACGCGGTCCGGATCGAGGGCTTCGACGTCGGCGCCTCGCCGCGCGAGTTCCTCGAGCCCAGGGCCGGGACGCTGATCCTGTCGACCACGAACGGGACGCGGACGATCGTCACCGCGGCCGAGCGCTGCGACGAGGTTCTGATCGGCTGCCTCCTCAACCTCGATGCAGTCGTGCGCGCCGCGGTCGAGCGCGGGGAGGACGTCGCCGTCATCTGCGCGGGCTACAAGGGCGCGTTCGCCTTCGACGATGCCTACTGCGCGGGACGGTTCGTGCAGGCACTCGGGGGCGAGCGCACCGATGCGGCGGTGGCGGCAGCGCTGCTCGCGGACGCGTATCCGAACGCGCTGGACGGCCTGAACGCGCGCACTTACGGCCCGCCCGGGCTCGAGGACGACCTCGTCTTCTGCGCCCGCGAGAGCGTGCTCGAGGCCGTCCCGCGCTTCGCCGGCATGCGCGGCGCTGCGGCCGAGGTGACGCTCTAGGCAGGCGGGATGTTCTGGTTGATCCGGAAGAAGTTGTCCGGATCGAGCTGCGCCTTCAGTGCCTGCAGCCGCGCGAACTTGGCCGCCCCGTAGGAGTCGCGGACGCGATCGGCGCCCTCGTCGCCGAGGAAGTTGACGTAGACGCCCTGATGCCACGGCTCGAGCGCGGACCAGAAGCTCCGCACCCACTCGCGCTCCTGCTCGAAGCCGTCGGCGGTCTCGGTGGAGACGCCGATGTTGTAGGTGAAGCCGGCGCCGCGGCCGTTGAAGGCGGTGTCGTCCTCGTCGACGCGGCTCACCGCTCCGCCCATCTGCCAGATCGGGAACGAGCTCAGCGGCGACTCGATCTGCAGCGACCGCTCCATCGTCAGGTCGATGATCTCGTCGGTCAGCTCGGCGACGTCGCAGCTCTTGAAGTAGTACCAACGTCCAGGCACGAAGCTCGGGTCGAGCATCGCCTGGTGCGCAAGGTACGGCTTCGGGACGCAGACGTCCGCGACCGGGGAGCCGAAGTCGCGCAGCGGCCTGATGAACCGTTCGCCCTCCTCGAGGTCTCCGACCCAGCAGCAGATCACCATCACGACCGGCTGGCCGTGCAGCTCGGCCGGGATGATCGGCAGCGGCGGCGCCTTGCGGTGGACGATGATCGTCATCAGCTCGTCCGGCGCCTCTGCGACCCAGTCGCGATAGAAGCGAAGCACGTCGCCGGAGCGCTCCATCGGCCAGATCACGGGTCCGGCCAGGATCTGCGGCCCCAGCGGCACGCACTCGAACTCGAACTCGGTGACGATGCCGAAGTTGCCGCCGCCGCCGCGCAGGCCCCAGAAAAGCTCGGCGTTCTCGTCCGCACTTGCCTTGACGAATTCGCCGTCGGCGGTGACGAGGTCGATGGAGAGGAGCCGGTCGACCGAGAGCCCGTGCTTGCGCATGATCCAGCCGATCCCGCCGCCGAGCGTCAGCCCTGCGACTCCGGTGTGGGTGACGATGCCGGAGGGCACCGCGAGCCCGAACGCCTGCGTCTCCCGGTCGAGCTCGCCCAGCAGGACCCCGGCCTGGACGCGCGCGGTGCGGCGCTCGGGGTCGACGCGGACGCCTTTCATCGGCGAGAGGTCGATCATCAGCGCGTCGTCCGCGACCGAGTACCCGGGGAACGAGTGGCCGCCGCTGCGGATCGCGACCGAGAGGTCGCTCGCACGTGCGGCCTTGACCGCGGCGATCACGTCGGCGACGCCCGCGCAGCGTGCGATCGCGGCCGGGCGGCGGTCGATCGAGCCGTTCCAGATCCGCCGGTGGACGTCGAAGCCCGAATCGGCCGGGCCGATGATCTCGCCTCGGAATGCGGCGGGGTCGAGCTCGATCGCGTCGAGGGTCGTGCTCACGCGGTCAGTTTGGCAGGTTGGGCGCGAGGGTCAAAGCCGATTCGCGTCGTTGTCGAGCCAGATGCCGGACACGAGCGACCAGAACTCCGGCTGCCGGCGGAACCCGACCGACTCGTAGAGCGCCTGGGCGTCGTCGGTCTGCAGGCCGATGTGCTGGCCGGGAACCGCGTCGGTCAGCAGTCGCACCATCCGGGTCGCGATCCCCCGGCGGCGGTGGGACGACGCCGTCCACACGTCGACCAGGTAGGCGTTGCAGACGCCGTCGGAGAGCAGCCGCGCCATGCCGACGACGCGGTCGCCTTCGCGGGCGATGGCGACGTGCTGGGACTGCTCGAACGAGCGCCGGAGTGCCTCCGGCGAGCGCCCGTTGTCGAAGTCGTCCGCGATCAGGTCGGCGCGCGCCGCCTCCCAGTCGATCCCGTCGAGCGCGCTGTCGACCCGGACGGTCATGTGTCCACTATCGCAGCAGCACGTAGTGACCCTAAGCGGCGGCAGGCAGGAGGACGCGGAACGTCGAGCCCTCGCCGAGCGCAGTCTCGACCTCGATCCGGCCGCCGCTCTGGCTGACGACGCCGTACGCGGTCGCAAGGCCGAGGCCCGTGCCCTTGCCCTGATCCTTGGTCGTGAAGAACGGCTCGAACAGGCGGTTCCGCACGTGCTCGTCGATGCCCGTGCCGGTGTCGGTCACCTCGACCGCGACGTAGCGGTCGCCGCCGGACTCGACGCTGACGGTGGCGAGCCTGAGCAACCCGCCGCCGGGCATGGCATCCCGGCCGTTCAGGGCGATGTTGAGGATCACCTGGACGAGCTGGTCGGGATCGGTCTCGACCGGTGCGAGCCCGTCGGCGAGCGAGAGCTGGAGCTCGACCTCGCCGCCGATCGTCCGGGCGAGCATCTTCTCGAGGTCGCGAACGACGTCGTTCACCTCCAGCCGCTGCGGGCGCAGCATCTGCTTGCGCCCGAACGCGAGCAGCTGGCGCGTCAGGGCGGCCGCGTGGCCGGCGGCCTTGCGGATCTGCTCGACGTCGTCGACCCGCCGGTCGTCAGCATCGAAGGAATGGGCCAGCAGGTCGGCGTAGCCGCTGATCGCAGTGAGCATGTTGTTGAAGTCGTGCGCGACTCCGCCCGCGAGCTGGCCGATCGCCTCCATCTTCTGCGACTGGCGCAGCTGCTCCTCGAGCCGCTTCTGCTCGGTGACGTCGAGGAGGAAGCCCTGCGCGAAGAGCGGCGCGCCCGACTCGTCACGAACGATCGTGCTCTGGTCGAGGACCCAGACGACGGTGCCGTCACGATGGAGCATCCGGTACTCCAGCCGGAACGGAACGCCGGCCGCCCGCGCCGCGGCGCACGTGGCGTTCGCGTGCTCGAGGTCCCCGGGATGGACGACCGAGGCGTAGAAGCCGTTGTCGGCGCCGCCGAGCCACGCCTCCGCGGGGTAGCCGAGCATGTCCTCGATCTGTGGGCTCATGTACAGCGTCGCCGGCTGGTCGTTGGCCGTGTTGCGATAGGCCGCGAGAGGAAGGTGCTCGATCACCGTGCGGTAGAGGAGCTCGGCGTCGCGCAACTCGGTGAGGTCGCGGATGAAGCCGACGAAGCGATTGCCGCCGCCGTCCTCCAGGCGCGAGATCGCGAGCTCGACCGGAAGCAACGACCCGTCGGACCGCATCGCCGTCAGCTCGATGCGCCGGCCGAGCACCTCCGTCTTCCCGGTGGCGAGATAGCGGCGGAAACCGTGCTCGTGCGCGTCCCTCAGGCTCGGCGGCACGATCAGATCGCCGAGGCGTCTTCCGATCGCCTCTTCGCGGGTGTAGCCGAACGTGCGCACCGCAGCGGGGTTGAACTCGCGCACGATCCCGTGCTCGTCCATCGCGATGATGCAGTCGAGGGCGGCCTCGATGATTCCCTGGCTGTGCGCGCTCGTCACATTCGGATCATCGACCGCGAGAGATCCGGTTTGACAGGAACACCTGTTCGGGTATAGAACATATGTTCCCATGATCGCCTGTCTCCTCATCCCCGGCTTCGAGTTGCGCGCGGCGCTGCGGGACAAGCCGAGACTGGCGCTCGTCCCGGCGGCGCTCTCGCCGCTGCCCGGGACGGAGCAGCTCGTCGGCCCCGTCACCGCCGCCGCAGAGCTCGCCGGCGTGCAGCCGGGGATGAGGATGGGGGAGGCGCTCGCGATGTGCCCGCAGCTCGTGCTCGTCGAGCAGGATCCGGCGGCGGTCGAGCGCGAGTGGGAGGGGGTGCTGCAGCGGCTCGAGGATTCGGGCTTCGCGGTCGACCCCGAGGAGCCGGGACGCGTCTACTTCGAGACGAAGGGCGTCGAGCGGCTGTACGGAGGCCTGGAGGCGGCGCTCGAGCGGGCGCTCGCCTCCGTCGGAGCTGCCTGGGATCCACGCGCGGGCGCGGCGCAGCGCCGGTTCGCCGCCCTCGCGGCGGCGAGCGTCGCGCGTCCCGGGCAGGCACTCGTCGTGTCGGCCGGCAAGGAGGAGGGCTTTCTGGCACCACTGCCGCTCTCGCTCCTGCCGCTCCCGGCCGACCGCTACGCAGAGCTGGAGGGATTGGGGGTGCGCCGCTTGGGGGAGCTGGCCGCCCTGCCCGGGGGAGCGGTCGCGGAGCGGCTTGGCCGGGAAGGCCGGCAGGCGTGGGGGCTCGCGCGCGGCGGCGACAGCGGTCGCGTGCGCGGACGGCGCCCAGCGGCGGAGCTCGTCGAGGCGCTCGAGTTTCCGGAGCCGGTCGGGAACGAGCTGACGCTCCGCCGTGCCTTCGGCTCGCTGCTCGACCGGCTGCTCGCGCGGCCGGAGCGGGCGGGCCGCCCGTTCCGCAAGGTCGCGCTCTCGGCGAAGCTCGTCGGCGGCGGCTCCTGGCGCCGCACGATGACGTTGCGCGAGCCGACGGCCGACCGGCCGCGCCTGCGTGCGGCGCTCGGCCCGAAGCTGCTCGAGATCCCCGCCCCCGCCGTCGAGCTGCGGCTGGAGGCGGTCGAGCTCTCCGAGTCGGTCGGCCAGCAGCTCGAGCTCGTCAAGCCGGTGGGCGACGAGATGCAGGCACGCCTGAGCGACGGGCTGCGCCAGGTGCGCGCCAGCACCGGCTCGGGCTCAGTCGTCGCCGTCGTGGAGGTGGCGCCGTGGTCGCGGATTCCCGAAACCCGGTCGCTCTTTGTTCCTCGAGACGAGTGATCCGTGCGTGACGAGGTCGTCGCCGGAGGGCGATTCATTCGCCCGCAGGCTCAGAGCGAGACCGTTGCTGCACGGCAAGAAGGAGGGGGCTCACGGGGGAACCCTGGGTTCCCCCGTGCCAGTACCGCGGGACGAATAAACGCGCCGCGGCCGGCGCTCGTCGAGGCGAGCCCCGTCGGCGTGCCGGTGCGCGTCAACCGCGAGGCGGTCGCGCTCGTGCGCGAGGAGTGGCGCGTTGTCGACCGCTGGTGGACCGAGGAACCGCTCGACCGCCGCTACTTCGACCTCGTGCTCGAGTCGGGCCGGAACGCGTGCGTCTTCCGCGACGAGGAAGCCGGCTGCTGGTTCAGCCAGCGGGC
>DATMEO010000059.1:0-5320 GCA_035556515.1 Gaiellaceae bacterium
CGCAAGGCGCGCGAGCACGCCGCCTCCGGCCACGGCCCGGTCTTCCTCAACGTCCGCACCTACCGGCTTGTCGGCCACTACATCGGCGACCCGCAGGTCTACCGGGAGAAGAGCGAGCTCGAGGAGCTGCGCGAGACGAAGGATCCGATCGAGCTCCTGCGCGCCCGGCTCGGGATCGGCGACGAGGAGTTCGAGTCGCTCGACACCGAAATCGAGGCGATCGTCGAGGGCTCGGTCGAGTTCGCCAAGGCGGGGACCGATCCGAAGCCGGAAGACGCGCTCAAGTACGTCTATGCCTGAGCTGACCTACCGTGAGGCGGTCCGCGACGCGCTCTCGAGTGCGATGCGCTCCGACGAGGACGTCTTCATCATGGGCGAGGACATCGCCGAGATGGGCGGCTCGATGGGCGTCACCCAGGGGATGCTCGCCGAGTTCGGCCCCGAGCGCGTCCGCAACACGCCGATCTCCGAGATGGCGATCGTCGGCACCGGCATCGGGGCGGCGATGCAAGGCATGCGCCCGGTCGTCGAGATCATGTACCAGGACTTCCTGACGCTCTCGATGGAGCAGCTCGTCAACCAGGCGGCCAAGCACCGGACGATGAGCGGCGGCCAGGTGAAGGTGCCGCTGACGATCCGCACCCAGGGCGGCGCCGGCTGGAGCCCGGGCGCGCAGCACGCGCAGCAGCTCGAGTCGTGGTTCGTGCACGTGCCGGGCCTGAAGGTCGTCTTCCCCTCGACGCCGGAGGACGTGCGCGGCCTGCTCTGGAGCTCGATCTACGACGACAACACGGTCATCTTCTTCGAGCACCGGCTGCTCTATCCGCTCAAGGGCCCGGTGCCGGACGAGATCGAGCCGATCCCGCTCGGCAAAGCGCGCGTGATGCGCGAGGGCTCCGACGTGACGGTCGTCGCGATCGGCCGGATGGTGCCCGAGGCGCTGCAGGCGGCCGACGACGCCGCCAAGGACGGGATCTCGGTCGAGGTGATCGACCCGCGCACGCTGCAGCCGCTCGACGAGGAGACGATCATCGCCTCGGTCAAGAAGACGACGCGTGCAGTCACCGCGCACGAGGCGGTCACGCGCGGCGGCTTCGGCGCCGAGCTGACGGCCGTGATCCAGCAGGGCGCATTCGACTACCTGGACGCGCCGATCGAGCGAGTGGGGGCGAAGTTCGCACCGCTCGCGTTCGCGCCGGCGATGGAGCAATGGGTCGTCCCGCATGCCGCGGACGTGCTCGAAGCCGTGAAGCGGACGGTGGCGAGGGCGTAGTGGCCACCGAGGTCAAGCTCCCGCGGCTGGGCCAGGGCATGGAGTCCGGCACGATCGTCAAGTGGCTGAAAGGCGAGGGGGAGCCGGTCAAGAAGCGCGAGCCGCTCTACGAGCTCGACACCGACAAGGTCACGCAGGAGGTCGAGGCCGAGGCCGACGGTGTCCTGCTCAAGATCGTCGTCGACTCCGGTGAGGTCGAGGTCGGCAAGACGATCGCCTTCATCGGCAGCGAGGGTGAGGACGTCCCCTCCGGGAACGGCACCGCGCCCGCGCCCGCGCCCGCGACAGATGAGGACGAGGCCGCGGCAGAGGAGGACGAGGCCGCCGTCGAGGAGCAGGACGAGGAGGAGACCGAGGGCTCCTCGGCTCCCGGAATGGATGATCAGCGCCAGCGGGGCCAGGAGGCCGCCGCTGCGACCGCCGCCGCCGAGACCGCCGCTGTCGCCGACGCTCCTGCACGCCCCGACGGACGCGTCAAGGCATCGCCGCTCGCGCGCAGGCTCGCGCGGGAGAAGGGCATCGACATCGCGACCCTCCAGGGCACCGGCCCCGAGGGCCGGATCGTCGCTAGTGATGTTGAGAGGGGGGACGGCGAGCGCGGCGCCGTCGCCGCCCCGAAGGCCGCTCCCGCGGCTGCCGCCGCGGCGCCGTCCGGCGAGGTCGAGGAGATCGAGCTGACCTCGACGCGCAAGACGATCGCACGCCGCCTGACCGAGGCCTGGCAGGCGCCGGTGTTCCAGCTCACCGTTTCGGTCGACATGACTCGCTCGCTCGAGTTGCGCGAGCGGCTGGTCGGCCGCCTCCGCGAGGGCGAGACCAAGCCGACGGTCAGCGACCTGCTGACGAAGGTCGCCGCGGCCGCGCTCCTGCGCCATCCGGCCGTGAACGCCCACTTCGCGGGCGACAAGATCCTCCGCTTCCCGTATGCCCATGTCGGGATCGCGGTCGCGGCGCCGAATGGGCTCGTCGTCCCGGTGATCCGAGACGCCGACCGGAAGACGATCCAGGAGATCGCTGCCGACCGTGCCGCCCTCGTCGGCCGCGCTCGCGACGGCAAGCTGCAGCGCGACGACCTCGCCGACGGCACCTTCACGATCTCGAACCTCGGCATGTTCGGGATCGAGCAGTTCGTCGCCGTGCTGAACCCGCCGCAGGCGGCGATCCTGGCGGTGGGCTCGACCGAGCCGAAGCCGGTCGTCCGCGACGGCCAGGTGGAGGTGCGGCCGCTGATGAGCATGACGGTCACCTGCGACCACCGGGCGATCGACGGCGCCGACGGCGCCGGGTTCCTGCGCACCGTCAAGGAGCTGCTCGAAGAGCCGGCGCTCGCGTTGTAGGTTCAGCTCATGGCGACCGTCTGGTATCGCGTGCGCGACCTCGACGCGGGCCGTGCCTTCTACCGCGACGTACTCGGTTTCGAGGAGGTGTTCGTCGACTTCGAGGACGGCTGGTCGCGCCTCAAGCACGGCGGCATGGAGATCGCGCTCGCCGAGGGCGAGCCCGCCGAGTCCACGGGCGTCGCGCACGTCGACGTCGAGGACGTGAAGGCCGACGCCGCGCGGCTGCGCGAGGAGGGCGTCGAGGTCGGTGTCGTCTTCGAGCTGCACGGGCAGATCCGGCTCGTGGACGTCTTCGACCCCGACGGCAACCGCATCCAACTGGCGCAGTCTCTCGACCCGTGACGCTCGTGCTCCGGAGAGGCGGCGCCCAGGACGTCCGCTTCCTGCGCGACATGCTCCACCACGCCTACTACTGGCGCGAGCGCGTCCCCGGCTCGCTCGTCTCCCGCTACGTGCGGGGGTGGGGGAGGCCCGGCGACACCGCCGTGGTCGCGCTCGAGAACGGCTTCCCCGTCGGCGCCGCATGGTTCCGTGTCTTCGGCGGCGACGAGCCGGGCTATGGCTTCGTCGACGAGCAGACGCCCGAGCTCGCGATTGCCGTCGTCCCGTCCAAGCGCGGCCACGGCATCGGCGACGAGCTGCTGCAGGAGCTGATCGCGAAGGCGCGCGCTGCCGGCTACGAGCGGCTCAGCCTCAGCGTCGAGCCGGGTAACCCCGCTCGCAAGCTCTACGAGCGGCATGGCTTCTCGGTCGTCGACGAGGGCGCCGAGGCGTGGACGATGGTCGCATCGCTCGGCTAGGCGGCCTTTGGCGCGTAGGCGTTGACGACGATGCCGCTCTCGAAGCGCGTCGTCTCGACCAGCTCGAGGTGCGTAACGTCGATCCCGTCGATCAGGCGCTGACCCTCGCCGGCGAGCACCGGGAAGATCCACACGTGCAGCTCGTCGAGCAGCCCGTTCTCGATCAGCGTCCGCGAGAACTGGCCGGTGCCGTACTTGAGCAGGTTCTCGCCGTCCCGCTGCTTCAGCTCCGCGACCGCCTCGGCTGCGTCGCCCTGGAGCGACTGCGCGTTCCAGGTCAGGTCGGTCAGCGTCCGCGTGGCGACGTGCTTCGGCATCGCGTTGATCTTGTCGGTGAAGGGATCGCCCGACCGCTGCGGCCATGCCTCCGCGAAGCCCTCGTATGTCTTCCGGCCGAGCAGCAGCTCGTCGGTGCCGGCCATCAGCTTCTGCGAGTAGGCCGCGTGCTCGTCGTCCCAGTACGGCGGGCTCCAGTTCTGTGGGTTGTCGATGACGCCGTCGAGGGACATGAACGTCGATTCGATCAGCTTCCTCATGGTTCGCTCCTCCGTCGTGGTGTGTTCGTAGGACGGCGCGGGCGGCGGGAACTCATCGTTAGCATCGTGAGCAGAATTCCGACGGAAAGGTTGAGAGATGGAGTGTGACGTCGCCGTCCTGGGCGGAGGCCCCGGCGGGTACACGGCAGCGATCCGCGCGGCCCAGCTGGGCGCGAGGGCCGTCTGCGTCGAGCAGGAGCCCGAGCTCGGCGGCACCTGCCTGCGGGTGGGCTGCATCCCGACGAAGGCCTGGGTGCAGACCGCGCACGCGATCCATCAGGCGGGCGAGGTCTTCGCCAAGTTCGGCGTCAACGTCGGCGAGCCGCAGCTCGACTTCGGCCAGGCGGTCGAGTGGAAGAACGGCGTCGTCAAGCAGATGACGGGCGGCGTTGCCGGCCTCTTCAAGGCGAACGGCGTCGAGTGGGTGAAGGGCCGCGGCCGCTTCAGCGGGCCGAACACGCTCTCCGTCGAAGGCGGCGAGGACGTCACCTTCAAGAGCGCGATCGTCGCCACCGGGTCGTTCCCGTTGCGCCCGCCGATCGACGGCATCGATTCGCCGCGCTGCGTCGACTCGACCGGACTGCTCGCGCAAACGGAGGTGCCGCGTCGGCTGGTCGTGCTCGGCGGCGGCATCATCGGCTGCGAGTTCGCGTCGATCTTCCAGCGCTTCGGCTCCGAGGTGACGATCGTCGAGATGCTCGAGACGCTGATCCCGCAGGAGGACGCCGACGCGGCGAAGGAGCTGGCGAAGGCGTTCGGGAAGCGCGGGATCGCGCTTCAGCTCGGCAAGCAGTGCAATGGCGTCGAGGACGACGGCCAGCAACTGCGGGTCCATTTCGGTGAGGGCGAGAGCGTCGAGACGGACCTGATGCTCGTCTCGATCGGCCGCGGCCCGCTCGTCGAGGGGCTCGGGCTCGAGGAGATCGGCGTCCAGGTCGACCGCCGCGCCGGGATCGCGACCGACGAGCACCGGCGGACGACGGTGCCCCACATCTACGCCGTCGGTGACTGCGCCGGCTACTGGCAGCTCGCGCACACGGCCTTCCGGGAAGGCGAGGTCGCCGCTGAGAACGCGTGCGGGCACGAGGCGACGATCGGCGATCCGGCGGTGCCGCGGCCGATCTACACCGACCCCGAGATCGCGGGCGTCGGCCTGACCGAGGCCCAGGCGCGCGAGCGCCACGGCGACGACATCGCGGTCGGCATGTTCCCCTGGGTCGCGAACGCGCGAGCGGTCATGCAGGCCGAGACGGTCGGCTGGGTCAAGTCGATCCACGAGACGAAGTACGGCGAGCTGCTCGGCCTGATCATGGTCGGCCCGCACGTGACCGACCTGATCGAAGCCGGCACGGTGGCGCTCGACGCCGAGGC
>DATMEO010000060.1:0-27862 GCA_035556515.1 Gaiellaceae bacterium
CTGCTCGCGCTCGTCGTGACCGCCGCCCATGCCGGCGCCGCGGTGGCGGCCGACGGCGTCGATCTCGTCCATGAAGATGATGCAGGGGCTGTTCTGCTTGGCCTGCTCGAACAGGTCACGCACGCGCGAGGCGCCGACGCCGACGAACATCTCGACGAAGTCCGAGCCGGAGATGGAGAAGAACGGGACGCCTGCTTCGCCGGCGACCGCGCGCGCGAGCAGCGTCTTGCCCGTGCCCGGCGGGCCGTACAGGAGCACGCCCTTCGGGATGCGCGCGCCCAGCGCCTGGAATTTCTTCGGGTTCTCGAGGAACTCCTTGATCTCGTGAAGCTCCTCGACGGCTTCGTCGACGCCGGCGACGTCCTTGAAGCCGATCTTCGGCGAGTCTGGTGTCATCCGCTTCGCGCGCGACTTGCCGAAGCTCATCACCTTCGAGCCGCCGCCCTGGACCTGGTTCATCAGGAAGATCCAGAAGCCGATCAGCAGCGCGAACGGCAGGATCGAGATCAGCAGCGAGCTCCACCACGACGACCCCTTGCCCTTGGAGTCGTAGGGGATGTTCTCTTCCTGGAGCTTCTCCTCGACGGCGAAGGCGGAGAGGTCGTTCGGGTAGTTCACCTTGACCTTGTCGCCGCCGACCAGCGTTCCCTCGAGCTGGTTCCGCGTCGGCGTGAACTTCGCCTCCTGGACGTTGCCCGCCTCGACCTGGGCGATGAACTCCGAGTAGCTGACCTTCTCCTGGGCGTCCTTACGCGGGATCAGCGTCTGGCTCGCCAGGTAGACGAGCAGAACGATCACGATCAGGGGGAACAGCGCGCTGCGGAAGAATCTGTTCACAGGGGTCATGGGAGGGTAGCAGCCTCAATGCCGCAAACCCGCTCCGTGACACATTGGCCACGGAGTCCTAATCCCCTGTTAATGCGGCGGAATCAGATCCGGGTGCAGCACCGCGACGTACGGCAGGTTGCGGTAGCGCTCGGCGAAGTCGAGGCCGTAGCCGATCACGAACTTGTTCGGGATCTCGAAGCCGACGAACTTGACCGGAACCTCGATCTCGCGGCGCTCCGGCTTCGTCAGGAGGGCGCAGATCTCGAGCGATTCGGGCTTGCGCGCCTTCAGGCTGCGCATCAGGTACGAGAGCGTCAGCCCGGAGTCGATGATGTCCTCGACCACGAGCACGTCGCGTCCGGCGATGTTCGTGTCCAGGTCCTTGAGGATCCGGACGACGCCCGAGGAATCGGTGGCGGCGCCGTAGCTCGAGATCGCCATGAAGTCGATCTCGCACGGGATCGAGAGCTCGCGCATCAGGTCGGCCATGAAGAAGACGGCGCCCTTCAGTACGCCGACGAGCAGGAGGTCACGACCTTCGTACTCGCTCGAGATCTCGGCGCCGAGCTCGGCGATCCGCGCCTGCAGCGGCTCCTGCTCGATCAGGATCTCGCCGACAGCATCCTTCACCGTCTCCACGTCACCGCTCCTTCCCACCCGGGCGCCTCGGCCACGCCGGGCACCGCGACGACCTCGTCGCCGCTGACCACGAGCGGCCAGCCGTCGCGCTCCGCCTCGGGCACCTTCGCGTCCACGAGCAGATCCTGCACTTTCTTCCGGCGGCCTGCGAGACGATCCCCCGGCCGGCGGGCCCGCACCTCCAGCCCGTCGCGCTCCGACGCGATCGTCCACGGCCCCCATTCGACCGAGCCCTCGAGTCGCAGCGTCTCGTACTCGCGGACGGCGCGGACGCCGGCGCCGAGGTCGGCCGACTTCGAGCCTTCGCGGCTCGCGAGCAGCTCCGCCAGCGTCCGCTCGAGCGTGCGCGGCAGGCGCGGGCGCTCGTCGGCGAGCGAGAGCAGCGAGGCGCGGGCGCGTGGATCGAGCTGCTCGAGCAACGGCAGGATCTCGCTTCGGATCAGGCCGCGCTTCGTGTTTGCGTTCGAGGTGTCCTCCCGGTAGGAGAGCCCGCGCTCGTCGCAGTAGGCGCGCGTCTCCTCGCGCCAGAGCGCGAGCAGCGGCCGAACGACACCGTCCTCCCGCTTCGCCTTGATCCGCTGCGGCGAGCCGGAGGCAACGAGGCCGAGCAGCACCGACTCGATCTGGTCCGACGCCGTATGCCCGGTGGCGCGCAGTCCCTCGACCGGGACCGCGTAGCGGGCGTCGCGGAGCGCGGCCTCGGAGGAGCCTTGTGTTTCGGAAACACAAGGCACGATCTCGGCGCCGAACGCCTCGCGGCAGAATCGCGCGTCCTCGTCCGACTCCGCGCCGCGCAGCCCGTGGGCGACGTGGAGAGCGGAGACGCCGTAGCCGAGCTCGCCGAGCGCGTGCCAGAGGCAGGTCGAGTCGGCCCCGCCGGAGACGAGGCACGTGACCTCGCCGCCCGGCTCGATCAGGCTCCGCTCGCGGATGAACGATTCGACGCGGTGCAGCATCGCCTCAGTGTGCCCTAGAAGGTGGGCGTCGCGACCCACTTTTCGAGCACCTCGACGGCCTCGGCGAACCGCGCGACGCCGATCGTGTACGGCGTTGCGGGGTCGACCCCTTCGAGCACGCGAGTGGGCGGCTTGCTCTCCAGCGCGAGCAGGATGTACCGCACGGGAGCGCCGTGGGCGACGAGCGCAACACGTTCCTCATCGCGGTCGAGCAGCGTCCGATAGCCGAGGATGAACCGCTGCACCGCGGCGAGACGGCTCTCTCCACCGCCGGGAGTGCCGTCCTGGGGTGTCGAGGTGAGAACCCATTCGTGAAAGCCGTCTGTCCAGCGGGTTCCCTCGAAGCACCCGAACCCGAACTCGTTCAGCTCCGGCACCTCGAGCAACGGGACGCCGGGCCAGGCCAGCTCGGCCGTCTCGCGCGTTCGCGAGAACTCGGTGTGCGCCGCCAGATCGACCGGCCCGGCCTTCCGGCCTAGCCCACGCGCCTGCTCGCGCCCCGCATCGGTCAGCCTCACCTCCACCGATGCATCCCCGTTGAGACGCTCGAGCACATTGAAATCTGACTCGGCGTGACGGGCGAGGACGAGCTCCTTCACAGGAGCACGCTCCGGTAGTCGAGGACATGGCTCATCCCGATGCTGTCGTAGAGCGCGATCGCGGCCTCGTTGTCGGCGCGGACGAACAGACAGACGGTCGGGACCCGCTCGAGCAGCAGGCGGATCAGGTCGCGCAGCCCTCGGCTCCCGTTACCCCGCCCGCGGGCCTCGGGATCGGTCCACACCTGCTGCAGCTGTACCGCCTGCGGCGTCCACGCCGACGCCTCGGCCTTGAAGAGGATGACGCCGTCCTCCTCCCAGAGCCACGAGCGGCCTTCGTCGATTTGCGCCCGCGTGCGCCAGCGAAAGCCGTCCGCGTCGCGCCGGAGCGGATCGATCCCCAACTCGCCCTCGTGGGCGAGCGCGCACGCGGGGACGAGCAGGTCGAGATCGGAGAGCGCGGCCGGTCGCAGCCCGGTCTTACCCGGCTCCGGAGGGGCCGAGATCGCGTAGACGGGCTGGCCCGGTCGGTCCTCGCGGGCGGCGGGCAGCCGCTTCCGCGCCGCTTCCCAGAGATCCGAGACCGCGCCCTGCTCGCCGATCAGCATCCGGGCGCGCGCACGGACGGCAATCGCCGCAAAGGCGCCGCAGCCGTCGCCCGACGGAACCACGTTCGCGCCCGAGTGGCAGAGCGCGACGAGACGACCTCCGTCCTCGATCCCGCTGAAGCGACCGAGGCCGCGGCGGGCGACATCCTCGAGGAAGACGCGCTCGACCGGGTCCTTTGCGCAGTACTCGAGAATCTGCTTCAGCGGCGGCTCGACGATGTGCGTCACACCCTCGATCTTGGCGTATAGGGTCTCGCGGATGCCGATCCACGTGAGAGCCGAGCCGGGCGACTACGCCGAGGCGTGCCTGCTTCCGGGCGACCCGCTGCGGGCCAAGTACATCGCCGAGACCTACCTCGACGACGTCGAGCAGAAGAACTCCGAGCGTGGACTGCTCGGCTACACCGGCACGTACGAGGGCAAGCGCGTCTCCGTGCAGGGCACGGGCATGGGCTGTCCCGGCGCAACGATCGTCTTCGAGGAGCTGATCCAGCTCGGCGTCAAGAAACTGCTCCGCGTCGGCACCTGCGGCGGCCTGCAGGCACACCACAAGCTGGGGGACATGATCGTCGCGATCAGCGCCGTGCCGGCCGACTCGACCGCGATGCACCTCGTCGCCAACGAGCCGCACTGCCCGACCGCGAGCTGGGATCTGATCCACGGCGCCGTCCACGTCGCCAAGGAGATCGGCCAGGACATGCACGTCGGCCCGATCGTCTCGAGCGACCTCTTCTACAACCCGGACGAGGGCCAGTACGAGCGCTGGTCGAAGCGCGGCGTCCTCGCGGTCGAGATGGAAGCGGCGGCGCTCTTCACCGTCGGCGCGCTCAAAGGCGTCCAGTCCGGCTGCCTGCTGGTCGTCAGCGACATCATCGTCGAGGGCGAGTTCAAGCGGGTCACCGACGACGAGATGAAGGCGGCGGTCGACCGGATGACGCGCGTCGCGCTCGCCACCGCCACGGCCTCCCATTAGCGACACCGTCTTCCTCGTCAACCCGGCCTCGGCGAACGGGTCGACCGGACGGCGCTGGCCGGAGATGGCGCACCGCGCCGCGACGAAGGGCCTCATCGGCGACACGTTCTTGTCGGAGCGCCCCGGACAGCTCGGGGAGCTCGCCCGCACAGCCGCGGACGGAGGCGCGAAGCTGCTCGTCGTCGTCGGCGGCGACGGCTCGGTCAACGAGGTCGCGAACGGAATCGCCGGCCGGGACGACGTCGAGATCGCGATGATTCCTCGCGGCACCGGCTGGGACTTCGCCCGCACCTACAAAATCCCGCACAAGCTCGACGGCGCCGTCGACGTCGCTCTGACCGGCGCAACGCGGACGATCGATCTCGGCCGCGCGAGCTACCGGGCCTGGGATGGCAGCGCAACCGAGTCGCTCTTCGCGAACGTCGCGAGCGCCGGCATGAGCGGCGCGATCGCCCAGCGCGCGAACGAGACGACGAAGGCGCTCGGCGGCAAGGTTTCCTATCTGTGGGCGACCTTCGCAGTCTTTGCCAAGTGGCAGAACTCGGAGCTCCGGCTCACCGTCGACGGCGAGGCGCGCGTCGGGCACATGCACGACGTCGTGGTCGCGAACGGCAAGACCTTCGGCGGCGGGATGATCATCTGCCCCGACGCGGAGCCGGACGACGGGCTCTTCGACGTGCTCACGATCGGCGACCTGACGAAACGCGACCTGCTCGTCACCCTGCCGAAGACGTACCGCGGCTCGCACCTCCCCCACCCGAAGGCCGAGCTGCTCCGCGGTGCGGTCGTCACGGTCGAAGCCGACGCGCCGCTGCCCGTCGAGCTCGACGGTGAGCAGCCGGGCACGACGCCGGTGCGGTTCGAGATCGTCCCGCGCGCCCTGCGGCTGCGCGTCCCGGCCTAGTAACAGACTGTTACTAGGCGGGAGGCTTCTTCGGCGTCGCCGGCTTGCGCGCGGCAGGCTTGCGCGCGGCGGGCTTCTTCGCGGTGGCCGCGAGCTGCTGCTCGAGCTTGGTCACCCGGCGCTCGAGGGCGTCGAGGCCGCGCAGCTTCTTCTGCATCTCGTCGAGCCGCGCCTTCGACTCGTTCATCATGTCGACGAGCTTCGAGCCGCCAGGGACGTCCGAAAGCTTGTTCAGCGCCTCGTGGCCGAGCTCGGTGAAGCGGGTGAGGATGTCGTTCTGCTTGGTCGTACTGCGTGTTCTCGCCATGGCGCGATCGTACCCGGTCAGGCTCGCACGGTAACGGGCGTGCCGGCGCGCGTCCGGTCGAAGAGACGCTGGAGCAGGTCGTTGCGGACGCGGATGCAGCCGTTCGAAACGGCGCCGCCGATCAGGTCGGGCCGATTCGTGCCGTGGATCGCGATCGGCCCACCCTGCGTCCATCCGGTCAGCACCTCCGAGAACGCGGAGATGCCGATCGCGCCGGGCCCAAACGGGCCGGACGTGTCGCCGGGCACGAGCCGCTGGTTGACGTAGAAGCGGCCGACCGGTGTGGGCGTCTGGCTCGAGCCGATCGCGGCAGGAGCCGAGAGGACGAGGCGGCCGCGATCGTAGAGCGTCACACTTCGATCGGAGAGGTCGACGACGATGCGCGTCGTCACCGCCGCCAGCTCGACGTCGGCCGCGCGCACCCAGCCGGTGACGCCGTTCGGCTTCAGCGGCAGCTGGACGTGGTACCAGTCCGGTTCGCAGTTCTCGCCCAGCCGTTGCGCCCGCACGGCGAAGACGTTGGGGACGCCGTTCACGTTCTCGCGCCCGAAGGCCGCCAACCTGCCTCCGCCCGGCGTCCGGTAGGCGACGGCGCCCTCCTGGACGACCGCCGCGTAGCTCCGCCGGACGGAACCGAGCGGGCGCGTCAGGCCCGCGTCGCAGGCGCGCACTGACGTTTCTGTGCGGACGGCGTCTGAAGAGGGTGGAGGAGTCGGTGCGGCGGCTTCCTCGCGGTCTCCGCCGCCGCAGCCGGCAACAGCCGACGCCAGGAGTATCACCAGCAGTGCACGCACGAACGCACGGTAGCCATGTCGACACAGGTTGTTCACCCTTTCGGATCTTGTTCCCACCCCACCAGCCCCTAACGTGAAAGGCGAGATGGCACGCACCAACGGCAACAAGCGAGCCGGCCGGCTGCATCAGCACAAGGCCGTGGTCGCGCACGCGCTCCGCCAGCACGCCGGGATCCCGTACGAGGTCGAGCAGAAGGTCTGCACCGACTGCCGTACGGTTCTCGACGAGCGCACGGTGCGCCGCGCCGCAGCGTAGGGATCCGTCCCGGCTGCGAAAGTCCTCCCGATGGAGGGCTATAACTTCTCGACCGATGTCGTCGTCCGCTTTGCGGAGACGGACGCGCAGGGGATCGCGCACCACGCGTCATTCCTGGTCTGGCTCGAGGTCGCGCGCGTCGGCTACCTGGCCGAGCACGCGGGTGGCTACCGGGCGATCCAGGAGCTGGGCGTCGAGGCGCTCACGACCGAGGTGAACGTGCGCTATCTCCGAGCGGCGCGCTTCGACGACAGGCTGCGAGTCTGGGCGCGCTGCGTCGACCTGCGCGGGGCGCGCTTTCGCTACGAGTACCTGGTCGAGTGCGAGGGCGACGTGGTCGCGGAAGGGTGGACGTCGCACGCGACCGTCGACCGGACGACGCACCGGCCGATCCGGCTGCCGCAGTGGTTCGTCGAGGCGGTCGCTAGGGCTGAGTCGTCGTAGTCGGCTCGGTCTGCGTCGGTGGCGGTGCGGGCTTCTCGGCTTTCGGCTTCGTCTTCGGCTTCGGCTTCGTGCCGACGCGGATGATCCGGTACTCGCCCCGGTAGGACGTGTTCCAGGTCTCGTCGTGCAGAACGGTGCCCTGCTCGTCGTAGACCTTGCGCGTGACCGCGGTTGCTCGAGCCGGCGAGCCCTCCTCCTCGATCGAGGTCTCGCCCTTGAGCAGCGTTGGGTCCTTGACGCGGCGGATCGGCGCCGGCCCCGTCTCCCTGATCGAGCCCGTCCCGCTCTCGACGCGCCGCTCGGGGCCACCGCCGTAGATCGAGACGGTGATGCCGGCGCCGCCCGAGGCACCGCCGACGAGGATCCACTTCGGTGTGTCGTTGACGAACTTGAGGTCGAGGTCCGGATAGTTGACGGTCGCGTCGCGGCCGAGCTGGTAGCGGCTGATGTAGAGCGAGTGCGGGTTGCGCTCGGCAATCTTCAGGCCCGCCTCCCACGCGGCGTTGAAGACGGTGGTCGCGACCTGCGAGACGCCGCCGCCGACGTCCTCTTCGTACTCGTCCTTGATGATCACCGGCGCCGGCCGGAAGCCGCGCTCGATCGTGCGCTCGCCGACGCGGTCGTTGAAGGAGAACGTGCCGCCCGGGGCGACGAGCGCGCCGTTGAGCAGGGAGGCGCCGAGCTGGAGGTTCGTGATCCGGTCGGGGGTGCCTGCGTAGAGCGTCGTATAGGACGAGAGGCGCCGCTCGATCCCCATCGCCTGCGCCTCCGCCGTCGTCCGCTCCGCCTCCGCGGTCTGAACGACGAGGGTCGCCGACCGCTCGCCCGGCGAGACCACGGCCGCGAGTAGCGCCTTCGCGGTCGCGGGCACATCGACGGCGAGGCCATCCTTGGCCGGAACGACCTCGATCACGTCGCCGACGGGCCGGAAGGTCGCATCGGTAGGCGCACGCTCGACCGTCTTGCGCAGCTTCGCGAACCACGCCTCGGCGCCGGGGCCGGCGATCGCGACATCGGTCGTGCCTGCAACCGGGAGGCTGAGCAGCTCGGCGATCCGCCAACGCGGCAACCGCCAGCGCGTTCCCTCGTACTCGAGCCGGACGGGCGCGGAGAGCGCGGTGCGGGCCTGGGCGGCGGCCGGAGCGAGATCGGTCGCGGTCACTTCGACGGGATCGAGCCGCACCGGCAGCGCGATCGGCTGGCCGCGCTCGAGCCGTGCGAGCGCGCGCACGATCCGACCCGCAGCGACGTCCTGCGCGAGCCGCCGTCCGTTCTGACCCGGCACGACCTCGACGGCGAGCCCCCGACGCACGAGCTTCGCCTCGACGTGGCTCTGGTCGATGGTGCGGGCAAGTCCGGCGAGCTTGAAGTCGAGAGCGGCCTCGTATGCCTGCACCGGCGGTGCGATCTCCGAGCCGAAGAAGCGCGTCTGCAGCCGCTTGAAGCCCCGGACAGGGCCGAAGCCCTCGCCCTCGCGCGCGGCCGACTCGATCGCCGTGGCCCAGTCGGCCTCGACGCCGAGCGTCGTCGCCTTGATCGGATACTCCTCGCCGCCCGCAGTGAAGACCACCGGCACGCGGGCGACGCGGTCGAAACGGCGCTCCAGCAGGGTCCGCGCCTGCTTCTTCGTCAGGCCGCCGACGTCGACGCCGGCGATGTGGACACCCTCCGCGATCCGCACCGACGAGCCTGCGAAGGCAAAGCCGATCAGCGCCGTCAGGACGGCGAGAAGCGCCAAGGAGACGATGATCCAGCGCGCGATCAGGCGCGCAGAGCGGTCCGGCATCCCGGCGCGGACCGGTGTCGCGTCGACCCGCACGAGCCGGTCAGTGTAGCCATGGCTCTGGCTGTCTCCTGTTGCGGATTGGTGAAGCTTCGGGGCGCTAGAGGCTTGATGTGGAACTGGCGCGCTGTGGGGCTGTTTCAGCCCAAGCCAGGGCGGCTCGGCGTTCGAAGCGCAGGCTGGTTGCCTGCGTGAGGACGACGAGACGGCCTGGCGCCGCGTCTGGGACGGCCCCACAGACCCGCTCACGTTTCACATCAAGCCTCTAGCGTCGGAGATACTGCGTGATCACGTGCCGCTGGATCTCGGAGGTCCCCTCGACGATCTGGAGCACCTTCGCGTCGCGCATCCACTTCTCGACGGGATGGTCGCGCATGATCCCCGCGCCGCCGAGCACCTGCACGGCGTCGGTGGTGACGCTCATCGCGACGTCGGCCGCGAAGCCCTTCGCGTAAGAGCCGAGCAACCCGGCGTCCTCGCCGGCGTCGAGCGCCGCCGCCGCCCGCCAGACGAGCAGCCGCGACGCTTCGACCTGCATCGCCATGTCTGCCAGCTTGAACGAGACGCCCTGCTTCGCGATCAGCGGTTTCCCGAAGGCACGCCGCCCGTTCGCGTAGTCGGTCGCGTACTCGAACGCTGCGCGGGCGATCCCGACTGCCGACGCCGCCACCTGCGGGCGCGAGTGCATGAAAAAGTCCATCGCGATCGCGAAACCCTCGCCCTCCCCGCCGAGCAGCCGGCCAGCCGGAATGCGCGCCTCGTCGAGGAGGATCGAACCGGTGTACGAGGAGCGCAGGCCGAGTTTCGGTTCCTTGCGACCGGCCGAGACACCCGGATCTCCCGCCTCGAGCAGGAAGGCGGTGATCGCGCCGTCCAGGTTCGCGAAGACGATGGTCAGCTCCGCGATGCCACCGTTCGTGATGTAGCACTTCTCACCCGAGAGGACGTACTCGCCGCCCTCGCGGCGAGCGATCGCCTGGATCCCGCTCACGTCAGACCCCGCGCCGGGCTCGGTGAACGCGATCGCAGCGCGTACGCCCTCCGGCGAGGCGAGCCGCGTCAGCCACCGCTCCTTCTGCTCCTCCGTTCCCGCGCGCAGGAGCGGCCGCACCGGGAACATCGTCGCGCCGATCGGGGCGGAGAGGCCGGCGCAGCCCCACGACAGCTCCTCGGCGATCAGGCTCGACGTCACGGCCGAGACGCCGGCGCCGCCGTACTCGGCCGGGATCGCGTGTGCTGTCAGCCCGAGCGCGGCCGCCTTTCCAAGTAGTTCCACCGGGCAGTCCTCGCGCTCGTCCCACTCACGCGCGATCGGCCGCAGCTCCTTCTCGGCGAACCCATGCGCGAGGTCGCGCAACTCGCGCTGCTCCTGGGACAGCTCGAAACCGATTCCGGCCGGCGCCGCAATGGCCATCTAGCGCCCGTCCTCGAGAGACACGTGCGCGTCAGCCCGGTCCGGGGACTGTCCCCGGACATGGCCCAAAGGGACGCGTCTCAACTGCAAAAGAAGCGCAATTCTTTGTCCACAGGCGGGCACCGCGTGCTAGAAGACGAACAGCTCGACGCCGCCCGAGACGTTCAGAGCGACGCCGGTGACGTAGCCCGCGAGATCGGAGCAGAGGAAGCAGATCGCGTTCGCGATGTCCTCCGGCTCGCCAGGTCGCTTGAACACGGTCCGATTCGCGATCCGCTCGTTCATCGCCGGGTTCGCGAAGTGGAACGCCTCCGTGCCGATGATCCCGGGCACGATCGCGTTGCACGTGATCCCGTAGCGGCCCCCCTCCATCGCGAGCGTCCGGGTCAGGCCGAGGATTCCGGCCTTCGTCGTCGAGTAGCTCGCCTGGCCGAAGCCGCCGAGCGTCCCGGCGACCGAGGCCATGTTGATGATCCGGCCCCACTCGCGCTCCTTCATGTGGGGCCAGACCGCCTGCGCGCAATTGAAGCCGCCGGTGAGGTTGACGCGGAGGTCGCGCTCCCAGAGCTCGGGATTCTGGTCCGAGAACTGGCCGACGTGGTCGAGCGTGCCGGCGTTGTTGATCAGGATGTCGACCGAGCCGAACTCCTCGACGACGCGGTTGACCGTCTGCTTCACCTGGTCGCGGTCGGTGACGTCGCACTTGATCGCGGCCGAGCGGCGTCCGAGCGACTGGATCTCCTTCGCCGTCGCCTCCGTGTAGACGATTCCCTGCGCCTTCGCCACCTGCGCGAGCACGCCGTACGACTCTGCGGTCTCGGTCGAATCGTCCGACTCGACCTGGATGTCGGCGATGACGACGTCGGCTCCGGCGCGCGCGAGCGCGAGCGCATCCGCGCGTCCGAGACCGCGCGAGCCGCCCGTAACGAGGGCGACGCGCCCGGAGAGATCGATCTCGATCGCCACGGTGCGATCCTACGTCGCGTGTACCGAATCGGCGTAGAGGAACGACGCGCGCGGCTCGTCACCCGCCACCGGATCGCGCCGACCGAGCGCGCGACCGATCCACTCACCGTCGCCCGCTCGCTCGTCTGCCTGCATGCGACCGACGCGGTCACGGTCTTCCTCTCGATTCAGGCGCGTACCGACGGTGTGTCGCCGAGCGACGTCGAGCGAGCCCTGTACGAGGAACGGAACCTCGTCCGCATGCTCGCGATGCGGCGCACGCTCTGGGTCGTCCCGCGCGAGCTCGTCCCGGTGGTGTTCGCGGCGGCGTCGCGGGCGGTCGCGGCAACGCAGCGCAAGCGACTCGAGGGTTTCGTTCGCGACAGTGACATCTCGACACAGCCGGGCGCATGGATCTCGCGCGCCGGGAAGGCGGCGCTCGCCGCGGTCGAGCAGCGCGGCGAGGCGATGACGCGCGAGGTCGTCGCGGACGTTCCGCTGCTCGCGAAGAAGCTCCGCTTCGGCACGGGCCGCTGGGTCGTGGAGCAGAGCGCGGGCGCGCGCGTGCTGCCGCAGCTCGCGATGGAGGGCCTACTCGTGCGCGGCCGCCCGCGCGGAACATGGGTGAGCCCGCAGTTCCGCTGGGTCACGACCGAGGACTGGCTCGGCGGACCGATCGAGCGAGTCGACACGGCGCCGGCCCAGGTCGGGCTCCTCCGACGCTGGCTCGCCGCATTCGGCCCCGCCACCGAGACGGACATCCGCTGGTGGACCGGCTGGACCGCCCGCGAGGCGCGCGCGGCCCTCGCCGCGATCCTCACCGTCGAGGTCGAGCTCGGCGACGCGACCGGCTACGTGCTCGCGGACGACCTGGAGCCGACGCCTCCCGCGGAGCCCTCGGCTGCGCTGCTGCCGACGCTCGACCCGACCACGATGGGCTGGAAGGAGCGCGAGTGGTATCTCGGACCGCACGGCCCGACGCTCTTCGACTCGAACGGCAACGCCGGCCCGACGGTCTGGTGGGACGGCCGCGTCGTCGGCGGCTGGTCGCAGCGACGCGACGGCGAGATCGTCTACCGGCTGCTCGAGGATGTCGGCGCCGACGCGGTCGACGCGGTCGATGCCGAAGCTGGCCGCGTCGCGGCCTGGCTCGGCGACGTCCGCTTCTCACCCGGCTTCCTGCCGCCGTTCCAGCGCGGCCTCGCCGAGTCCTAGCCTCTCGGAAGGAAGATCTCCTTCGCGATCACGAGCCGCTGGATCTGCGAGGTGCCCTCGTAGATCTGGAACAGCTTCGCGTCGCGCATCAGCTTCTCGACCGGGTACTCCTTCATGTAGCCGTAGCCGCCGAAGACCTGCACCGCGTCGGTCGTCACCTTCATCGCCGTGTCCGCCGAGAAGCGCTTCGCGAACGACGACTCGAGCGTCGCCCGCTGGCCCTGGTCGTGCAGCCAGGCGGCCTGCCAGACGAGCAACCGCGCGGCGGCGATCTCGGTCGCCATGTCGGCGATCATGAAGTTGACGCCCTGGTGCATCGCGATCGGGACGTCGAAGGTGATGCGCTGCTTGGCGTATTCGACGGCGTGCTCGTAGGCCGCCTGGGCGACCCCGACGGCGCCGGCCGCAGTGCCGGGGCGCGTGAAGTCGAGCGTCTGCATCGCGATCTTGAAGCCCTCGCCCTCCTCGCCGAGGCGGTTCTCGGCCGGGACGACGACGTCGGTGAGCGCAAACGCCGAGGTGTCGGTGGCCCGCTGCCCCATCTTGTCGAGGTGCTTCTCCATCTGCACGCCCGGCGCGTCCATCGGGACGATGAACGCCGAGATCCCCTTGTGCCCCTTGGCCGGATCGGTCTTCGCGAACACGACCGTCCAGGCCGCGTGGCCGGCGTTCGTGATGAAGGTCTTGGAACCGTTGAGGACGTACTCGTCGCCGCGACGCGCGGCCGTCGTCTTCAGCTTCGCGACGTCGGAGCCCGCTTCGGGCTCGGAGAGGCCGAAGGAGCAGAGGATCGGCTGCTCGAGGAGCGGCGGCAGCCACGTTGCCTGCTGCTCGTCGGTGCCGGCGATGATCACCGGACCTGCGCCGAGGCCGTTCGCGCCGATCGAGGTGCCGATCCCGGAGCAGCCCCAGTTCAGCTCCTCGCCGACGAGGATCCCCTCGAAGGTGGAGAGACCAAGACCTCCCAGGGACTCCGGCACGTGCAAGTTCATCAGGCCGAGCTCGTGCGCCTTCGCGACCACGTCGGCGGGATGGGTCTGGTGCTCGTCGTACTCGGCCGCCTTCGGCCGGATCTCCTTCTCGGCGAACTCGCGCGCGAGCTCCCGCAGGCCCCGCTGCTCCTCGGTCAGGGCGAACGAAACGCCCGAGCCGACTCCCTGTTCGATCGTGGCCATGCTGTCAGCGCTCCCGCGTCGATTGACTGGTCAGTCAACCGCAGTGTAGGGCGCCCCACCGCCGCTCGTCAAGCCGCAATTCCCGCTTTGACACGGTACTCTGGTGCGCTCGATGGGTCTCCGAAGGGTGAACGTCATCGCCGCGGCGGTCGCGGCCTCGTGCGTGCTCGTCCCTGCTGCCGACGCGGCGGGAGACGGTCGGCCGCCGGTCGTCTGGCTCAAGGGCGAGGGCAACTTCACGAAGTCCCACCGCCCGATCGAGTCGCTCGACCAGATCGTCGTCCATGTGACCGAGGGCGCCTTCTGGGGGTCGGTGCAGTGGCTGCAAAACCCTCGCGCGCACGCCTCCTCGCATTACGTCGTCTCGCGCGGCGGCCGGATCGTGCAGCTCGTCCACCTTTCCGACATCGCCTGGCACGCCGGCAACCGGACGGTCAACACGGCCTCGGTCGGGATCGAGCACGAGGGCTTCACCTACGGCCCCGGCGGCTTCACCGCCGCCCAGTACCACGCATCGGCGCGACTCGCCGGCTGGATCGCGCGGCGCTCGCTGATGCCGATCAACCGCCGCAACGTGATCGGCCACCGCGACGTGCCCGCGCCGGGCGGCGGCCGCGGCGGCGCGTCCCACCACACCGATCCCGGCCCGCACTGGAAGTGGGACTACTACCTGGGGCTCGTCCGCCGCTACGCCGGTGTGCAGAAGCTGAGCATCCTGCCGGTCGTCCCCCGCGGGCCGGTGCGGGGCGTGATCCCGTGGCGCGCAAAGGCGACGGGCGACATCCGCCGGGTCGAGTTCTCCGTCGACGGCCGCGTGCTTCGCGTCGACCGGCGTGCCCCGTTCACCTACGCCGGCAACCTGAACACGACGAAGCTGGCGAACGGCCGCCACGTCCTCGAGGTGCACGGGATCGCCGGTCCCGGCCGCTACGACATTGCCCGGAGGACGATCGTCGTCGACAACAAGACGTTCGCGGTCACGAGCGCGGGCGCACGGTCGTGGACGAAAGTGCGCAGCCAGGTGCGCCTCCGAGTGCGGCCGTGGGGTGCAAGAGCCGCGTCGATGGTCTTCCGCGTCGACGGCCGCCGCCGCGCCGTCGACCGGCGCGCACCGTTTCTCTTCACGTGGAGCGCGAAGAAGGCGAAGCCGGGCAAGCACGTGCTCGAGCTGGTGGCGACGTCGGTCGACGGCCGCGTCGCGAAGCAGCGGATCCCGCTTGTCGTGCCGGCGAAACCCAAGCCGAGGCCGAAGCCAAAACCCGCCGCCGTGCCGCCACTCGCGATCGTCGGCCAGACGGTCGAGGACGGCCAGGAGGTCACCGGGCTCGTGCTCTGGCGCGTCGACGTGCGCGGCCGCGCGGAGCGCGTCGAGTTCCTCGTCGACGGCGTGCTGCGCGGGACGGACGTGGCGGCGCCCTACACGTTCGGCTGGAACGCGAGCGCGGAGCCACCCGGCCCCCACCGCCTGACGGCGCGCGCGGTCGGCGGGAAGACGGTCGAGGCGGCCGTCACCGTAACGAGCGTCGGTAGCGCAACACCCTGACGAGCTTCGCGTCGAGCTCGCCGGCGCGTGCGAGCGGCACGAGCGCGTCGACGATCCGACCCGCGTCCCGCGCGCTCGTCGTCAGCACCAGGTCGGCGCCCGCCCGGAGCGCCAGCCGCGCCCAGAACGGCGCGTACGGGCTGCCGAGGACGCCGAGCGAGTCGGTGATCGCGACGCCGCGGAAGCCGAGCCGGCGCAGCAGCTCGTAGGTCTTCGGCTCGAACGACGCGCGGCGCGGCCCGAGCCGTGGGTAGATCGCGTGCCCGACCATCACGCAGGGCACGCCGGCGCGGATCGCGGTCCGGAACGGTGCCAGATCCTGGCTCCGCAGGACGCCGTAGACGCGCGCGACGTCGGTCGATTTCGGTGTCGAGCCGAGCCCCGGAAAGTGCTTCGCGCAGGCGGCGCTGCCGAGCCCGCGGGCGAAGGCGACGCCGTACTCCGGCTTCGCGAACTGCCGCGAGCCGAGCGGTCCGTCGGCCAGGTCGAGCACGGGCGCGAAGGCCGCATGCACTCCGGCGCGGCGGAGGCCGGACGCAGTCTCGCGGCCGGCACGGTGCGCCTCGGCCGCGCTCCGATACTGCGAGGCGGCCCGCCACGGCGCAAGCGCGCGGAACGTCTTCACCGTTCCTCCCTCCTGGTCGGCGAAGACGATCGCCCCACGCGGGCGTCGCGCGTCGGTGTTCCACTGCCGGACGAGCACGCCGCCGAAGCCGTCACCCGCAGGCATCCCGGCGACGACGACGGCCTCCGCCTTCTCGCGCGGCGTCAGCGCAGCCACCTCCGCTTCGACGGAGCCCACGAGGAGGAGCGTCAGCGCCTGGACGATGGCTCCTACCACGCCGCCACGGTACCCTTGCGGCCATGGCCGTGACCGAGAAGAAGACCGCGCTCGACCCGCTCGACTTCCTCGCGATCGACGCGCTGCTCGACGACGAGGAGCGGGCGATTCGCGACACAGTGCGCACATTCGTGCGCGAGCAGGTGCTGCCGGACGTCGGCGACTGGTTCGAGCAGGGAATCCTCCCGCGCGAGCTGATGGCGGAGCTCGGCAAGCTCGGCTTCTTCGGCATGCATCTCGACGGCTACGGCCTCCCCGGCGCCAGCGCCGTGTCCTACGGGCTCACGTGCCTCGAGCTGGAGGCCGGCGACTCCGGCGTCCGCAGCGCTGTCTCGGTGCAGGGCTCGCTCGCGATGTTCTCGATCTGGAAGTGGGGCTCGGAAGAGCAGAAGCAGCGCTGGCTGCCGCGAATGCACACCGGCGAGGCGATCGGCTGCTTCGGTCTGACCGAGCCCGATGCCGGCTCCGACCCGGGCTCGATGCGCACGACCGCGCGCCGCGACGGCTCCGACTGGATCCTGAACGGGGCCAAGATGTGGATCACGAACGGGACGATCGCCGACGTCGCGACGGTGTGGGCGCGGACGGAGGACGGCGCGATCAACGGCTTCCTCGTCGAGAAGGGGACGCCCGGCTTCACGGCGCCGGAGATCCACAAGAAGCTCTCGCTGCGGGCCTCGGTCACCTCCGAGCTCGTCCTCCAGGACGTGCGCGTCCCGGAGGAGAACCGCTTCCCCGAAGTGGACACGCTGCGCGGCCCACTCTCCTGCCTGAACGAGGCGCGCTACGGGATCGTCTGGGGCGCCGTCGGCGCCGGCCGCGCCTGCTTCGAGGCCGCGCTCGACTACGCGAAGGAGCGGATCGTCTTCGACAAGCCGATTGCCGGCTACCAGCTGACCCAGCAGAAGCTCGCCGAGATGGCGCTCGAGCTGAACCGAGGCCTCCTCGTCGCCCTCCACATCGGCCGGATGAAGGACGACGGCACGCTCCGCCAGGAGCACGTCAGCCTCGGCAAGATGGGCAACGTCCGCGGCGCGATCGAGGTCGCCCGCCAGGCCCGCACGATCCTGGGCGCGAACGGCGTCACGCTCGAGTACCCCGTCATCCGCCACGTGAACAACCTCGAGTCCGTCCTCACCTACGAGGGCACGCACGAGGTGCACACGCTCGTCGTCGGCCAGGCGCTGACCGGCGAGAACGCGTTCCGGTAGAGCCGTTTCGGGGAGCGGACCGACGCAGGATCGGGGATGGCCCCGGGCGTCACGATCGCCGACACTCCTCCTGCACAGCCTGTACTGCCGCCGCCGCAGCAGCAGTCACGTATCCCCGCAGCAACCGACCCCGTCCGCAAGCGGGGTCGCTGCGTTTCTAAGCCTCTCCGTCCCACGGCGCCGGGCAGCTGCTTCGTCGACGCGATCAGCCGTCGAAGAGGTTGAAGGACTGCACGGGCGCTTATCCTCCCACGGTGCGCGTCGTCGCAGCAATCGCCGCCGTGCTCGCCCTCGCTCTGCCGGCGGCCGCCGCGCCACCCGGTGCGGGCGTGCTCGTCCCGGGACGCAGCCTGGGCGGGATCGAGCTCGGCGCGACGAAGGCCGAGGTCGAGCGGCGCTGGGGCCGCGCCTACGGTGTCTGTCGCGGCTGCGCCCGCGAAACCTGGTATTTCAACTACTACGCCTTCCAGCCGCGGGGCGCGGGAGTCGAGTGGCGGAGCGGCCGGGTGGTCGCCCTGTTCACGATCTACCAGCCGCTCGGCTGGCGAACTCCGAACGGCCTCGCGTTGAACGACCCGGTCGCGCGGATCACCGGCAACTACGGGCCGCTGAAGACAATCGGGTGCAACGGCTACTCGGCGCTGACGCTGACCGGACGGAGCGCGACGACGGCGTTCTACGTCCTAGGTGATCGGCTCTGGGCTTTCGGGCTGTCCCGCCCCGGCATTCCGCTCTGCCGCTGAGAGGCGCCAGACGAGCGGGATCGCGAGCAGCACCGGGACGCCGAGAATCGGCCAGAGCGCCTGGTAGCCGCGCGTGTCGTCGAGCGTGCCGGAGAGGAGGTCGATCGCTGCCCCGGCGAGCAGTGGGCCGGTGAGCAGCCCGATCCCCTTCGTCGTCGTCGCGAGCCCGGAGATCGCGCCCCGGTCGGCGGGCGGCATCAGCTTGAAGAGCAGTCCCCACGCGAGCGTCATCACGGTGCCGCCGGCGATCGAGACGAGGAAGATGATCGGCAGGTACCACGTCTGCCACTCGTTGCCGAAGCCGCCCAGCAAGAGTCCGACCCCGTAGATCGCCGAGGCGAAGGCGATCACGCGGCTGAGCCCGAGCCGGTCGCCGAGGAAGCCCGACCCGGCAGCGGCGACGATGTAGCCGGCGGCAACTGCTGCCAGCACGGCGGTCGTCGTCCCGAGCGGCTGGCCGAGGCCGACGGTGAGGTAGAGGACGACGAACGTGCGCGCCCCCGCGAATGCCCCCTCCCAGGCCATGTTCGCGATCAGGAAGCGACGCACGTCTGGGTCGCGGTGAAAGACCTTCCAGCTGTGCTGGAGGTAGGCGCGGACGCCCTCGAAGACGCGGCCGTGACCTCCGTCCTCGCGCACGAACAGGATCGGCGCCGCGCACGCCGCGACGACGACGAGCGCCGCGACCAGGAACGGGAACGGCTCCCAGACGTGGAAGAGCGCGCCGCCGCCGATCAGTGCCGTGCCCAGCGCGAGCCCGCGCATCAGGTGCTGGGCGCTCTGGGCGCGACCGTAGATCCGCTCCGGCAGCAGGTCGGGGTAGAGACCGCGGTAGGGCGGCTCGTAGACGTAGTAGGCGAAGAAGAAGGCGAAGACGAGCAGCGCGGTCGTCCAGAGGCTCGGCATGAACGCCATCAGCGCCAGGCAGAAGCCGATCGGCCCGAGCGCGACGAGCATGAATGGGCGCCGCCGGCCGAGCGGGGTGTGGAACGTGTCGCTCCAGGGGCCGATCACGAGCGGCAGCGTGATCGCGAAGAGCCCCTCCGCCGCGAGCACGAGTGCGATCAGCGTCGCCGAGGTCGTGAACTGTCCGAGCAACGGCGGCAGGTAGGCCGCCGTCGTCGTCAGCGAGAACGCGAGCCCGAAGGCGCCGAGGCCGAGCGTCCAGACGACCCGGCCGTAGCCGGGCTCAGACGGGCGCTGCTGCCTCGTTGCGCGTGAGCCCGCCGCTGACGAGGGCGAGGACGGTTCGCTCGGCACGCGCCACCTCCTCGTTGCCGTCCGGCAACTGCCCGAGCACCCATCCGGTCAGGATCTCCTCCAGCCCGCCGTAGAAGATCCAGCTCGCGAGCCTGGGATCGAGATCGTCGCGGAAGGAGCCGTCGGCCTGGCCGCGTTCGATCACGCGCTGGATTGCCTGGAAGCCGGCGCGGATCTCGTCCACCTGCCCCTGCAGCTGCGGGCTGCGTGCGACCTCGCGCACCATCACCCGCACGAGGTCGGGCCGGTCGCGCCACGCGCGCAGCAGCGTCTTCGCGATCGCGCCGAGCTGCTGCAGCGGCGGCTCGTCCGATGCCTCGATCCGCGCGAACGCCTCGAGCAGCTGGCTCCAGTTCTCGCGGAAGACCGTCTCGAGCACTTCCTCCTTCGAGGAGAAGTAGTGGTAGAGGAGGCCGTGCGCGATCCCCGCCTCTTCGGCGATGTCGCCGACACGCGACGTGTGGTAGCCCTTCGTCGCGAAGACGCGGACTGCCGCGTCGAGGATGATGCGGCGCTTCTCGGGGCCACCGGTCGGAGTCGGAGTTGAACGGTCAGTCAACGTCGACTGACTGTAGTACGTTCACCGGCGGTGGAGCCACTGGCCGGAAAGCTGGTCGTCGACCTGACCCGGTATCTCCCCGGCGCGTTCGCGTCGCGCGAGCTGCAGCGGTTGGGCGCCCGGGTGGTGCGGGTCGAGCCTCTCGAGGGCGATCCGATGCGCCACGTCGCGCCGGCCTGGGACGAGGCGCTGAACGCCGGCAAGGAGTCGGTGGCGTGCGACCTGAAGGCGGAGCCGGAGCTCGCGCGGTCGCTGCTCGCACGCGCGGACGTCGTGCTCGAGGGGTTCAGGCCCGGTGTTGCCGCCCGCCTCGGCGTCGGGCCGGACGACGCGCCGGCCTCCGCCGTCTACTGCTCGATCACGGGCTTCGGCGCCGACGGGCCGCATGCCGCCCGAGCCGGGCACGACCTCAACTACCTCGGCTGGGCAGGCGTGCTCGAGGACACCGCTCCCGCCCTGCCGCCGCTCCAGCCCGCCGACCTCGCCGCCGGCGCTCTCGGCGCCGTGACGGCGATCCTCGCTGCGCTGCTCGAGCGGGAGCGCACCGGGCGCGGTGCCCGGCTGACGATCTCGATGGCCCACGGCTCGCACCGCCTCGTCTCGCACCGGCTGGGCGGCGACCCGCTGCCGCGGTTCCTCACCGGTGGGCTCGCCTGCTACCGGATCTACGCGACGGCCGACGGGCGACAGCTCACCGTCGGTGCGCTCGAGCCGAAGTTCTTCGTCCGGCTCTGCGAGCTGATCGGGCGGCCGGAGCTCGCCGAGCGGCACCTGGTCGCCGACGCGCAGACGAAGCTCGCAGCCGAGCTCGCGGCCGTCTTCGTGCAGCGGCCGCTCGCCGACTGGCTCGAGCTCTGCGACGGCGAGGACGTCTGCGTCGGCCCGGTCGCGACATTGGCGGAGGCAGCGGCCGAATTCGGGGACGGAACCGTCATGCCGTCCGCCCGCGTCGGGCAGCATACGGCGGCATGGCGCACCGAGCTCGACTCTTCCTGACCGCGGTTGCGCTGGCGCCGCTGCCCGTGCTTGCGGCCGTCGCCTGGAACAGCGAGGCCGAGGCGGCGCGCGAGCTCACGCGCGCGGTGGTCTCGGTACGCGACGGCGACCTCTTCGTCGGCGAGCGGCAAGTGACGAGCGGCGGCGGCGACAGCGATCCGGACTGGTCGCCCGACCGGCGCCGGGTCGCCTTCGTCCGCCAGGATCCGGGCAAGCGCTCGTCGAGCCTGTATGTGATCCGCCGCGACGGGGGCGGCCTGCGGCGCCTGACCCGCGGCGAACAGGTGGTCGCGATGCCCGCCTGGCGCGGCGACGGGCGCCTGCTCGCCTATGCCGCGAGCCCGCTTGCCGGCGGCAGCTTCGACGTCTGGGCGGTCTCGCCCGACGGCGGCGCGCCGCGACGCGTCCTGACCGGGCCGGTGGAGCAGATCGCGCCGGCGTTCACCCGCGCCGGAAAGGTCACCGCCCGGGCGCTCACTCCAGGGGAGGAGTTCCCGACGAAGACGAGCGACTCCGGCACGCCGCAGGTGGGGCCGCGCGAGCTGCTGCCCGACCTCGACCAGCGTGCCCCGTTCCGGCTCACGATCGCCGGCACGAAGCTCGGCTTCGCCTCGGCGACGGACAACGTCGGCGAGGGCCCGGTCTGGGTGCGCGGCAGCCGGCTCTCCGCGACCGGCCCGATGCGCGCGGCGCAGCTCGTCCGCATGTCCGACCGCTCCGTGCGCGCTTACCCGGACGCCGGCCGGCTTCGCTACACGCCCTCGCCCTCACATACGCACTGGCACCTGCTCGGTTTCCAGCGTTACGAGCTGCGAACTCTCGAAGGCAATCTCGTCGTCCGCGACCGCAAGAGCGGCTTTTGCCTCGCCGACCACTACGGGCTCGCCGCTCGCCGGGTGACTGCGTTCACGGGCGGCAACTTCTACGGCAACTGTGCCGCGTCGAACCCGCGCGCCCTTGCGGTCGAGCAGGGCACGTCGATCGGCTTCACCGACCTCTACCCCGCCCACTTCCACGGCCAGAACCTCGAGCTCCGCGGCGTCCCGGCAGGCGTCTACCTCCTCGTCCATCGCGCGAACCCCGGCCAGCGGCTCGAGGAGATCGACTACACGAACAACGACGCCTCGCTGCGGATCCGGCTGTCCTGGAGCGGCGGCGTGCCTCGCGTCGCGACACTTCGCACGTGCCAATCGTCCGCGGCCTGCTAGCCAAGTAACAGACTGTTGCTTGGCTTCCCGCGCCAGCCGCACCGTCCTGCACTGCTTGCACGGCGGTGCACTAGGTGCAGCGCGTACGACCGTGGTATCCAGCGTGATCATGGTCACGTGTTCGATTCGATAGGCCGGCGATCTGCGCAGCTCGGCTCTTGATCACGGCTGCTTCAGCCGCCAAGTAACAGACTGTTACTTGGCAACCAGTCCGAGCGCTGCAGGGAGCGCAAACAGATCCGGCAGCCGGTCGGGCTCGTCGAGCCGCCGGCCGTCGCGGTCGAGCAGGAACGCCTTCATTCCGAGCGCCCGTGCGCCCACGATGTCGTCCTCGTAGGAGTCGCCGATCATCGCCGTCTCCGCCGCCTCGACACCGAGCAGCGCCAGCGCGTGGCGGAAGATCTCGGGGTGCGGCTTCGTCCGCCCGAAGGCGCGCGAGCCGATCGCGCAGTCGGCGTCGAGCCCGTGGTGGGAGACAAACTCTTCCAGGTCGCGGCTGCCGTTCGAGATCAGGCCGATCTTCACTCCGTGCTCCCGCAGCGCCGCGAGCGCCGGCAGCGCGTCCTCGTAGAGCGTGAATCGCTCGTGCTCCTCCCAGGCGCGGACGAGCTCCGCGGCGCACTCCCGCGCTCCGTCGCCGTCACCGCCCATCCCGCGGACGATCTGCTCCGTAAACGCGATCCAGAGCTCGTCGTCGTGGACGTGGTCCGGGTGGCGCTGCAGCGAGTCGAGCGCGTCTCGCCGCGATTGCTCGTACAGCTCCGGGTCGAGCGCGAGCCCGTGCCGTTCGCCGACCTTGCGGTACCCCTCCGGGCCGAGCTCGGGCCCGGGCCGGGCGAGCGTGAAGTCCACGTCGAAGATGACGGCCTTGAGCACTAGATGGTTGATCGGTAATTGGCGTGCTCGAGGGGGCGAACCAGACCAAGGCGGGGGCCGCACTCGGCCGCGGCCAAGGCTGGTTGCCTTGGTAAGGCCGAGGGTGGTTGCCTTGGTAAGGCCGAGGGTGGTTCCCAGCGCCGTGTCTGGGTCGTCATCCGCGAGTGCGGTAATTGCCGATCAACCATCTAGACCGAGGATAGCCTTGGCTTCATGCGGGCTCCGGCCGAGATCCTCCGCGACACCAAGACGATCGCCCTCGTCGGCGCCTCGCCGAAGCCCGACCGTCCCAGCCACGGCGTCATGCGCTACCTGCTCGCGCAGGGCTACGACGTGATCCCGGTGCGCCCCGTCGGGTGCGACGAAGTGCTGGGCGTGCCCTGCGTGCGCACGCTCGCAGAGATCGACCGCCCGATCGACCTCGTCGACGTCTTCCGCAGGGCCGAGCTGACGCCACCACACGCCGAGGAGGCAGTCGCGGTGGGCGCCGGCGCATTCTGGCTCCAGCTCGGAATCGTCTCGGCCGAGTCACGCCGGATCGTCGAGGAGGCGGGGCTGGACTACGTCGAGGATCTCTGCACCGCCGTGGTCCATCGCTACGAGATTCGCGAACGACAAGACGGGTAAGGGCGGGCCATGGAGTACGGCCTCCTCTTGCTCCGCCTTGTCGTCGGTCTCCTCTTCGCAGCTCATGGGGCGCAGAAGCTGTTCGGCTGGTTCGGGGGCGGCGGGCCCCAGGGCACGGCCCAGTTCTTCGCCTCGATCGGCTACCGGATGCCCGCGGTGATGGCAGTGGTCGCAGGCCTCTGCGAGCTCGGAGGCGGCCTGCTGCTCGCGACCGGTTTCCTGACGCCGCTCGGTGCCTTTCTGATCGCCACGGTGATGCTCAACGCGATCGCCACCGTCGTGTTTCCGAAGGGGTTCCTCGGCGGCTACGAGTTCGAGTTCACGCTGCTGACCGTCGCCGTCGCGCTGGCGGCAACCGGGCCCGGCGAGGTCTCGATCGACGACGCGATCGGCTGGGCGGACAACATCAGCGGCATCGCGTGGGCGTCGCTCGTCCTCGCGGCGGCAATCGTCGTCTCGCTGATCACGACGACGATCGGCCGCGCCCGCGCCGACCTGGACGAGATCCCCGGCTAGCTCACGTTAGGTCGCCTCGGGCGAGAGCACGCTCGCCCAGCCGAAGTTGCCGCGACTAGGAGGGGTCGGCGAACTGGCGGGCGGCACCGATACGACGTCGCCCCGCGCGACCGACCGTCGTATCATTGACGTATGAACCTCCGTGAGTTCCTTCGCACGCGACGGCAGCGGAAGGCGCGGAAACGGTATGAGCGCGAGAAGGCGCTGCGAGATAGCCAAAACGACGAGAAGGCGATAGACAGAGTCGCCGACGGCGCGAAGACGATCGGCAGTGGCCTTGGCTAAAGGCGTTCCGTAGGATCCTCCGGGCAGTCGCTCAAGGGACACTCTGGAACGCTGGCCCAGGCGAGTCACGCTCAGGCGAGACAGCCGAAGCACTGCACGTCTCAAGTGGCAACTTGCAGTGGCCGTTCTGGAGGGTGTGAAGCCGTACTCGCCTTCTGGGTCACCGCGCGACGAGCCTCGGACCGCTGCGGAGCCGGTGACTGCGCCGGAGTCACTGACCGCGGAGGAGTGGACGCTGCGGCGCCGGGCGCCGGCAGTAATCGGAATCGGTGCGGGTGCGGTCGCGGCTTCCGTAAAGCTTGTCGGCGTTCACGCGTTGCTCAACCCGAGCATCATCATCGTCGCCTTCGCCGTCCTCGTCTTTGTGGCGGGCGTCCTCTTCGTCACCCGCGCCCCCTCGTCCCGTAACTAGATGGTTCAGGGGACATTCACGAACGCTCGCCAGACGAGCCGCCACTCCCATCGCCGGTGCAGCAAAGACTCAGGCGCTTGGGCCTAGAGCTTCGCTGCGGACAAGCGCAGAGAACTGACCCAGGAGCGGTCTCATCTCTGGATCAAGCTGATCGACGATCACTGAGGCGCCTACGAAAACAGCTCCGGCTGTTTCGATCAGAGACTTCGCGGTTACCGCCTGGCTCCCCGTCTCGAACCAGTCGTCGACAAGCAGGACGCGGTCGTCGGGCGTAAGAGAGCTGCGTTGTAGCCGAAGCGTCGTTGCGTTGCCGCGGTAATCGGGTGGCGTTACTTGTGTCAGTTTGTCGCCCGGAAAGATCCCACCCTCTTTACGGATGGCGACGAATCCGGCATGAAGTTCGCGAGCGACGGCGGCGCCCACGATGAACCCGCGCGCCTCGATCCCTGCCACCTTCGTTATTGCCCGATCGCGGAAGGGATCGGCGAGCGCCGCGATCATGCAGGCGAAAAATTCTCGGTCGACGAACAGCCGCCAGACGTCCGCGTGCCCGTCGACCCAGCGAAAACGCGTTAGCAGATCGTCCGCGATGCTCACAGAGCGAGCATAGGACGGCTGGAGGCAGCCGACTCGCCCCATGCTCGGGGGACATTCCAGAAACGCTGGCGCAAGCGAGCGTCACGTGGCTGGCAGCTGGCGGTCCCCGTGGAAGACCGCTTCGACGTTGTTCCCGTCCGGGTCAATGACGAACGCTGCGTAATACCCGGCGTGGTAATGCGGGCGAAGACCCGGCGCGCCGTTGTCGCGGCCGCCGGCTTCGACAGCGGCGCGGTGGAACTTGTCAACGGTCGCTCGGTCGGCTGCGGCGAAGGCCACATGAACGGGAGCGGCCGGGGGTTCGCCTTCCCCGATCCAGAAATCTCCACCGCCCTCGATGGCGAACCCAGGCCCTTGCGAGCTCTCCACTACCTCCACTCCGAACGGCTCGAGGGCCTGCTCGTAGAAGGTGCGGCTGCGCTTCACGTCACGTACTCGCAGGGCCAAGTGGTCGATGAGGGGAAGCGTCACGGGCGGCGACACGCCCGCAATCGTAGAGCGCAGGACTAGAGTGGCCGCGTGACGGTTCAACGGATGGACAACGTCGGCATCGTGGTGGAGTCCCTCGATGCCGCTATCTCGTTCTTCGCCGAGCTGGGCCTCGAGCTCGAAGGGCGAGCAACGATCGAAGGAGAGTGGGCAGGGCGCGTCACTGGACTGGGCGACCAGCGCGTCGAGGTCGCCATGATGCGCACGCCGGACAGTCACAGCCGGCTCGAGCTCTCGCGATTTCTCACGCCTCCGCCGGTCGCCGATCACCGGAACGCCCCGGTGAACGCTCTCGGCTACCTACGCGTCATGTTCGCCGTTGACGACATCGACGATACGCTCGACCGGCTGCGCACGCGGGGCGCGCAGCTCGTCGGCGAAATGGTTCAGTACGAAGACGTGTATCGGCTCTGTTACGTGCGGGGCCCTGAAGGGATCCTGATCGGGCTGGCCGAGCAGATCGGCTAGCGGGCTGAACTTTCGCGACGGCTGGCGCAGGCGACCATCACGGGGTGAACAGCTTCCAGTGCCCCTCGGAGACGACTTCTACGGTGCCGTCGTCCACTCTGATGGCGGTCTCGTCGTCGATCGCGTACGCCGGACCCGGGATACCGGCCGCCCATCTCTCTGCGTGGGCCATGGTGTTCTCCGGCAGGAGCTCGTGATCCAGGTGGGGGAAGATCGAGAAGTCGACGATGCCCAGCGTGCTGTCGCTCCCGGTGGGCGGCTTCCACACGACGAAGTCCTCCCCGATGCGGGGGGTCAGCACCAGGCTCCCAGCGCTCAGCCCCACCCAGACCGTCTCGCGCAGCGACGGCAAGAGGTCTGCCAGTCCGGACTGCCGCATCCAGTGGCACAGATACAAGGCATCGCCGCCGTTCACCAGCAGGACGTCGGTCTCCTGGACGATGGGGACCCACTGCTCTTCATCGATGCTGGGCAGTGCGGTGAGCTCCAGCACTCCCAGGGACTTCCAACCCAACTCGCACATGGGTGTTCTGGGCTCTTGTCCGCTGATGAACCGCCATGCCGCGCCAGGACCGGCCATCGGGTGCGCGTACGTCGCGGTGGGAATGCAGAGGGCGCTGGACTCGGCGATCGGCTTGCCCAGGAGGTCGACCAGCGCGTCGTGGATGCTCGTGTTCTTGATGCCAGCGGACGTGAGAAGAAGCCTCATGCTGCCTCCTGGGTTGCCGTAGATGCTGGTCCGGGATAGACCGCTCCGCGACGCGTAACTCATCGGTCTCTGCCCGGGCTTTAGGATCGCCCAGATGAACGTCTCGCTGCGGCCGCTCGAGGACCGGGATCTCGACACGATCTTTCAGCAAACGACGGATCCGGAGTCGATCCGAATGGCCGCCTTCACAGCCGAGAATCAGACCGATCGCCGCGCGTTCCTCAACCGGACGGCGCGCCTGCGGGCCGACACGAGCGTCTCGCACCGAGTCATCGACGTCGACGGAGTAGTCGCTGGAACGATCGGGTCCTTCCGAATCGACGATCAGCTTGAGGTGACCTACTGGGTCGGCCGATCGCACTGGGGGAAAGGCATCGCGAGCGCTGCGCTCCAGATTGTTCTTGACGAGACTGCCGAACGTCCACTGTACGCCCGAGCGGCTTCGGACAACCTCGGCTCGCTTCGAGTACTGGAGAAAGCCGGGTTCCGACGCATTGGCGTCGACCGCGGCTTCGCACCCGGTCGCGGTGAGGAGATCGAGGAAACGATCCTGCGCCTCGACTGAGGTAGGAAACATCGTTCGGTGATGCCTGACCGCACGCCCAAGCGACCGCGCGACCGCTACCGGGTCTTTCCCGCCAGCCGCGCTCTGTTGTCGATCGCGGCTCCTGCTCATCATTCGAACGTCCGCCGAACCCGGCCCGACTCGTGAGGCACGTCCGTGTGAACGGTGTGGAGCTCG
>DATMEO010000061.1:0-20907 GCA_035556515.1 Gaiellaceae bacterium
GCGGACAGGAGCGTGATCTCCTCCCAGTGCCCCTTCCCCTGCCAGCCGAGCGAGAAGCGCCGGTTGAGCGACATCCTCGCCCCGCGAGGGAGGAACTGGAAGAGCGGCAGCTGGTAGTGCGGCTCGACTGACAAGAACGCACCGAGCGGGTTCGTCGACCCGGCGAAGAACCTCCGACTGAGGCCGAGCGCCGCGGCCGTGAACGGCGGCGACCCCACGAGCCATCCGCGGCGAGACATCGATGGCGAGCGGCGGCCCAAGGGCGGCCGGCCGGACGCCGGCGCGGACGAGCGCCGCTAGCGCCGGACGGCGATCAGGCTCTTCGTCAACCCAAGAACCTTCTCGCGGCGGATCTCCGCCCCGGGGAAGAGCCGCCTCATGTCCCGCGCGGACAGGAGCGTGATCTCCTCCCAGTGCCCCTTCCCCTGCCAGCCGAGCGAGAAGCGCCGGTTGAGCGACATCCTCGCCCCGCGAGGGAGGAACTGGAAGAGCGGCAGCTGGTAGTGCGGCTCGATCGGGAAGTACCTGTTCGGCGTCTGCACGAAGTACCGCTGCGCGACGCGGCCGACCTCGGCGGCGAACTTCGCCTGGAGCTCCGGCGGCACGTGCTCGATCACCGAGTTCGAGAAGGCGACGTCGAACTCGCCGTCGCCGAAGGGAAGCTGCGTCCCGTCCGCCTCCATCACGGTTACGTTCGGCGACGCGAGCCACTCGCTCGGCTGCGGGCTCAGATCGACGGCGACGATCGGGTTCGTCTTGTTGAAGCGCTCGAGTAGCGCTCCCCAGCCGGCGCCCACGTCGATGATCCGATCCTCAGGCCGGACGCCGCAGGCGTCGATGAACAGCTGGTAGCGGGACTCGCGCCAGCGCCTGACCGTGTCGCTGTCCGCGGCCCAGGAACGCAGCCTCTGAGAAAGGGCCAAACCCATGCAGGTGTCTTACCCAGGTGACCGCGAGAAAGACAGTCCGGTCCTGCGAATCTCGACCATCGGCGAGCGGACGCGAGCCTATGATCGCTCCATGGGGGGCGACGGCCGCAGCAGACGTCTCCTGTTCCACTCGTACCACTTTCCGCCGATCGGTGGCTCGGGCGTGCAGCGGCCGCTGAAGATGGTCCGAGCGCTCGATCGGATCGGCTACGAGTCCGTCGTCGTCACGAGCAGCGGCGCGACGCGTGACCGCTGGGCCCCGGAGGACTCGGGGCTCCTCGCCGAGATCCCGGCGCACCTCGAGATCCGCCGCGTGCCCGGCGACGAGCCGGGCGCGAGAACCCGCTGGGACGGACTTGCGGAGCGGTGGCTCGGAGCGTCCGGTGCGTGGAGCCGATGGTGGAACGAGCAGAGCTACCGGGCGGCCGTCGACGGCGGAACCGACTTCGACCTCATCTACGTCTGGATGCAGCCATACGCCTCGGCGGAGACCGGGGCGGCGCTCTCGCGAGATCTCGAGAAGCCCTGGATCGCCGACCTCGGCGATCCGTGGGCGCTCGACGAGATGATGGTGTACCCCTCCTCGCTCCACCGGCGTGTGGCCGCAAAGCGCATGCGCGAGCTGCTGCGCACGGCGTCGGCGATCGTGATGAGCACTCCCGAGGCGGCACGGCGCCTGCTCGCGGCGTTTCCAGATCTCGGCGACCGGCCGGTCGTGGTGATTCCGAACGGCTTCGACCGGGCGGACTTCGCCCACCCGGTGTCTCCACGTGGCGACGGGAAGCTCCGCATCGTCCACACCGGCTACCTGCACACCGCCCTCGGCGAGCAGCACCGCCAAAAACGTGCGCTCCGGCGCGTCCTCGGCGGCAGCGTCCACGGCCTCGACATCCTGACTCGCTCGCACGTCCATCTCGTCGAGGCGCTCAACCGCCTCATTACGGACGATCGCTCGCTCGAGCACGTGCTCGATCTGCATCTCGCAGGCGTGATGACGGAGGCAGACCGCGCCGTCGTCACCACCCGCTGCCCGGTCACGCTCCACGGGTTCATGAGCCACACGGACTCGGTCGAGCTGATGCGCAGCGCCGACCTCCTCTTCCTGCCGATGCAGAACCTCCCGCCGGGTACGCGGGCCACGATCGTGCCCGGGAAGACGTACGAGTACCTCGCCTCGGGCCGGCCGATCCTCGCGGCGGTGCCTGACGGCGACGCGCGCGACATCCTCGGCGAGGCGGGGAACGCTCTGCTCGTGCGGCCGGACGATGTCTCCGGCATGTCGTCGGCGATCCGCGGTCAGCTCGATCGATTCTTCGCCGGGACACCGTCGCCGCCCCCGGATCCCGCAGTCGTCGAGCGCTTCGAGTACAGCACGCTCGCCGGCGACCTGGCGAACGTCTTCGACCTCGTCCTCGCCGGGCGGCAGCTTCAGGACGGCGCCACGAACCAGCCGTAGCGGGCGTTGAGCCGCCGCACTCCGGGGATGCGCACGAGCATCCGCTTGGCCAGCTCACGCCGCGCGCGCATCTTCCAGTAGCCGCGCCAGAACTCGGCCTTCTCGGGCGAGGCCGCGCCGTAGTAGGCGCCGCCCGTGTGGTGCACCTTCAGGTCGCGCAGCACCGCCGGGCCGTAGCCGAGCGCCTTGATGTCCTCGATGTACGCCGGCTCCTCCTGCCAGAAGACGCCTTTCGAGCTCTGGCGGAAGCCGCCGACACGGTCGTAGAGCTCCCGTGCAGTCATCGCACAGGCGCCGCCTGCCGGCCCCTCGAGCAGGCGGACGCCGTTCACCTCCACCGGCACGTATTCGTGCGGACGCACCCGGTAGCGATAGCGGGCGGCGAGGTCGTGCGGATCGTCCTCGATGTCGGCCGCGAGGAACCCGACCGCAGGGAGGCGCCGATAGGCGTCACGGAGGATCAGATCCCAGTGCTCCGGCGCGTTCACGACGTCGTCGTCGAGCTCGACGAGATAGTCGCTGGTGGTCAGGGCGAAGCCGCGCGCGTAGCCGTTCTGGCCCACGTTCTCGGCGCTGTGGACGACCTTAATGCGCGGATCGTCGAGCGAGTCGAGATAGTCGCGCGTGCCGTCGGTCGAGCCGTTGTTCCAGATCACGATCTCGCGGGTCGCGTCGGAGGCCCGCGCGAGCACGTTCTCGACGCACTTGCGCAGGAGGTGGACGCGGTTGTTCGTGAGGACGACGACGGCGATCGAGCCCTCGGCCGCAGCGGTGCTCTGCCCTGCGGGCTCGGGCGTCGTCGAGGCTTCCATGCGCTCCATCGTAAGAAGTGCCGTGACGGCGGCAAACCTTCGTCGGACTAGTGTTCGCTCCGAAGGCCACCTAGCCGATCAGCTAGCGGAGGTCTGGCTGTCCGGTCGTGGTGCTTAGCCGTCCGCGCACCTAGATTCCAGGGAGTGAGCCCGGTGGCCGACACGCGCGCGGACCTGCTGCTCGTCTGCTCGACGGGCGGGCACCTGCTGCAACTCGTGGCGCTCCGGGACGCGTGGGAGCCGTTCACGCGCGCCTGGGTCACCTTCGACAAGAGCGACGCACGCTCGCTGCTGCACGACGAGCGGGTCACCTACGCGTACGGGCCGACCAACCGCAGCGTCAAGAACCTACTCCGGAACCTCGTGCTCGCCTGGCGGGTCGTCGGAAAGGTGCGTCCCCGCGTGATCGTGACGACCGGTGCAGGCGTCGCCGTCCCCTTCGCCTGGGTCGCGCGCCTACGCGGCGCCTCCGTGGTCTACGTCGAGAGCCTCGCGCGGATCGAAGGGCCGTCCCTCACCTACCGGTTGATCGCCCCGATCGCGTCGAAGCGGTACGTGCAGTGGCCCGAGCTCGCGGCGGAACTGCCCGGCACCCGCTTCGCCGGCAACGTCTTCTCGGCGGGAACATGATCTTCGTCAGCGTCGGCACGAACGAGGCCCGCTTCGACCGGCTGCTGCGAGCCGTGGCCGGCCTTCCCGGCGGCGACGAGCTACTCGTCCAGCACGGGCACTCGAGCGCGATTCCGGGCGACCGCGTCGAGCTCGTCGACTTCCTTACCTTCGACGCCATGGCGGACGCGATCCGGCGCTCGCGCGTCTTCGTCACCCACGCCGGCGTCGGCTCCGTCCTGGTCGCGCTCGCGAACGACAAGCGGCCCGTCGTCGTCCCGCGACGGAAGGCGTTCGGCGAAGCGGTCGACGACCACCAACTCCAACTGGGCCGCCGCTTCGCCGCCGCGGGGCTCGTCACGCTCGTGGAGGACCCGGCCGGCCTGGCCGAGGCGCTCGCCGTGAGCGAGCACGCAGCCGGCCTCACGCCGGATGCCGGCGCGCTCGCCGCGGACCTGCGCGAGTACCTGACCGCCGCCGTCGGCCGACCCGGCGTCCCGGCCCGCGCATGAGTCGGGAAGCCCGCCCCATGCCCGACTCCCTGAGCAGCCGCATCCTCAGCGGCATCGCCTGGAAGGCGGGCTCGCAGGTGACCCTCCAGCTCGCGCGGATCGTCGTCGCACTCGTCCTCGCGCGCCTGCTGACGCCGCACGAGTGGGGCCTGGCGGCGATGGTGCTGGTCTTCGCCGGCTTTGTCGTCGTGTTCACCGACAGCGCCCTCGGCACCGCGTTGATCCAGCGGCGCGAGATCAGCGAGGACGACCGCTCAACCGTCTTCTTCGTCGGCACCAGTGTCGGCGTCCTGCTGGCGATCACCGGCATCGCCTGCTCCGGCCCGCTCGCCTCCTTCTACGGCGAGCCCGAGGTGCAGCCGCTCTTCATCGCCGTCTCGATCGGCTTCCTCGTCAGCACGCTCGGTGCGACCCAGATGGCGTTGCTCGTGCGCGACATGGAGTTCAAGCGACTCGAGCTGCGGCAGATCGCGGCGACGCTCGTCGGCGCCTGCATCGGGATCGGCCTCGCCGTCGGCGGCTACGGCGCCTGGGCGATCGTCGGCCAGCTCCTCGGCGAGGCGGTGACCTCGACCGTGCTGCTCTGGCTCCTGACGCCGTGGCGGCCGCAGCGGCGCTTCGCGCTGGCGAGCCTGAGGCGCCTCGGCGGGTTCGCCGGCAACGTCTTCGCCGAGAACGTCCTCTGGCAGGCGGGGCGGACGATCATCGGCGTCCTGATCGGCCGCGTCCTCGGCGCTGCCGCCCTGGGCACGTACACGCTCGCGACGACCGTGATCCTGATGCCGTTCGTCCGCATCGCGGCGCCGCTGCAGCAGGTGTTCTTCCCGGCCTTCTCCCGCATGAGCGACGACCGCGAGCGGATGGCCGACGTCTGGATTCGCGCGACCCGCCTGGTCGGCGCGCTCTCGGTGCCGGCGCTCGTCGGCCTCGTGATCGTGGCGCCGGACTTCGTCGACGTCGTCCTCGGCCCGCGCTGGGAGTCGGCGACCGACGTGATCCGGATCCTGGCCGTCGTCGGGATCGTGCAGTCGGTACAGACCCTGCACGGGGAAGTCCTGCTCGCTCTCGGCCGCGCAGGAACGCTCACCCGATTCACGCTGTTCTGGTTCGTCGGCAGCGTCGGCGCCGTCGCGATCGGGACCGAGTGGGGAATCGTCGGCGTGGCGACGGCGTACGCGATCGCCACCATTCTGATCGAGCCGGTCCGCGCCTACCTGACGACGCGTGCGCTCGGCATCCCGCTGCGTCGTTTCGTCTTCTCGCTCAGCGGCGTCGCGCAGGCGACGGCGCTGATGGCGGCGGCGATGCTCGTCGTCGGCGCCGCCCTCGACGCGGCCGACGCGCCCGCCGTCGTTCGGCTGATCCTGCTCGTCGCTCTCGGAGGCGTCGTCTACGTCGCAGCGTGCCTCTGGCGCGCACCGGAGGTGACCGGCGAGGTCAGGAGCGTGCTCGCGCGGCGCCGCCGATCCGAGCCGCGCCTGGAGAGCCTCGACGGCGGCCTGATCGAGGCCTAAGCGGTCTAGCCGTCCGGCTAGGGCGGTCGGCGCAAACGCTGGTCCAACGGGCATAGGCAGCCGATTCAGCCGCTCGTACCATCCGAGCATGCTCGAAGATGTCGCACGGCAGGAGCCGCAGCCAGGCGTGATGGCGCTGACGCCACGCGAGCTCGAAGTGCTCCAGATGATCGCCTTCGGGATGACGAACGCGGAGGCCGCCAGCCGGCTGCACCTCAGCGTGCACGCAATCAAGTTCCATCTGGCGGCGATCTACCGCAGGCTCGGGGTCAACAACCGGACGGAGGCAGCGGTCACGTACCTCCGCTCGATGAACGGCACCCTCGAGCCGAGCGCGCAGAGCGACTGAGATGGACTTCCGCCTCTACGCCCGCGTCCTGTGGCGCTTCAGGCTGCTCGTAGCGTGCGGTTTCCTGCTCGCAACGGTCCTAGCGGCGCTGTCGATTCTCCGCATCAGTGGCGATGGGGTCAGCTACCGGCAGACGGAGCTCTTCGCGAGCACCGCGCGCGTCGGCGTCACGCAAAGCGGCTTTCCGTGGGGGCGCCTCTTCGCGCAGGAGCAGACGACCGACGACCAACCCCAGAGTCTCGGCATCCCGGTCGCCGACCCCAACCGACTCAATAACCTCGCCGTGCTCTACGCCGAGCTCGCGATGAGCGACCCCGTGCGCCGCCTCGTGCGGCAGCAGGGACCCGTTCGCGGCAAGGTGATCGCGACGCCGCTCGTCCGCGGCGAGAACCGGATCATGCTCCCGCTGATCGACCTGACCGCGATCTCGGACAGCCCGCGCGGCTCGATGGCGCTCGCATCTCGTACGGCGCGAGCTCTCGAGACGCATGTTCGCGAACAGCAGGCCGCGAACGAGGTTCCTCCGGCCGACCGCGTCGTGATCGAAGAGGTCGAGCGTCCCAGACAGGTGCTCGTCTATCAGCCGCGATCGAAGACGATGCCGATCGTCGTCTTCCTGGCGGTCATGCTCGCGGTCTCGGGGATCGCGTTCCTCCTCGAGAACGTCAGGCCGCGCGACCGTGCGCCGGGTGCCGCCGCGGGAATTCGCGAGCGCGAACGCCGCACCGCCTAGGCCGTGGACGCCGTCTGGGTCAACCGGCGGCCGCTGCTCGTACCAACGACCGTTGTCGCGGGTGCACTCGCAGTGCTCGCTGCTGCGATCGCCAGCGGCGGCTCGCCGGCCCCGGCCGTCGGCCTCGTCATCCTGGCGACGCTCGCCGCAGTGGTGCCGTTCCTGTACGTCGGCTGGCCCCGCATCCTTGCGGCGCTGATCCTGATCATCCTCTTCATCCCGATCCGCAGGTACTCGCTGCCGGGCAACCTGCCGTTCGAGCTCGAGCCCTACCGCGTCTTCGTGGCCCTCCTCGTCCTCGGTTGGGTTGCGTCGCTCCTCGCCGATCCACGCTCGAGAGTGCGGAAGACGGGCTTCGAGGGGCCGCTGATCCTGATCATCGGCTCGGCACTCGCCTCGGTCGCGTCGAACCCGGACCGCGTGGCGCAGTTCTCTCCCTTCGTCGACAAGAAGCTCATGTTCTTCATCAGCTTCGTGATCGCGCTGTACATCATCGCGAGCACGGTTCGGCGACTGGGCGACATCGACTACCTCGCGAAGACTCTCGTCTGCGGCGGGGCGACCGTCGGGCTCTTCGCCATCGTCGAGTCGAGGACGGGCTTCAACATCTTCAACCACCTCGATCGCGCGATCCCAGTCCTGCAGGCCGGCGGTGAGGGCGAGCCGGAGGCGTTCCAGAAGTTCGGCGCCGCCAAGCTCCGGGTCTTCGGCTCGGCCCAGCATCCGATCGCACTCAGCGCAGCCTTCGTCGTCCTGACACCGCTCGCCGTCTACCTCGCGTACCGCTATCGGCAGCGGCGCTGGTACGTCTGTGCGGCGCTTCTGATCGCGGGCTGCGCGGCGACCGTCTCGCGCACCGGCGTCGTCATGCTCGTGGTCGTCGCCCTCGTCTTCCTGTGGCTGCGGCCCAAGGAGGTGCGCCGCTTCTGGCCGGTGTTGATTCCCGCTCTCATCGTGATCAAGCTCGTGCTTCCGGGAACGCTCGGCGCAATCAAGCAGTCCTTCCTTCCCGCCGGCGGCCTGATCGCCGAGCAAAGCTCGCAGCCCGGCCAGAGCGGCAGCGGCCGCATCGCAGACATCGGCCCGGCGCTGCAGGAGTGGCGACGCCAGCCGGTCCTCGGTCAGGGATTCGGAACTCGCGTCGTCGACGCCGATGTTCAAGGCCGGCAGGCGAACATCCTCGACAACCAGTGGCTCGGCACCCTGCTCGAGACCGGGATCGTCGGCTTCTTCGGCTGGCTCTGGTTCTTTGCCCGCGTCGTGCGGCGATTCGGCAAGGAGGCCAAGGCGGACGACTCCCCTCGAGGCTGGCTGCTGGTGTCTCTGGCCGCGGGCGTCGCCGCATTCGGCGTCGGCATGATCACCTATGACGCGTTCGCGTTCATCCAGGTCACCTTCCTGCTCTTCATCTTCGTCGGGCTGGGATCGGCGCTGCTCGCCGAGCGTCCGACGCCGCTCGCGGCTCCAGCCCGTCGGCCGTCGACGCCTTAGCCGGCTGCAGTTCTCGCGGGGTTCGAAGCACGCCGTCTTACAAACCGCTCACATCTCTTCGTTAGCTTGCGTCGCGCTCGACCCGCCCGCCTGATGAGACGCCCACCTTCACGCGCTGCGCTGATCTTTCTCGGCGCCGCCGTCGTGCTTCTTGCGGGAGCAGTGCCTTCCATCTCCGCGGCTCCGGTCGATACCCAGCCGCCGTCCGTTCCCCAGGGAATGGCGTTCGCCGGGAAGACGCGGACGACGGTGGGGCTCGTCTGGAGGGCATCGGTTGACGACGTCGGCGTCGCCGGCTACCGGCTCTACCGGAACGGGATGCGCGTTGCGACCGTCCGCGCGCTCCGGTTCACGTACACCGGCCTGCGGTGCGCGACCCGCTACACGTTCGCCCTGGAAGCGGTCGACGGCGCCGGCAACGCATCCAACCGCGCGGAGGCGACCGGATCGATCACGACGGCGGCCTGCGCACGCGTGAGCGCGCCGCAGCCCAAGCCCAAGCCAAAGGCGCCGGCCGTCCCGAAACGCCCCGCACCGCCGGCTGGCGCGGCCAACGTCTGGATCGACCCGGACGGCGGCAGCTGCACACGCCGTGCCGCGCCGGGCGGATACGTCAACGCGCGCGCGTGTCGTAGCCTCCAGGCCGCCTACATTGCCGCGCGTCCCGGCGACACGATCAATATCACGGACGGGACGTACGGCAGCCAAGGGCTCGCCGCCGGCTCGAAGAAGCTGCTCTTCCGAGCCTCCGGGCCAGGCCGACCCAGTTTCGGACAGATCATCAGCGCTGCCTCGAACATCGTCGTGCGCGGGATCCTGATTCAGGACCGCGACAACTTCAACGGGCCCTGCGGGGATCCCGACAACGCCGTCCTCTATCCCTGCGGCGCGAACCAGACCTTCGAAAACGTGATCGTCGACGGGCTCAACGCGGGCGACGACCACGGGATCCGTGGGGTCGGGGACGGCTTCGTGCTCCGCTCGAGCGTCGTGCGGAACATCCGCGACCAGAAGGGCTTCGAGTCCGGCGCCGACGACATGGTGATCGAGTACAACCTCTGGCACCGGATCTCCGTCACCAACTCGTCCGTTCACAACGAATGCATGTACGTCAACGGCGGCAACCGCTCCGTCTACCGCGGCAACCGCTTCATCGGTTGTCCGACGATGGCACTCTTCTTCACCAACTGGAACGGCGGACCTGCCTACGACGACGTCCTGATCGAGAACAACGTCTTCGGGCACACACTGGACGACAATGGGAGCTGGCATCCGTCCTGCGCCCTGCTCGTCGGCTGGGGCTTCAACGACCAGAACACCGTCAAGGGATGGATCGTCCGTTACAACACCTTCGAAACGTCGCCGTGCACGACGAGCACCCCTGCCGGCGGTGACACCGCATCGGGACGGTGGTACGGCAACCTCGGCGGGATCGACTGCGCTCCCGAGTGGGTCTACCGCTACAACGTCGGTGAAACCTGCGGCGGCACCGGCGAAGTCAAGGTGGCCAACGCCGTCAACAGCCGCAGCAATCCCAACATCGCGCCGTTCTACCTGGACGCACCGCGGGGCAACTTCCGCCTGCGCGCCGGCGCCGCCCCGATCAACAGAGGCGACCGCACGCTGTTCCCGAGGCGCGATGCCGATCGCAGGCTCAGACCGGCAAAGGGCGCACCGGACGCAGGCGCCTACGAACGCTTCTGACGGCTCTCGCACCGCCTGACGCGGACTCGAGACGGCCCGACTGAGCCCGGTTCGGCTGCAGTAACAAGTTGTCTTCTGTTAGGGCAACGATCCCCCGTTTGAGTCATCAGCGACCGCTGAGACCGGCCCGATACGGGAGTGGGTCAACGCACTCATTCAGGAGCACGCAATGTGGAGAGCCGCACTCCCTTGCCGACTCACCGGTAGCGCCGTCCGCGCCGCCGCCGTCGCCATCGCACTCGCCTTCGCCGCCTCGGCGTCGGGAACTCAGTCAGCGCCTTCCGCTCCCTCGGGTCAGGTTTGGGCGATCGCGCTGCCCGCCGGGGTGTCGTCGGTGAGCCAGGCACGGCTCGAATGGCTGGCAGGCAAGGGCGTGAACACGGTCGTGACGGTGGGGATGCCGCAGAAGCCACTCGCCCGCCTGGCTGCGTCCGCGAAGCGCGCGCGAGTCGCTGTGATCGCGGCCCGCACGACTCCTCCCAAGCGCGCCTGCGCAGCACGGGCCGGGACGCTTCAGACCTGCGCGGCGCTCGTGCGATCACCCGCCGCCGCTGTGAAGCTCGCCCGGCGCTCGGTCGTGGACTACGTCGTCGTCCGCGTCGCGGGCCCGAAGCAGCTGCGCTTTCTCCGTGGCGGCCGCTACAAGCGCAGCCGAATCGTCGCGTTGCTGCCGCCTCAGACCGCGGCGGCCTGGCGCACGGGCATCGCCTATGCGTCCGCCGACGGCTCGCTCGATCTCGGCGTCAGCTCCCGTCCCTCCTCTCCCGCCCTGAACGGCTTCGCCGCAGCGCTGCCACGGCAGCGCACCGCCGCCGCCGCCGGTCCGGCGGCGCCGAGCGCGCTTCTCGTCGTCGGCCGCTCGAGCTCGAGCGTCGCGCTTCGCTGGACAGCGTCACCCGGCGGCGCAGACGGCTACGGCATCTACCGCGACGGCGCCTTCGTCCTCAACGTCTCGACACCCGCCATCACCCTCACGGGCCTCGCGTGCGGTCGGGCGTACGCGTTCGACGTGGATGCCTATCGTGGCTCGAGCCGCTCCGAGCGGATCTCGACGACGGCGGCAACGGACGCATGCCCCGGCGGTGGCGGCGTCGGCAGCACCCCGGCGGACGCAGTCCCGCCGACGGCGCCGGCCGGGCTCACGAAGACCTCGTCCACCCAGACGTCGATCCGGGTCATCTGGACGGCGTCGACGGACAACATCGGTGTCGCCGGCTATCGCCTCTACCGCGGCGGCGCCCTCGCCGGCACGTCGCTGATCGTCGACTACACCTTCTCCGGGCTGGCGTGCGGCACGTCCTACCCGCTCGAGGTCGCCGCGTACGACGCCGCGGGCAACAGCTCGGCCCGCGCCGCGCTGACGGCTTCGACCAGCGCCTGCAGCGCCGGCGGCGATACAGCGGCGCCCTCTTTGCCCGGAGCGCTCAGCGTCACCGGGTCGACGACGACCTCCGTCTCCGTCTCGTGGGGCGCCTCGACGGACAACGTCGGCGTCTCCGGCTACGGCCTCTACCGGAACAACGCCTCGACGGGCTCGACGCCCTCGACGAGCGCGACGTTCGCCGGACTCGCGTGCGCGTCGAGCTACTCGCTGTCCGTGGACGCCTACGACGCGGCCGGCAACCGGAGCGCCAAACGGTCGCTGACGGCTGCGACGGCTGCGTGCCCGCAGTCGAGCGACACGCAGGCGCCGTCCGTTCCGCAGGGGATGGCATTCACAACGATCACCGAGACGACGGTCGGTCTCACCTGGCTCCCGTCGAGCGACAACGTCGGTGTCGCGGGCTACCGCCTGCTTCGGGACGGCGTCAGCGTCGGAACCGTCTCCACGCCGGGCTACACGTTCAACGGCCTCACGTGCGCGACGGCCTACACCTTCACGCTCGAGGCGTACGACGCGGCGGGCAACGCGTCCAACGGCGCCGAGGCGACTGGGTCGACCTCGACCGCCGCGTGCGGCGGCGGCACGCCGCCCCCGCCGCCTCCGCCCGTGCCGCCACCGCCGCCTGCTGCGGGGACGATCAATGTTGCTCCGGGCGGGAATCTGAGCACCGCCTATAGCCAGGCGCAGGATGGTTGGGTGATCCAGCTCTCCTCGGGTGACTACGGCGTCTGGAGGCCGGGCGGCGGTTCGAAGCGGGTCACCGTCAAGGGGGTGTCGGGGACGCGGTTCCGGCAGCTGTACAGCAACTTCGACAACGTCGTCTTCGACGGGCTGACGATCGACGCCGGCCGGGCGAAGACCTCCGGCGGTGCCGCCTTCGAGAGCCACGGCGACAACGCCACCTTCAAGAACGGCTCGATCGGAAACGTGACCGACGAGAAGGGCGCCCTGATCTCGGGCAGCAACTTCACCTTCGACAACGTCCTCTTCCACGATGTCCGGCTCGCCACGGCCGGCGTGCACAACGAGTGCGTCTACGCGATCGTCGTGCCCGGCTTCACGATCCGCAACAGCACCTTCCGCAACTGCGTCACGATGGACCTCGCCTTCACCTACGGCAGCTGGTGGAGCCCGCTGCCGCCCCAGTACGGCAACGTCACGATCGAAGGCAACTCCTTCGGCCGCTCCGTCTACCCGAACGAGGTCACCACGCATGCATACGGCCTGAACATCGGCCGCGTCGGGCCAATCGGCGAAGGCGTCATGAACGGCTGGAAGATCCGCAACAACTGGTTCGAAAACAACGTCGGCAGAAGCCCCACCATCGGCTCCGGCAACACCTTCTGCGGCAACACCGGCCAGGCACCGAGCGGCTGGGGCGGCAGCTGCTGAGCTAGCCGAGCAGACGCGAAACGGAAGTGGAGGGGCGAGAGATCGCCCCTCCACTTGTCTCATGGCTCAATACGCCCCGCGGCGGCCGAGCACGACGGGGATCGTCTGGCAGAGGATCTTCAGGTCCCACCAGAGCGACCAGTTGGTCACGTAGAGATAGTCGAGCTTCGTCATCTCCTCGAACGGGATGTCGTTCCGCCCGAGCACCTGCCAGAGGCCGGTGATGCCCGGCGTCATGTCGAGTCGCCGGGAGGCCCAGCCGGTGATCAGGTCGGCCTCGTAGACGACGAACGGACGCGGGCCGACGAGGCTCATCTCGCCCTTGAGCACGTTCCAGAGCTGCGGCAGCTCGTCGATCGAGGTCTTGCGCAGGAATGCGCCGACGCGCGTGACGCGCGGGTCCCGGCCCTTGATCTTGAAGAGCGGGCCGTCGACCTCGTTCATGTGCAGCACCTCGGCCCGCTTGGCTTCCGCGCCGGCAAACATCGTCCGGAACTTGTAGATGTAGAAGGTCGAGTTGAGCCGGCCGCGCCGCGCCTGGCGATAGAGCGCCGTCCCCTTGCTGTCGAGCTTGATCGCGATCGCGACCGCCGCGAGGATCGGGGACAGGACGAGCAACGCCCCCGCGGAGACGACGACGTCGACGGTGCGCTTGAGCGCCCGGGCGCTGCGGCCCAGCCGGATCGGCGGCAGCGTCACGACGGGCATCCCCTCGACGTCGTCGAGCGTCGCGTACGAGGTGAAGATCTCGAAGTAGCGCGGCACGATCGAAACGTGGACGTCGGGGCGGTGCACCGTCCGGAGCAGGTCCAGGGTCTCCTCGTGGCTCCCGACCGAGGACGCGATCAAGATCCTGTCGACCTCGTAGGAGTCGACGATGCCGGCAACCTCGGAGGCGGAGCCGATCACCGGCTCCGGCAACCCCGCGTCCTGCTCGCCCTCGGCGCTGAGGAAGCCGACAATCTCGAGCCCGTACTCCGGATGCGCCTTGATCTTCCGGTACACCAGCAGCGCCTCGCTGCCGCTGCCGACGATGAGCGTGCGGCGCGGCTGCATCACACGCGGGAAGATCCAGCTCCGGATCGAGCCACGCGCGACGGGGATCAGGACGAGCGCGACGCCGAGGAAGATGAAGGCCTCGACCGGGGTGTACACCCACCAGTCGAAGAAGTGGTCGACACCCTGTGAGAGAAGCAGATAGCCGAGCGAGCCCACGAGCATCGCGTGGAAGAGGTCTCGCGTCTCGTCGAAGCTCGAGACCGAGATCTTGAGGCTGTCGTTGTCGTAGAGCTTGTTCGCGGTGAAGACGGTCAACCAGACGAACGGTGCCGTCACGGCCACGAGCGCCAGGAACCACGCCGAGCCCGAGACGGGCGGCAGCGGCGCGATCTGGTCGGCGACCAGATAGGAGACCGCGTACGCGGCGGCGAGCATCGTGAGATCGCTGAGCGCGAGGATGCGCGTGCGCCCCCGCCGCAGCCGGTGTTGCCGCGCCGTCGCCGCCGGCGCGCGAACTGCCGCATTCGCTCCAGTGCTCATCGTCCCGGACTGCCCTCCCGTGCCGCAGACGGCGGGCTCATCCCGCCTTGCCCTCACACTCTAGGAGCGTCCGGCCGCGGTTCTAAGACCAGATCGAGAAACCAGCCAAGCGACCAACTGGGCTCGACGCACTGCCCGAACGGCTAGGTGGCGAGGCGTGTGGTCTGGCCTACATTTCCGCCCGCCGCCCGCCTACTCTGGGACAGAGGTGGCCACGTGGGCATGACTTCTGCAGCCGTTTCGGCGGCCCCGCTCCGGGTGGTGCGTCCCGCCCCCGCTCCGCTCGCGATCGAGGTCGCAGGCGTGACGAAGCGCTTCGCACAGCGGGAGGCGCTGTCCGGAGTCACGCTCGGCGTGGAGCCCGGGCAGATCCACGCGCTGCTCGGCCCGAACGGGGCCGGCAAGACCACGCTGCTGCGGATCCTGAGCGGGTTGGTCACGCCGGACGAGGGAAGCGTGCGGCTGAACGGGCTCGCCCCGCAGGCGGCGCGCCAGCTCCTGGGCCTCGTGCCGGCCGGCGACCGCTCCTTCTACCTCCGGATCTCGGCGCTCGAGAACCTCGTCTTCTTCGGCCGACTGCACGGACTGCGGCGACGGGATGCGGTCGCCAGGGCCCGTGCCGCCCTGGAGTCAGTCGGGCTCGCGGCGGAGGAGCGCAAGCGGGCAGGCTTGCTGTCCAAGGGAATGCAGCGTCGGCTTGCGCTCGCGCGGGCGCTGCTCTGCGATCCGGCGATCCTGCTGATCGACGAGGCGACGCACGATCTCGACCCGGAAGGGGCGCGGCGGGTTCGGGCCCTCGTGGCGAGCGCCGCGGCGGAACGGTCGATCGCGGTGCTGTGGACGACCCAGCGCCTGGAGGAGATCGCGGGCTTCGCCGACCGGGTGACGCTGCTCGACCTCGGCCGCACGCGGTTCTGCGGCTCCGTCGACGATCTGATCGCCCACTCGGTCGTTCGCCGCTACGTGCTGACGATGCCGACGGTCGAGCGCGACCGCGAGCTCGTGGCGCGGCGGGCCGGTGCAGCGGTCCTGGGCCGGGCCGAGATCGGGATCGTGCCGTCAGACGCCGATCGCTACGTGCTCGAGCTGCGTGACCGGTCCGTGCTGGGCGACGTGCTCGCGGCGCTCACGGCGGCCGGCTTCCCGATCGTCGCGTGCCGGCCCGACCGCTCAGAGATAGAAGAGGCATTCATCGCGCTGACCGGAGACGAGCGGTGAACGCCGTCGTCGCCGCGACCCGGCGTACGCGCGGGCTCGAGCTCCGGAAGCTCGCGGCCTTCGTGCGGCGGGACTTCCTCGTCGCCTGGAGCTATCGCCTGTCCTTCGTGACCGGTTTTCTCGGCCTCCTCGGAGGCGCGCTGGTCTTCTACTTCGTCGGGCTGATGGTCGACCCGGCCTCGATTCCTCCCGTCGACGGGAAGCCCGTCAGCTACCTCGAGTTCGCGGTCGTCGGCATGGCGCTCGGTGGCTTCCTTCATCTCGGGCTCGAACGGGTCTCCGCCGCGCTTCGGAACGAGCAGCTGATGGGCACGCTCGAGTCGCTCCTGAGCACGCCGACGGCTCAGGTGACGGTGCAGATCGGCTCGGTGCTGTTCGACCTGATCTTCATCCCCGTGCGAATGACGATCCTGCTGACGACGCTCGCTCTCGCCTTCGGGCTCGGCCTCCAGCTCGACGGCGTCCCGCAGGCGCTCGTGATCCTGATCTTCTTCATGCCGTTCGTCTGGGGGCTCGGGATCCTCGCGGCGGCGATCACGCTGACCTTCCGCCACGGCGCCGGCGTTGTCGGGCTCGCCGTCGCGGGACTGACGCTCGTTTCCGGCCTCTATTTCCCCGTCGGCCTCCTGCCCGGCTGGCTGACGGCCGCCGCGGAGGCGAACCCGCTCGCAATCGCCGCCGAGTCGCTCCGCGATGCGCTCCTCGGCGGCGCCGACTGGAGCGCGATTGGGCCGGACATCCTGATTCTGACGCCGCTGTCGCTCCTCTCCTTCCTCCTCGGCACGGCGGCGTTCCGGGTCGCGCTCCGGCGCGAGCGCCGGCTCGGAACTTTGGGGGCGTATTGAGCACGGCCCTCCAGATCGGTGACCTGGCGCCGCCGCGGGCCCAGCCCGCGCACGATGCGTCGCTCTGGGAGCGGGTCGACGCGCTGCTCGAACGCGCTCCGCGCGACTCCGACCTGCGCTTTCACGGTCTCGAGCAGCTCGCTCTGCGCCGCCGCCGTCTCACCGGCGGAAACCGGGACGAGAGCCGCGCCGCAGAGCGCACCGCGGTCGCCGCCTCGCTGATCGCGCCGCTCGTGCTGCAGCGGGTGCTCGCCGCCGTCGACGAGCCGGTCGTGTTGATGAAGGGGCCGGAGGTGGCGCAGTGGTGGCAGAACCCGCTCACGCGCACCTTCCGCGACCTCGACGTCCTCGTCGAGGAGTCCGACGCCACGTGGCGGACGCTGCGCGAGGCAGGTTTCGAGCCGACCGGGGATCCGGAGCTCTATCTCGGCATTCACCACTTGCGGCCGCTCGTGTGGCCGGGGCTTCCGCTCGTCGTCGAGGTCCACCACCAGCCGAAGTGGATCGAGGGCGCGACGCCGCCGACGGCGGAGTTGCTGCGCACGGCAGTTCCGTCGGCCACGGGGATCCCGGGCCTGCTCGCGCTCGATCCTGCGCGGCACGCCGTCGCCCTGGCGGTGCACGCGTGGGCGCACGTGCCGCTCGGCCGGCTCGGTCGCCTTGTCGACGTCGCCGCACTCTCGCAGGGCGCCGACCGGGACGAGCTGGCCCGGATCGCCCGCTCCTGGGGCGTCGAACGACTCTGGCGCACGACCCAGACCACGATCGACTCGCTCTTCGGCGACCGCCGCCGGCCGCTCATCGGGCACGTCTGGGCACGGCATCTGTGGGGTGTCCGCGAGCGGACTGTGCTCGAGCGCCACCTCGAGCGTTGGCTCGGACCGTTCTCGGCGCTGCCGCCCGCGCAGGCTGCCGCGACGACGCGCCGGCATCTCGCGCACCAGCTTGCACTAGTGGAGGGAGAGACGCGCTTGCAGATGATCCGGCGCTCGACACGGGCGGCCGCCGATGCGTTCAAGCGCCTGTCCGACCACGACGAGAGCAGCGCTGCCAAGCAGACCGAGGAGGGGGAATGACCACCGAGCTACGCCTGCGCAACGACGATCTCGCCTGGCGAACCGTCGACGACGAGATGATCGCGATCGACGTTCGCGACTCGACCTACCTGAGCGCGAACGACAGCGGGGCGCTCCTCTGGGCGGCCCTAGCCGCCGGCACGACGAAGGAGGCGCTCGCCGGCAACCTCGTCGCCGCCTACGGCATCGACGCCGACACGGCCACGGCCGACGTGGAGCGATTCCTGACCGAGCTTCGCGAACGAGGGCTCCTGGATGAGACTGGCACGACTGGCTGATCCCGGGGCCTGGCGCGGCGTCGTCTGGGCCGGCCGAGCCGTCCGTCAGGCGCGCCGCCAGCTCCGAGAGGGCAGTCTCGACGATCTCTCGGTGGAGCCCCCGGTCGGGCTCCCCGCGACCGCGGACGCCGGCATCCACGCCGTCCTGCGGCGGCTACCCTCCACGTGCCTTGAGCGGGCGGTCGTGTTGCAGCGCTGGCGGACCGCACAGGGAGATCCGCGCGAGATCGTGATCGGCGTGATGCGGGAGGCCGACGAGTTCCGCGCCCACGCGTGGGTCGAGGGAGAGGGCGACGCACTTGCGCCCGCCTTCCAGGAGCTGCTCCGCGTCGCCCCGCGACCCGCGCGAGTCCCGTGAACGCACTCAGCCCGCTCGAGGTTGCGTCTGGTCTCGTCCTCGGGAGCGCCGAGACCGCCCGCCCGTTTCTCCACGACTCGGACCCCCGCGCGACGATGGAACGCGCGCTGGTCGAGCCGCTGCGGCGCGGCCCCTGCCTCGTCAGCTTCTCGGGCGGCCGTGACTCTTCGGCCGTGCTCGCCGTGGCGACGTCGGTCGCGCGGCGCGAAGGCCTGGCGCCGCCGATTCCGGCGACACTGCGATTCCCGGCCGCGGAGGACTCGGCGGAGACGGAGTGGCAGGAGAGCGTCGTCGCCCACCTCGGATTGAGCGACTGGATCCGGTTCGAGATGACCGACGAGCTCGACTGCGTCGGGCCTGTCGCGTCTGCCAGCCTGGCCCGCCACGGCCTCCTCTGGCCCTCGAATGCCCACTTCCACGCGCCCCTCTTCGCGCAGGCTCACGGCGGCTCGTTCCTGACCGGGATCGGCGGCGACGAGCTGCTCGGATCCTCGCGCTGGTGGTACGCGCAGCGGGTGCTCGCCGGCCGGGTGGCACCGAGGCCGCGCGACGCCCTCGCCCTCGCCCTCGCTGTCGCCCCGCCGCGGCTGCGCCGGCTCGTGACCCGCCGGCGGATGCGCGCGCCGTTCCCGTGGCTGCACGACCATGTCGTCGCACAGGTGGAGCGGCAGCTTGCCGACGACGAGGCCGGCGAGCCATTCGGCTGGCGCCGCGGCATCCTCTACAGCGCAAGCCATAGATACCTCCACGTCGGCACGCGCAGCCTTGAGATCCTGGCTGCGGCCGAGAACGTCGCTCTCATGCATCCCTTCCTCGAGCCTGGGTTCGTCTCGGCACTCGCCTCGCTGCGGCGCGCAGACCGGTTCGACAGCCGGCGCGAAGCGATGGACGCGATCTTCGGCGACGTGCTCCCCGCGGACGTGCGCTCGCGCCGCACGAAAGCCTCGTTCGACGGCGCGTTCTGGCACGAGCACAGCCGCGAGCTCGTCGGCCGCTGGGACGGCGAGGGCGTCGACACGAGCCTGGTCGACGTCGAGCGACTGCGTGCGCAGTGGGAGAGCGGAACGCCCGACCCGCGAACGTACACACTGCTTCAGTCGGTGAAGCTCGCGCTCGATCTGCCCGCGTCAGCCGGCGAGCGCTTCGAGCAGCCGATCTCCCGCCTCGTCGAAGCGGTCCCAGCCTCGCGGCCGGCGGAACTCCCAGCCCGGTAGCGCCGCGAGCTCGAGCAGCCGGTCGGGCCGCGCCGGGGGCACGCGCAGCCCGAGATGCTCTGCGAGCCGGGGCAGGCGCTCGCCCGGCCGCACCGGCTCCACATCCACGTCGTCGCTCCAATGAAGGAAGACCCACCCGCGGAAGCGCGTACCGGGCGGCATGTCGTCGAGTTGCACCCGCCAGCGCTCACGGGCGCCGACCCGTCCCCTGTAGTCACCGAGACCGAGCCGCTGCGCCGATTCGGCGCGCAGATCGAGGATCCGCGGACCGGCGAGCGGCTCGTCCCCGTCGAGGACGAGCATGTCGTCGCAGACGATCGGGTGCCCCCGCGAGGCAAGCCAGGCGAGCGTCGTGCTCTTCCCACCCTCTCGGTCGGCGAGCAGCGCCCAGACGTCCGTGCCGACAGCGAACGCGCCCGCGTGGAAGCTCTGGCGGCCGAGCCAGCGCGCGGTCACGGCGGCGACCGGCGCCAGGCCCGGATGAGCGAGCTCGTCCGGCGAGAGCAGCTCGGGCGTGACGAACTCCGCCCGCGCCTGGAGGCGGTCGACAAAGAGCATTCCGCCGGAGCGGAGTGCGATCTCCGCACGGTCGTCGCTGAGCCGATCGGTGATCCGCTCGATCTGGCCGGCCGTGTTGCTGACGCTGAAACGCGGCCACGCGGGCGCTGCCGGGATCAGGAGAGAGGCCGCCGCGTCGACCCCGTCGAGCGCGAGGCCGTACGCGCCAACTGCAGGCTGCCCCGACAAGGTCGGACAACTCTAGCCGCGCGGCTAGTTGTCGCACCCAGAACCGGCGCCTACACTGATGTCATCTTCAACGTAGGGGGAGAAGCAGTGTCAGACCTGAAATCGATCGCCAAGCCCGAGTACACGGCGCCGGCGTTGACCGTCCTGGGCTCGCTGCACGCGCTGACGATGCAGGACAAGAAGTGGGGCTCGTCCGACGGCTTCACGTTCATGGGCGTCGACATCACCAACAACTCGCCGTAACGATGTCGCAGCTCTCGGGGGAGAGGACTGTCACGCCCGGCAAGGACTATGAGCCGCCGATGCTTCGCGTCGTCGGCTCATTGCACGGGCTGACCCAGACGGGCGAGCACGACTTTCCGTGCATCTGGAAGAAGACGATCGGGCCGCCCGACTACTTCACGTTCATCCCGATCGCGAACTGCTCGTAGTACTGCGCTAGCCGACGGGCGTCTGCATGTCCTGCTGGATCTCGCTCGCCGTAAGCGCGCGGTTGTAGATGCGCACCTCGTCGATCAGGCCCGCGAACCACTCCGCCCAGACACCGTTGCCGCCGATCCGAAGCGGACCGGTCGAGGCCGCCATCGAGCCCGAGAACGGGAGCGAGCCGGCCTGCGCGCCGTTCACATAGAGGCGGACGACGCTCCCGTCGTACGTCGTCGCCAGATGCGACCAGGCGTTCAGCGGCAACGACGCCGAACCGACCGCATTCCGCTCCCCACCAATGTCCACCTGCCCCAACGGCCG
>DATMEO010000062.1:0-16060 GCA_035556515.1 Gaiellaceae bacterium
CTCGTCGTCAGCGCCGCCGACGGCCCGATGCCGCAGACGCGCGAGCACATCCTGCTCGCGAAGCAGGTCGAGGTGCCGTACATCGTCGTCGCGCTGAACAAGGCCGATATGGTCGACGACCCGGAGCTGCTCGAGCTCGTCGAGATGGAGGTGCGCGAGCTCCTCTCCAAGTACGACTTCCCGGGCGACGACATCCCGATCGTGCACGTCTCGGCGCTGAAGGCGCTCGAGGGCGACCCGGAGTGGACGCCGAAGATCCTGGAGCTGATGGAGGCGGTCGACTCCTACATTCCGGAGCCGACGCGCGACATCGACAAGCCGTTCCTGATGCCGATCGAGGATGTCTTCACGATCACGGGCCGCGGCACGGTCGTCACCGGCCGCGTCGAGCAGGGTCAGATCAAGATCGGCGACGAGATCGAGATCGTCGGCATCCACGAGAAGGTCGAGAAGACGGTGGTTACCGGCGTCGAGATGTTCCAGAAGACGCTCGACGCCGCTCAGGCCGGCGACAACGCGGGCGCGCTCCTCCGCGGCGTCAAGCGCGAGGAGATCGAGCGCGGCCAGGTGCTCGCGAAGCCGGGCTCGATCACGCCGCACACCGGCTTCGACGCCGAGATCTACGTGCTCTCGAAGGAAGAGGGCGGCCGCCACACGCCGTTCTTCTCCAAGTACCGCCCGCAGTTCTACTTCCGCACGACGGACGTGACGGGCGAGATCACGCTTCCGGAGGGCCAGGAGATGGTCATGCCGGGCGACAACACCCAGATGACGGTGCAGCTGATCCAGCCGATCGCCATGGACGAGGGACTCCGGTTCGCCGTCCGCGAGGGCGGTCGCACGGTCGGCGCCGGCGTCGTCACGAAGATCACGAAGTAAGTAGAGGAACGAGGGAATCGTGGCGCAGCAGAAGATCCGCATCCGGCTGAAGGGCTATGACCACCAGCAGCTGGACCGCTCCGCGTCTCAGATCGTGGAGACGGCCCAGCGCACCGGTGCGACGATCACCGGCCCGGTGCCCCTGCCCACCGAGAAGAACGTCTACTGCGTGATCCGCAGTCCTTTCAAGGACAAGGATTCGCGCGAGCACTTCGAGGTGCGCACGCACAAGCGGCTGATCGACATCCATAGCCCCACCCCGAAGACCGTGGACTCGCTGATGCGCCTCGACCTCCCGGCCGGCGTCGACATCGAGATCAAGCTCTGATGAAAGGAATCCTCGGCAGGAAGCTGGGCATGACGCAGGTCTTCGATCCGGAGAGCGGCGAGGTCACCGCCGTGACCGTGATCGAGGCCGGCCCGTGCCCGGTGGTGCAGGTCAAGACCGTCGAGACGGACGGCTACGAGGCGGTCCAGATCGCGTTCGACGCAGTCGTCGAGCGAAAGATCTCCAGGGCCGAGCTGGGGCACCTGGCGAAGGCGGGCGCCGCCGCGCACCGCCATCTCGTCGAGCTCCGCGGCCAGAGCCAGCTTCAGGTCGGCGAAACCGTCACCGTCGAGGCGTTCGAGCCCGGCGAGAAGGTCAAGGTCGCCGGCATCTCGATCGGCAAGGGCTTCCAGGGCACGATCAAGCGCCACAACTTCCACCGCGGCCCCGTCTCGCATGGCTCGCACAACGTCCGCAAGCCGGGCTCGATCGGCGCGTCGGCGACCCCGTCGCGCGTCTTCAAGGGCCAGAAGATGGCCGGCCGGATGGGCGGCGTCCGCGTCAGCCAGCCGGGCCTCGTCGTCCATCAGATCGATCCCGAGCGCAACCTGCTCCTCGTCAAGGGGTCCGTGCCCGGCCCGAAGAGCGGCCTCGTCGAGATCCGGGAGGCCAAGTAATGGCGGCACCCAAGGTCAAGCTCGTCGGCGGCAAGGCCGCTAAGGATGTCACCCTCGACGCCGAGATCTTCGGCGCCGACGTGAAGCCGCACCTCGTGCACGAGACGGTTCGCGCGGAGCTGAACGCTCGCCGCGCCGGCACCCGTGGCGCGAAGACCCGCGGCCTCGTCTCCGGCGGCCGCGCCAAGCCGTGGCGCCAGAAGGGCACGGGCCGCGCCCGCGCCGGCACGATTCGCGCGCCGCAGTTCACCGGCGGCGGCGTCGTCTTCGCGCCGACGATGCGCAGCTTCGACGTCAAGGTCAATCGCAAGGCGCGCCGCTCGGCGCTCCGCGGTGCGCTCTCCAACCACGCCGGCAACGGCACGCTCGGCGTGCTCGACGCCTCCGGCTTCGAGGCGCCCTCGACGAAGCAGGCCAAGGGTCTGGTCGAGACGTGGGGTAAGGACCTGCCGCTCCTGATCGTCGCGACCGAGGAGGAGGAGACGCTGATCAAGTCGTTCCGCAACCTCCCGAAGTCGCTTGTGACCGTGCCGTCCGAGCTCGAGGTCGCAACGATCGTCTGGGCGAAGAGCATGCTGATCACGGAAGCGGCTCTGCCGCTCGTCGAGGGGAGGGCTACGTGAGCCTGCATCCGAACGAGGTGCTGCTCGCTCCCGTCGTCTCGGAGAAGAGCTACAGCCTGATCACCGACCGCAAGTACACCTTCAAGGTGCACAAGGATGCGCACAAGACGCAGGTCCGCCAGGCCGTCGAGGAGCTGTTCGCAGTCCACGTCGAGAACGTGAACATCCTCAAGGTGCAGGCCAAGCCGAAGCGCCGCGGCACCTCGAAGGGCACCCGCCCAGGCTGGAAGAAGGCCATCGTGCAAGTGCGCGAGGGCGAAGCGATCGAGATCTTCGAAGGAGCCCAGGTCTAGTGGCCCTCAAGAAATACAAGCCGACCTCTCCCGGACGCCGCTTCATGTCCGTCTCCACCTTTGAGGAGGTCACGAAGACGACGCCGGAGCGGAGCCTGACCGAGCCTCTCAAGAAGCGCGGCGGCCGCAACAACCAGGGCCGGATCACGACGCGCCACCAGGGCGGCGGTCACAAGCGCCGTTACCGGGTGATCGACTTCAAGCGGACGAAGGACGGCGTGCCGGCGAAGGTCGCCGCGATCGAGTACGACCCCAACCGGTCGGCCCGGATCGCGCTGCTCCACTATCTCGACGGCGCCAAGGCCTACATCATCGCCCCCGCACGTTTGCGGGTCGGCGCGCTGGTCGAGTCGGGCCCCACCGCCGACATCAAGCCCGGCAACGCACTCCCGCTCGAGAACATCCCGACCGGCACGATGGTGCACAACATCGAGCTCAAGCCGGGACAGGGCGCGAAGATGGCCCGCTCCGCCGGCGCGAGCGTGCAGCTCGTGGCCAAGGACGACGGCTACGGCGTTCTCCGGCTGCCCTCGGGCGAAATGCGCCGCGTCCCGCTAACCTGTCGAGCCACCGTCGGACAGGTCGGCAACACCGATCACGAGAACCAGTCCGGCGGCAAGGCGGGCCGCAGCCGCTGGAAGGGCAAGCGCCCGGCAGTGCGCGGCTCGGCGATGAACCCCGTCGACCACCCGCACGGCGGCGGCGAGGGCAAGTCGAAGGGCGGCCGCCATCCGGTCACCCCGTGGGGCGTGCCCACGCTCGGCAAGCGCACGCGCCAGAAGCACAAGGAATCCAACAAGCTGATCGTTCGCGGCCGCCGCCGCGGAAAGGACAAGCGTTAAGTGAGCAGATCGTCGAAGAAGGGGCCTTTCGTGGAGGCGCGGCTGATGAGCCGGATCGAGTCCATGAACGCGGCCAACGAGAAGCGGATGATTCGCACCTGGTCGCGCTCGTCCACGGTCTTCCCCGACATGGTCGGGCACACGATCGCGGTCCACGACGGCCGCAAGCACGTGCCGGTCTTCGTCAGCGAGCAGATGGTCGGGCACAAGCTCGGCGAGTTCGCGCCCACCCGGACCTTCAAGGGCCACGCCGGCGACCGGCAGGCCAAGGTGCAGAAGGCGCGTTAGTGGCTGCGGTCGAGACACCCGAGCAGGTCGTGCGCGCGGAGGCCAAGTGGGTCCGCCTCTCGGCGCGCAAGGCGCGGATCGTGCTTCAGCACATCCGCGGGCGCAGCGTGCCCGAGGCGCGGACGATCCTCGCCTTCACGCAGCGCGCGGCCGCGCTCGAGATCGAGAAGGTGCTCCGCTCTGCGGTCGCCAACGCCGAGACGAACCCGCTCCTGCACTGGAACGGGGACGACCTGGTCGTCCAGGCCGCCTACGCCGACGAGGGCCCGACGCTGAAGCGTTGGCGCCCGCGCGCCCGCGGCCGCGTCAACCGGATCAACAAGCGCACGTGCCACATCACGATCGAGCTCGCCCAGGATCCGAAGGCCGGCCAGACGCGCAAACGGCGCGCGGCCGCGCCCACGACGACCGAGGCCCCGGCTCCTGCCCAGGCCAATGAGACCCAGCCCGCTGAGAAGCCGAAGCGTGCGTCCCGCTCGAAGAAGAAGGAGGCGGTCGCGTAATGGGCCAGAAAGTCCACCCCGGCGGCCTGCGGGTCGGCGTCATCCACGACTGGAAGTCGAACTGGTACGTGGGGAAGAAGGAGTTCCCGACGTACATCCTCGAGGACGTCCGGATCCGTGACCACATCAACACGAAGCTCGGCCATGCCGGCCTCTCCGACATCCTGATCCGCAAGGACAAGCAGCGGATCACGGTCGACATCTTCACCGCCCGCCCCGGAATCGTGATCGGCAAGTCTGGCGTCGAGGTGGACGCGCTTCGCAAGGAGCTGCATTCGATCACCGGCAAGAACGTCCACATCAACATCAACGAGATCAAGCGGCCCGAGCTCGATGCGAAGCTCGTCGCCCAGTCGATCGCCGAGCAGCTGCAGAACCGCGTCAGCTTCCGGCGCGCGATGAAGCGCTCGCTGGCCTCCGCGATGCGCTCGGGCGCCCAGGGGATCAAGATCCAGTGTGGCGGCCGCCTCGGCGGCGGCGAGATGAGCCGCTCGGAGCGCTACACCGAGGGCCGGATCCCGCTCCACACGATCCGCGCCGACATCGACTACGGCTTCGCCGAGGCGAAGACGACCTACGGCCGGATCGGCGTCAAGGTCTGGATCAACAAGGGCGAGATCATGCCGGAGGGCTTCGAGGGCATGACCACCGGCAAGGACACGCGCCTCGGCGACCAGGATCAGGCCCGCCGCCGGCGCGGTGGCGCGGCCGAGGGTCTCGGCGCCTCGCGCGAGTCCGGCCGCGGCCGCTCGCAGGATCGCGAGGGTCTCGGTCTCGTCAAGAAGTCCCGTGGCCCGCGCCGCCCCGGCGGCGGTCAGGGCGGTCCCGGCGGCCGCCCCTCTGCTGGTTCCGGGGGCGGACGCCCGCGCCCTGCCGGTGGCAGCCGCCCGCGGCGCCAGGACAGTGTCGAGCAGCCGAAGACCGACGAGAACGCCGTGAGTGCCGAGGGCCGCGAGCAGCCCGTGATCGAACCGCAGGTCGAGACGACCCCGGCGCCCGTCGCAGACGCTCCTGACACGACGACCACGCAGACCAAGGCCGACGATCAGCGGAGCGAGGACTAGATGCTCCTGCCCAAGAAGACCAAGTACCGCCGCGTCCATCGCGGCCGGCGGCGCGGCGTCTCGCGCGGCCAGACCGACGTGCAGTTCGGCGACTTCGGGATCAAGTCGCTCGAGGCCGGCTGGATCACGAACCGTCAGATCGAGGCTGCCCGGATCGCGATGACGCGCAAGATCAAGCGCGGCGGCAAGGTCTGGATCAACGTCTTCCCGGACAAGTCGGTGACCCAGAAGCCGGCCGAGACCCGCATGGGCTCGGGCAAGGGCTCCCCCGAGCACTGGGTGGCCGTGGTCAGGCCGGGCCGCGTCATGTTCGAGCTGGCCGGCGTCGCCGAGCCGCTCGCCAAGGAGGCGCTGCAGCTCGCGAGCCAGAAGCTGCCGGTCAAGACCAAGATCGTGAAGAGAGAGGCTGACCTCTTTGAAAGCTAGAACGCTCCGCGACATGACCGACGACGAGCTCCAGCGGACGCTCGGCGAGCGCCGACAGGAGCTCTTCAACCTCCGCTTCCAGTCGGCCACCGGCGCGCTCGACAACAGCGCCCGGCTCCGGTCGGCGAAGCGCGAGATCGCACGTATTTTGACCGTCCGCCACGAGCGGGAAAGGGCTGGGAACGCGTAGACCATGGCTGAGAAGAAGACGAAGAAGAAGTCAGAAGAGACACCGGTCGAGGAGACCGCCGCGGAGGTCGCGGAGACGGAGGCGGCTGCGCCGTCCGTCGACGAGGGCCAGCCGATGGCATCGACCGAGGCCATGGACGACGCTGCCGCCGAGGCGGATCCCGGCACCGCCGAGGAGGACGCCGCGCCGCAGCCCGAGCCGGCCGAGGACGACGTCGCGCCCGCCGCCGCGCAGGCCGAAGAAACCGCTCCGGTCGCCGAGGAGGCAGCCGAAGAGCCCGTTGCCGAGGAGGCTCCCGCCGAGGAGCCGGTCGCGGAGGAGGCTCCCGCCGAGGAGTCCGTCGCGGAGGAAGCCCCGGCAGAGGAGCCCGTGGCCGAGGCCCCGGCGGAAGAGCCTGTCGCCGAGGAGCCGGTCGCGGAGGACGCTCCCGTCGAGGAACCCGTCGCCGAGGCCGAGGAGGCGCCCGCCGAGAAGCCCGCAGCCGCGGAGCCTGCAGCCCCGGCGCCGCAGTCCGGCCCGAAGCCGAAGCGTAAGCGCCTGCCGCGCGCCCTGCGCCCCAAGAAGGGACGCGTCCAGCGCGAGAAGGCGACCGAGCGCAAGCCGATCACCCGGATTCCGAAGCCCGAGAACGAGTTCGGCCGCCGCCAGGAGCGCCAGGGCACTGTCGTCTCCGACAAGGGCGACAAGACGATCGTCGTCAAGGTCGACACGATCAAGGCGCATCCGCGCTACAAGAAGGTCGTCCGCCGCTCGAAGCGCTTCCACGCGCACGACGAGCAGAACGCGGCCAAGCTCGGCGACGTCGTCAAGATCATCGAGACGCGCCCGATCTCGAAGACGAAGAACTGGCGCTTGGCCGAGATCGTCGAGGTGGCTAAGTGATCGTCGCCTCCCGCACAGCTCGCGCCTCTACGGGAGGTGACGATCAGTGATCCAGCAGGAAAGCCGTCTCCGCGTCGCCGACAACACCGGCGCTCGCGAGATCCTCTGCATCCGCGTCATGGGCGGTTCGAAGCGGCGCTACGCCCGCGTCGGCGACGTGATCGTTGGTACCGTGAAGTCCGCGACGCCGCAGGGAACGGTGAAGAAAGGCGAAGTCGTCAGGGCGGTCGTCGTCCGGACGAAGAAGCCTTACGGCCGTAACGACGGCACGCAGATCGCGTTCGACGAGAACGCAGCCGTGATCATCGACGCCGCGCGGAACCCGCGCGGGACGCGCATCTTCGGGCCTGTCGCCCGCGAGCTGCGCGAGAAGAACTTCATGAAGATCGTCAGCCTGGCTCCCGAGGTGCTCTGAGAAACGTGGCAACCAAGATGAAAATCAAACAAGGTGACCTGGTCCAGATTCTGGCCGGGAAGGACCGCGGCAAGCAGGGCCGCATCATCGAGGCGCGCCCGCGTGACGGCCGCGTGCTGGTCGAGAACCTGAACGTGATGACGCGGCACACGCGGCCGCGCCCGCTGCGCGACTCGAACCGCATGGGCGGCACCCAGATGTCCCCGGGCGGCCGGATCGAGAAGGCCGCGCCGGTCGACGTCTCGAACGTGATGCTCGTCTGTCCGGTCTGCAACCTGCCGACGCGGGTCGGGATCAAGGTCAAGGAGATCAAGGGCGAGACGATTCGCGTCCGCGTCTGCAAGCGCGACGGCTGCGGTCAGGAAGTGGACAGGTAATGGCGACCGCGACCTACACCCCGCGCATGAAGGAGCGGTATCTCGAGCTGCGGCCGCAGCTGCAGGAGGAGCTCGGCCTGAGCTCGATCATGCAGGTGCCCGCGATCGCGAAGATCACGCTGAACATGGGCGTCGGAGACGCCAAGACCGACGCGAAGGCGCTCGACGCGGCGATCGAGGAGCTGACGATCATCGCCGGCCAGCGCGCGCAGGTGCGCAAGGCCCGCAAGTCGATCGCGAGCTTCAAGCTCCGCGAGGGGATGGCAGTCGGCACGCGCGTGACGCTGCGCGGCGCCCGCATGTACGAGTTCCTCGACCGGCTCGTCTCGGTGGCGCTGCCACGGATCCGCGACTTCCGCGGCCTCAACCCGCGCTCGTTCGACGGCCGCGGCAACTACTCGCTGGGAGTCCGCGAGCAGATCATCTTCCCGGAGATCGACTACGACTCGGTCGCGTCGATCCGGGGTCTCGACGTCACGATCACGACCTCGGCCCAGACGACCGACGAGCAGGCGTTCGCACTCCTGCGCAGCCTCGGGCTCCCGTTCGCAGCCGACGACAGAAGGGATCAGTAACCCATGGCCAAGACGTCTCTCGTCGTCAAGCAAAAGCGCGGGCACAAGTTCAAGGTGCGCAACTACACGCGCTGCAACAAGTGCGGCCGCCCACGCGCGGTGTTCAAGAAGTTCGGCCTCTGCCGGATCTGCCTGCGCGAGCTCGCGCACAACGGCTCCATCCCCGGTATGACGAAGTCCAGTTGGTAGGAGAGAAGAGATGCTGACCGACCCGATTGCAGACATGCTCACCCGGATCCGCAACGCCAACAAGGCGATGCACGACACCGCCGAAATGCCGACCTCCCGGATCAAGGAGGAGATCGCCCGCGTCCTCAAGGACGAGGGATACATCAAGGACTTCCGTGTCGTCGAGGTCGAGGGCCAGCCGTTCTCGACCCTCGTCGTCGAGCTCAAGTTCGGCCGCAACCGCCAGCGGGTGATCACGGGCGTCAAGCGCGTGTCCCGCCCCGGCCGCCGTGTCTACGCGCGCAAGGACCGCTTGCCGCGCGTCCTCGGCGGCCTCGGTACCGCGATCCTGTCCACCTCGACCGGCCTGATCACGAGCCGCCAAGCTGCCGAAAAGGGCATCGGCGGCGAGGTGATCGCGTTCGTCTGGTAGAGCGATGAGTCGGATCGGCAAGCGCCCCATTGAGCTCCCGAGCACGGTCAACGTGGCGATCTCCCCTGGCCGCGTCCAGGTGAACGGGCCGCTCGGCGAGCTGTCGCAGGTCGTGCCGCAGCGGATGAAGGTCGAGCAGGCCGACGGCGAGCTCCTCGTCACGCGGCCGACCGAGCGCGGCGAGGATCGCGCGCTGCACGGGCTCACCCGGACGCTGATCGCGAACATGGTCGAGGGCGTCACCAAGGGCTTCGAGAAGCACCTCGAGATCCAGGGCGTCGGCTACCGCGCGGCACTGCGCGGCACCGACCTCGAGCTCAACGTCGGCTACTCGCACTCGGTCGTGATCAAGCCGCGGCCCGGGATCACCTTCGAGGTGCCGGCGCCGACGCAGGTGATCGTCAAGGGCACCGACAAGCAGCAGGTCGGCCAGACGGCCGCCGAGGTGCGCCAGGTGCGCCCGCCCGAGCCCTACAAGGGCAAGGGGATCCGCTATCAGGACGAGTACGTCCGCAGGAAGGTCGGGAAGAGAGCATGAGCGTCCTCACCACGCGCCAGGCGCGCGAGCGCCGGCACCGGCGGATCCGGGGCAAGGTCGCCGGCACGGCCGAGCGGCCGCGCCTCGCGGTCTTCCGCTCGAACAAGGGCATCTTCGCCCAGCTGATCGACGACGAGAGCGGCAAGACGCTCGCCGGCGCGAGCTGGCTCGGCCTCGCGAAGTCGTTCAAAGGCAGCCGGATCGAGCAGGCCGGCGCGGTGGGCAAGGCGCTCGCCGACGCCGCCAAGAAGTCCGGCATCGAAAGCGTCGTGTTCGATCGCGGCGGCTACCTGTACCACGGACGCGTCAAGGCGCTCGCCGAAGGCGCGCGTGAGGGAGGACTGAAGTTTTGAGCAGCACAGTCGAGCGTGAAGTGATCGCCCGCGAGGAAGTCCGCGAGCTGAAGGAGCGCGTGATCGAGATCAACCGCGTCGCCAAGGTCGTCAAGGGCGGCCGGCGCTTCTCGTTCACGGCGCTGGTCGTGATCGGCGACGAGGTCGACCGCGTCGGCGTCGGCTACGGCAAGGCGCGCGAGGTGCCGCTGGCGATCTCGAAGGCCGTCGACGACGCGAAGAAGAACCTGTTCACCGTCCCCAAGCACGGGACGACGGTCACGCACGAGATCCTCGGCGTGTTTGGCGCCGCGCGAGTCTTCATCCGGCCTGCCTCGGAGGGAACCGGCGTCATCGCCGGCGGCGGCGTCCGCGCCGTCCTCGAGCTCGCCGGGATCCGCGACGTGCTGGCGAAGAGCCTGGGCACCACCAATCCGATCAACATGGCCAAGGCCACGGTGCAGGGCCTGCAGAACCTCCGCCGCCCGGAGGACGTCGCCAAGATGCGCGGCAAGACGATCACCGAGGTGCTGCCCTACCGCGCGCCCGCCAAGGAGGAGCCCGTCGCCGAGGAGACGCCCGTACCGGCGCCCGAGACCGTCGAGGCGATCACCGAGGTCGAGGAGACCGCGTCGTGAAGCTGACGCAGGTGAAGAGCGCGATCGGCCAGAATCCGGCGAATCGGGGCACGCTCCGCTCGCTCGGGCTCGGCCGGATCGGCCAGACGAACGAGATCAAGGACAGCCCGGAGCTCCAGGGTAAGCTGAGGAAGGTCGCCCACCTCGTCCGAGTTGAAGGCAATTAGGTGGAGGCGAACTGATGGCGGACGAATTGAATCTCTCGACACTCAAGCCCGCCCAGTCGCGCAAGGACCGCAAGCGCGTCGGCCGCGGCTTGGGCTCGGGCAAGGGTCGCTACTCCGGCCGCGGGATCAAGGGTCAGAAGTCGCGCGCCGGCTCGAAGAAGATGCCGGCCGGCTTCGAAGGCGGCCAGATGCCGATCGACATGCGGATGCCGAAGCTGCGCGGTAACACCTCGGCCGACGCAATGCCGATCGGCCCGTTCCGGACCTATTCGCACCCCGTCAACCTGCGCGACCTCGACCGCGTCTTCGAGGACGGCGCCACCGTCAACATCGAGACGCTCGTCGAGAAGGGCCTGCTCAAGAACACGAAGGCCGACGTCAAGATCCTCGGCACCGGCGAGCTGACGAAGAAGCTCTCGGTCACCGCCCACTCCTTCTCCGCCACCGCGCGGGAGAAGATCACGGCGGCCGGCGGCAGTGCGACTGCGCTCAAGGAGCCGAAGGACCCGCGCAAGAAGAAGAGCAAGGCGAAGCCGAAGCCGGTCGCAGCGGAGGAGCCCGAGGTCACCGAGACCGAGGACGACGCTCCCGCCGCCGAGGAGGAGTAGGTAGCGGGTGTTCAGCTGGCTCGCCAACGCGTGGCGCGTTCCGGAGCTCCGGCGCCGCCTCCTCTTCACGGCGATGATCCTCGCGATCTACCGCCTCGGCTCGTGGGTGCCCGCGCCGGGCGTCGACTCCGAGACGATCAAGAGCTACTTCGAGGGGCAGGGCGGCACGATCCTCGGCCTGCTCAACCTCTTCTCGGGCGGCGCGCTCTCGCAGTTCTCGATCTTCGCGCTCGGGATCATGCCGTACATCACCGCCTCGATCATCCTCCAGCTGATGACCGTCGTGATCCCGAAGCTCGCCGAGCTGCAGAAGGAGGGCGAGTCGGGCTACGCCAAGATCAACCAGTACACGCGCTACCTCACGGTCATCCTCGCCGCCGCGCAGGCGACCGGCTATGCATTCCTCTTCAAGCGCCAGGGCGCGCTCGACGCCGACCTCGGCCGGCTGACGCTGATCATCCTGTCGATCACCGTCGGCTGCGTGCTCTTGATGTGGATGGGCGAGTTGATCACCAAGCGCGGGATCGGGAACGGCATCTCGCTCCTGATCTTCGCCTCGATCCTCGTCGGCGCCCCGATCGGGATCGCCGCCTGGTGGAACGGCGGCCCGATGGAGAAGCTGTTCTTCCCGCTGATCGCGCTCTCGATCATCGCCGCGATCGTCTTCATCCAGGAGGGCCAGCGCCGGATCCCGATCCAATACGCGAAGCGGATGGTCGGCCGCCGCATGACCGCAGGCGGGTCGACCTACATGCCGCTGCGCGTGAACATGGCCGGCGTGATCCCGGTCATCTTCGCCGCGGCCGTGATGGCGTTCCCGCCCACGCTCGGCCAGTACTTCCCGCAGACGCAGGAGTTCGTCAACAAGTACTTCCTGCCGACGAACGTGCCCTACATGCTCCTGCAGGGCGTCCTGATCGTGATCTTCACCTACTTCTATACCGCGGTCCAGTTCAACCCTGTCGACCAGGCCGACAACCTGCGCCGCTACGGCGGCTACATCCCCGGCATTCGCCCCGGTCCGCCGACCGCGCAGTATCTCGACCGCGTGCTCACGCGCCTGACGCTGCCAGGCGCGATCTACCTGGCGCTCGTCGCGACGCTGCCGACGCTCTTCATCCGCTACGGCGGCTTCTCGCAGGCGACGGCCGGCGCGCTCGGCGGCACCTCGGTGCTGATCGCGGTCGGCGTCGCGCTCGACACGATGAGGCAGATGGAGTCGCAGATGATGATGCGCTCCTACGAAGGCTTCTTGAAGTAGGTGGCCCGCCTGGCACCGTCCTCCGGGCCGCTGACGTCCGCAAAGACTTCGCATGGCGTCGTCCTCAGTCGCGTCCATACCTTTTCGGTATGGACGCTCCCTGCGTCCTAGTCCTGCTCGCCTTGCGAACGCCAGCGACGCGGCAACGGCACCAGGCGGGCCACCTGTGAACGTGCTGGTGCTCGGCCCGCAGGGGTCGGGGAAGGGAACGCAGGCCAAGCGCGTCGCTGCCGAGCACGAGATCCCCCACGTCTCGACCGGCGACATGTTCCGCGCGCTCGACGACGCGACGCCGCTCGGGCGCGAGGTCAACGAGATCATGGAGCGCGGCGACCTCGTCCCCGACGAGATCACGATCCGGATGATCCGCGACCGGCTGGCCGAAGAGGACGCCCGCGACGGCTTCATCCTCGACGGCTTTCCGCGCAACCTCGCCCAGGCACAGGCGCTCGACGAGATGTTGCGCGAGATCGGCCGCACACTCGACGTGATCTTCTTCTTCGACCTCGACGACGCCACGGCGAAGGAGCGGGCGCTCGGGCGAGCGCACGAGGAGGGGCGGGTCGACGATACGCCGGAGACGATCGCGCACCGCCTCGCGATCTACCACGAGCAGACCGAGCCGGTGGTCGAGTACTACCGGACGACGGGAAAGCTCGTTCCGCTGCACGCGGGCAGGACGGTCGAGGAAGTGTTCGCAGAGGTCGAGGACGCTTTGGCTACCGTGGTTGCCAGATGATCATTCGCAAGTCGGCCCAGGAGATCGCCAAGATGGCCGCCACGGGTCGCGTCGTCGCCGAGACGATCGCGCACGTCGGCGAGCAGCTCGAGCCCGGGATCACGACGGACGAGCTCGACCGGATCGCGGCCGAGCACATCCGCTTGCTCGGCGGTGTCCCCACGTCGCTTGGCTACCGCGGCTACCCGAAGGCGATCTGCATCTCGCCGAACGACATGGTCGTGCACGGGATCCCGGGCGCCTACGAGGTCGCGGACGGCGACCTGATCACGATCGACGTCGGCGTCACGCTCGACGGCTACATCGCCGACAGCGCCTTCACCTTCCCCGTCGGGGACGTCTCGGAGCAGGCGCAGCGCCTGCTCGACGCCGGCCGCGATGCGCTCGCCGCCGGAATCGCTCAGGCCCAGCCGGGCAACCGCGTCGGCGACATCTCGTCCGCGGTGCAGCAACACGTCGAGGGCGCCGGCTTCTCGGTCGTCCGCAGCCTCGTCGGCCACGGTGTGGGCCGCTCCTACCACGAGGATCCGCACATCCCGAACTTCGGCCAGCCCGGCCGCGGGCCGCTGCTCTCCGACGGAATGACACTCGCGATCGAGCCGATGATCACCGCCGGCCGCCCCGAGGTCTACGTGCACGACGACGAGTGGTCGATCTCGACCGAAGACGGCTCGCTCGCCGCGCACTTCGAGCACACGGTCGCGATCACGTCGGGAGGGCCGCAGATCCTGACGCTGAGCGCCGACCGCGCCCCGCTAGGGGTCAGGTCTTGAACGCCTGCCTTCGGCCACGTCCCGAATAGCCGCCTCGAACACGTCTAGCCGCCGCGTCACCGTCGACGGGTGGATCCGGAGGTGGCGCGCGACCTCGGCCAGCCGGTACCCGTGGCGATGGACGGCGACGCCGATCTCGTCGTCGCTCCCGCTCGAGAACAGCTGATCGAGGCTCGGCCGCGTCGCCCGTTGCTGGCGAGAATTGACCTCGGGCGAATACGGAGGCGGAGGATGCCTTTCGCCGGCGAACTGCTGCGTCCCCACGTAGAGCTCTCCGAGCGGGTCGGGCAGAGGTGTGTCGTGCAGCGCCGACTCGACGAACGCCGTGTAGCGGGCGTGTGCCCTCGTCCGGTCGCGGGACAGCTGGTCGAGGAGCCAGTCGATCGTCAAGAGCTTGTGAGGCGGCTCGAGACCCGCGGTCGCGCGGTAGCTCGACCAACGCCACTCGGACGGATGGCGGCACAGCCGCGCGCGGACGGGGTTGAGGACGACGTAGCGTGCGACGCCGAGCCCGTACGCATCCTTCTCGACCAGGTACGCCTTGAAGCGTCCCTCGAAGAGATGGCCGACTCGGTCGTGGCGCCGGTTGAAGCGGGCCGCGTAGACGCCGTTCAGCTGGCGCATCCCGATTGAGAGGTTCGCGTTCGGTGTCTCGATCAGCAGATGGAAGTGGTTACCCATCAGGCAGTACGCATGGCAGATCCAGCCGTAACGCTCGACGACCCGGTCGAGGTCGGATAGCAGCCATCGTCTGTCGGCGTCGTCCCGGAAGATCGCGGCGCGTTCGTTTCCGCGCGCGATCGCGTGGTAGACGGCGTGCTCGAACTCGACACGGAGCGGTCGCGCCATCATTCGACGCTACGGTTGTTGCGAACGTCCGACAAGATGGCGTTTTGCGACCACGGCTGGGTGAGACGTGTCTAGACGCACGAGATCAAGACCTGACCCCCACCGTTCGCGACCGTTCGCGCCGGTCGGCCTGGGAACGCGTTGCGCGCCGCACTAGCAACGATTCTCTTTCTCGCCGCCCTTCCTATCGGCGGGTACGGGCTGCTCTACCTCGCGGCGATCTCGACATCGGATTCCAGTACTGGAACGCTGATCCAAATCGGTGGCGGACTGCTCGCCCTCGCCGCGATTCTCGTCGCGCTCGCCGTGGCTACGCTCCGAGTAGGTCGCGCGCAGACAGGGCGGGAGCGGTGATCACTCTGCTATCCTGACTGGCCGCGCGGCGTAGCGCCGTGCTTTGCCGCGCGTAGAGAACTCACTCACTCACAGAGGTCAATGGCAGTCAAAGAAGAGAAGATCGAGGTCGAAGGCGAGGTCGTCGAGGCGCTCCCGAGCACGATGTTCCGGGTGCAGCTCGATGAAGGCCACGCCGTGCTGGCCACGATCTCCGGGAAGATGCGCAAGCACTACATCCGCATCGCTCCGGGCGACCGAGTCAAGGTCGAGCTCTCTCCTTACGACCTCACCCGCGGCAGGATCACCTTCCGCAACCGCTAGCTAGGAGCAGTCTTGAAAGTCCGTCCTTCCGTGAAGCCCATGTGTGAGCGCTGCCGTGTGATCAAGCGGCACGGGCGCACCATGGTGATCTGCACGAATCCGCGCCACAAGCAAAGGCAGGGGTAGTCACTTGGCACGAATCGCAGGCGTCAACCTTCCGAACCAGAAGCGTCTGGAGATCGGGTTGACCTACATCTACGGGATCGGCCAGACAACCGCGCAGAAGATCTGCAAGGTGCTCGAGCTCGACCCGAACGAGAAGGTGAAGGATCTCACCGACGACGAGGTCAACAAGATCCGCACCTACATCGACGGCGAGCTGCAGGTCGAGGGCGACCTGCGCCGCGAGCGCTCCCAGGCGATCAAGCGCCTCTCCGAGATCGGCTGCCTGCGCGGGATTCGCCACCGCCGCGGCCTGCCGGTGCACGGACAGCGGACGAAGACGAACGCGCGCACGCGCAAGGGCCCGAAGAAGACCGTCGGCCGCGGGAAGAAGGCGAAGGCCTAGATGGCCCCTCCTCGTAAGGCCGCGGCCCGTGGCCGCACGCGCCGCCGTGTCAAGAAGAACATCGCGATCGGCCAGGCGCACATCAAG
>DATMEO010000063.1:0-46363 GCA_035556515.1 Gaiellaceae bacterium
GGGTTCACCGTCGGCGGGATGGCGAAGGGCTCCGGGATGATCCATCCGCAGCTCGCGACGATGCTCGCGGTGCTCACGACCGACTACCCGCTCGAGCCGGGCGAGGCGATCGGCTTCCTCCGGCCGGCGGTCGAGCGCAGCTTCAACTCGATCTCCGTCGACGGCGAATGCTCGACGAACGACGCGGTCTGCCTGCTCGCCAACGGCGCCAGCGGGATCGAGCGCACGCCCGCCTCCGACACCGCCTTCGCGCTCGCGCTCGGCCGGGTCTGCGAGCAGCTCGCGGAGCAGATCGTGGCAGACGGCGAGGGCGCGACCGTGCTCGCCGAGATCGAGGTCAGCGGCGCCGCCGACGCCGGGCAGGCGCGCGCGATCGCCTCCCGGATCGCAACCTCGCCGCTCGTCAAGACCGCCCTCTTCGGGCACGACGCCAACTGGGGCCGCGTGCTGGCCGCCGCCGGATCGGCGCCCTGGAACGGCGGCTTCGCGGCCGTCGACGCCGCCAAGGTGACGCTCTCCTACAACGGCACGGTCGTGCTCGACCGCGGCGTGCCGCTCGGCGTCGAGCCGGACGTTTCGAACGGCAGCTGCCGGATCGAGCTCGACCTCGGCCTCGGCGACGGCGCGGCCGGCTACCTGACGAGCGATCTCTCCTACGACTACGTCCGCATCAACGCGGACTACCGTTCATGAGCCGGATCGTGCTCAAAGTCGGCGGCGCTGTTGCCGGTGAGGCGGCGACGCTTGCGCTCGCCCTGGCGCAGAAGCATGAGCTCTGCGTCGTCCACGGCGCCGGGCCTCAGATCTCCGCCGAGCTCGAGCGCGCCGGGCTCGAGGTGCGGTTCGTCGACGGGCGGCGTGTGACGACCGCGGCGGCGCTCAACGTCGTGCGCGGTTCCTTCGCAGCGGTCAACGCAGAGGTCTGCGCAGCGATCGGCCCGCGGGCGGCGCCGCTCTTCGGCGACGAGATCGGACTGGACGCGGTCCGCGTCCCCGAACTCGGGCACGTGGGCTCGCCGGTGCCCTCCTCGCCGGCCGCGATCGAGGACGCGCTGGCGGCCGGCCGCATTCCCGTCGTCGCGCCGCTCGCCGTCGGGCCCCTGAACGTGAACGCGGACGAGGCGGCCGCCGCGCTCGCGGTCGGGCTCGGCGCCGACAAGCTCCTCTTCGTCACCGACGTGCCCGGGCTGCTGCTCGGCGGCGCGGTCGCCTCGACGATCCGCGTCGCCGAGGCCGAGCGTCTGCTCGCCGCGGGAGAGCTCGGCGGCGGAATCGTCCCGAAGCTGCACGCAGCCGTCGTCGCGGCACGCGGAGGAGTGGACGCGACGATCGGCGCGACGGCGGTGGTCGCGTGACGTCGATGCTGACGACCGCGTCGCTGCTGCCAACGTACGCCCGGCACGACGTCACCTTCGTCTCGGGCGACGGCGTCTGGCTGACGGATTCAGACGGCAAGCGGTACCTCGACCTGCTCGCCGGGATCGCGGTCGTCTCGCTCGGCCACTGTCCTCCTGCTCCGTTGGCCGCTGCGCACCGCCAGCTCGACGCGCTCTGGCACACGTCGAACCTCTACTCGACCGAGCCGATGCTTCGGCTTGCGGAGCTGCTGTCCGAGCGCTTCGGTGGCGCGCGCGCGTTCTTCTGCAACTCCGGTGCCGAGGCGATCGAAGCGGCGCTGAAGTGGGCGCGCAAGGCGACCGGGAAGCCGGTGGTCGTCGCGCTCGAGGGCTCATTCCACGGCCGGACGCACGGCGCACTCGCGGCGACGGGCCAGCCGGGGAAGCGCGCGGCGTTCGAGCCGCTGGCGCCGGCGGTGCGGTTCGCGCAGCTGAACGACGCCGACTCGCTCGCCGCCGCCGTCAGGTCCGACGCGGGCACGATCCTGATCGAGCCGGTGCAGGGCGAGGGCGGGATCCACCCGGCGAGCGCCGAGTTCCTCGCCGTCGCGCGTGCGCTAGCCGACGAGCACGGCGCGCTGCTGATCTTCGACGAGATCCAGTGCGGCGCCGGCCGCACCGGCAGCTTCTTCGCCTGGGAGCAGCTCGGCGTCAAGCCCGACGCGGTCGCGCTCGCGAAGGGCCTCGCCGGCGGCCTCCCGATCGGCGCGCTGCTCGTCGCCGACGGCGCCCCCGACGGGCTCGAGCCGGGCGACCACGGCAGCACCTTCGGCGGCAACCCCGTCGTCTGCGCCGCTGCGGGCGCGGTCGTCGAGACGCTCGACGACGCCCTGTTCGCCGCGATTCGCACCCAGGGCGCGACGCTCGCAGCCGGGCTCGCCGCGCTGCCGGGAGTTGTCGAGGTGCGCGGGCGCGGCCTGATGCTCGGCGCCGAGCTCGACCGCCCCGCCGGCCCCGTCGTCACTGCCGCGCTGGAGGCTGGACTGCTCGTCGGCTCCGCGGGGGAGACTGTCCTGCGCCTGACCCCGCCGCTGACGATCACCGGCGACGAGGTCGCGATCGGCCTGTCCCTGCTCGAGGAGGTGCTAAGTGCTCCCGACCGCCCATAGGCTGTGTGCTTGGCGGCCCGCAGACGCTTCGCATGCCGTCGTCCTCAGTCGCCTCGATACCTTCTGGTATCAGGGCTCCCTGCGTCCTAGGCCTGCTCGGTCTGCGGCCCGCCAACCACGAGCAAACGGACGGCCGGGAGCACTCACGTGAACAAGTTCGAACGCCAGGGAGCGATCCTCCGGCTCGTCGGCGAGCGCGAGCTGTCGACCCAGAGCGATGTCGTCGAGGCTCTCCGGGACGAGGGGCTCGACGCCGTCCAGGCGACCGTCTCCCGCGACATCGCCCAGCTTGGGCTCGTGAAGGTGCGCGGCGAGAGCGGCCGGCTCGTCTACGCCCATCCGGGCGCGTCCGACCTCGACCGGCTCGGCGAGCTGACGACGGCGCTCCGGCGCTGGGTCGTCGGGCTCGAACCGGCGGCGGGCATCGTCGTGCTACGGACACCGCCCGGGTGCGCCAACGCAGTCGCGATCGCCTTCGACGACGCGCTCCTTCCGGAGGTGGCCGGCTGCATCGCCGGCGACGACACCATCTTTCTCGCGCCGCGCGAGGGCACGACGGCCGCGGAGCTCGTCGAGCAGCTGCGCCACCATCTGGACGGAGACACCTAGGTGCTCCCCGCCGCGCTCTCGCTCGACCTCCGGGGCCGCTCGCTCACCCGCATCCGCGACTGGGCGGCGGCCGAGCTCGAGGCCGTGCTCGACCTGGCCGACGAGCTGAAGGCGGCCCAGCGCGAGCGGGAGCCGCACCGGCTGCTCGAGGGGCGGACGCTCGGCCTCCTCTTCCGCAAGCACTCGACGCGGACGCGCGTCTCGCTCGAGGTCGCGGCCGCCCACCTCGGCGCGACCGCGCTCTACCTCCCGGGCGAGCAGCTCCAGCTGGCGCGAGGCGAGTCGATCGAGGACACGGCCCGCGTGCTCTCGCGCTACCTCGACGCGCTCGCGATCCGCACGCACGAGCACGCGGAGGTGGAGGCGTTCGCCGCCATCTCGAGCATCCCGGTCGTCAACGCGCTCACCGACGAGGCGCACCCGCTCCAGGCGCTCGCCGACCTGCAGACGATCCGCGAGCGCTTCGGAACGCTCGAGGGCGTGCGCGTGGCGTGGGTCGGGGACGGCACCAACGTCTGCGTCTCGGTCGCGGAGGCGTGTGCGCTGCTCGGCGCCGAGCTCACCTGCGCGGCGCCCGCCGGTTACGAGCCTCCTGATCCCTCGATCCGGCAGGTGCGCGATCCGCGGGAGGCAGCAGAGGGCGCCCACGTCCTCGTCACCGACGTCTGGGTCAGCATGGGCCAGGAGGACGAGCGCGAGCAGCGCGTCACCGATCTCGCCGGGTACGCACTCGACGCCGACCTGCTCGCCGTCGCCGACCCCGACGCGATCGTTCTCCACTGCCTCCCCGCTCATCCCGGCGAGGAGATTGCCGGAGATGTCCTCTACGGGCCGCGCAGCGCCGTCTGGGACGAGGCCGAGAACCGGCTGCACACGGCGAAAGCCCTGCTCGCGCTCATCGTCGGCGGCGCGTCAGCGTTCGCGACACGAGGCTGACGGGCAGCCAGGCGAGCTCGCGCCCGATCAGGTGCGGCGGGCGCGTCCGTCCGGGAGTCGCGACCGCGAGCCGGACGCCAGGGTCGAGCGCCGCCTCGACCAGCAGGCGGGCGCGGCGCGCGTGCCAGGACGAGGTGACGAGCACGACCTCGTCGGCACCGACGTGTCGCGCCGCCGCACCGACGGCGCGCGCGTTGCCGGCGGTCGTGCGTGCGTCCCCGTCGGCGACGAGCCGCACCGCCGGCCCTTTCCATGCCGCTCGCATCAGCTCCGCCTCAGACCGCCGGTGGCGCCGCCGCGACCAGCCCGACAGGAGCACGACGTCGGCTCCCTGCGCCGGACGCTCGGCCGCCACGAGCCGGGCGGCGCAGATCGGATGGAGTCCCTGGCCGCGCCGGGTCGAGTAGCCGAGGACGGCGACGAGCCGGGTCACGCCCGGGTCACCGGCGCCAGAAGCGCTTCGCGCCGAGCAGCGTCGCGATCACGGTGACGACGAGCAGGAACGCCTTCTTGCCCTTCAGCTTCGACTCGCCGCTCGCGCGTTCGCGCATGTCGACGGGCACCTCCTCGACGCGCAGGCCCTCGTCGTGCAGGCGCAGCACCGCCTCCACCTCCGGCGCGCCGCTCTCGTACGGCCGCGAGAGCGCGGGCAGCGCCTTCGCCGAGGCGGCGTAGAGACCGCTCGTCGCGTCGTTGAAGGGGCGGCCGAGCGCGACCCGCATCGAGCGGCGCAGCAGTCCGGTGCCGAGCTTCCTGATCCCCTCCGGCTCGTAGCGATAAGGCTCGTAGCCGGGGCCGCTGACGAAGCGAGAGCCGACGGCGACGTCGGTCCTGCCCGACTGCACGAGCTCGAGCAACCGGCGCAGCTCGCCGGCCGGATGCTGGCCGTCGGCGTCGACGCGGCCGCAGAACGCATAGCCGTGCTCGAGCGCCCAGGTGTAGCCGGCCGCGATTCCGGCCCGCAGGCCGCGGTTCTCCCCGAACGACAGCACTTCCGCGCCGTGCTCGCGTGCCACTGCGGCCGTACGGTCGGTCGAGCCGTCGTCGACGACGAGTACGTCCGCGTCGGGGAGCTCACGGTGGAGCTCGTCCAGCACGGCCGGCAGATTCTGCTCCTCGTTCCAGGCGGGGATGAAGACGACGGTGTCGCTCACGAGGCCAAGGGTAACCCGCTCAGAACGGTCCGGACTCCTCGCGATAGGGCTGGCCGAATTCGGCGTCGCGGTGGAAGAGCAGGTCGGCGACGTAGTTGACGATGTACGCCCCCAGGATCAGCACCGAAGGCAGTGCGATCAGCGCCAGCCCGAAGACGCTGAGCGGCCAGCGGCGCAGCCCCCAGACGAAGCCCGCGACGGCGAGCGCGAGCGGAGGGATCCAGGCACTGCTCAACCCGTACAGCAGCGCCTGGATCGTCACACCGAAGACGGCCACCAGGTGAAGGCCGAAGAGCGCGACGAGCCCCCAGCCCCAGCGCTTGCGCTGCAGGCTCGCGAGGCTGACCGCGGCCCACATCAACCAGCGCCGGAGGAAGTGCACGCCGGATTCCTCGAGCGCGACGCGGAAGAGGCGGTCGGCGCGCTCGTCGGGCACGTCGTCGAGGTCGATCAGGTGGTCGTGGAGGAGCGCCGGCCGTGTGTGCTTGCCGTGGCTCGCGATGAACCACCAGAGCAGCGGCGGCACCGAGGCGAGGTCGGTCGAGTTGTGCTTGTCCGGCGGCTGGTGCAGGTGGTGCGGTGGGACCGCGTACTCGGTCGGCTCGCCCGGCCGACGAGCCTTGGCTGGCACCTCGTAGCGGAAGCCTTCGAGCAGCTGCCAAGTGTTCGGGCTGACCTGGCGCAGCAGGATCTCCGGCCCCTTGTCGTCGAGCGGCTTCCAGGGGCGCTTCGTCAGCTCGTCCCAGGCCGCCTTCTGTTCCGGTGTCGCCTCGCGGTACGGCATGCGCGGCGATTGTCGTCGTCGGCCTAACCCGAGTCAACGGCCGCGGAGTGCCGGGTAGAGCTGCCCGTAGCGGGCGTAGCCGTCCTCGTAGGCGGCCTGCCAATCGGGGTCGGGCTCGACGCGGTCGCGTGTGCGGACCGTCGCGGCCACGGCTTCGCGCGCGTCGGCAAAGACGCCTTCGTTGATCCCGCCGAGGAGCGCGGCGCCGAAGGCCGCTCCCTCCTCGGCCTCCGTGCGCTCGAGCGGCAGGCCGAGCACGGAGGCGACGATCGTCAGCCAGAGCTCGCTGCGGGCGCCGCCGCCCGAGACGCGGGCGACGCGCGCCTCGACGCCGACCGTACGCAGCAGCTCGAGTGAGTCGCGGAGGCCGTACGCGACGCCCTCGAGCACGGCTCGGACGAGAGCACCGCGGTCGTGGCGCTGCTGCAGGCCGACGAAAGCGCCGCGGGCGTCCGGGTCCGCATGCGGGGTGCGCTCGCCCTGGAGGTAGGGCTGAAAGAGCAGGCCCTCGGTGCCCGGGGGCCACTGGGCTGCCTCGGCGAGAAGCTCGTCGTAGGACGCGCCGCCGAGCGCCTGGCGCAGCCATTGCAGCGCCCCGGCGGCCGAGAGCATCACGCCCATCGCGTGCCAGGTCCCCGGGACGGCATGGCAGAAGGTGTGCAGCCGCGCCTCGGGCTCCGGCCGGTACTCGTCGAGCGCAGCGAAGACGACGCCCGACGTGCCGAGCACGACGGACAGCGGGCCGGGCTCGACGATGCCGACCCCGAGCGCCCCGGCGGCCTGGTCGCCGGCGCCCGCGATCTCGGTCGACTCGAACGCCGGCGGCAGCCACTCGCGCGGGAGCTCGAGCGCGGAGAGCATCTCGTCGCTCCAGCGCCGGTTTGCGACGTCGAAGAGAAGCGTCCCCGATGCGTCGGCGACGTCGATCGCGTGCTCGCCCGTGCGCCGGAAGCGGACGTAGTCCTTGGGCAGCAGGACGTGCCTGATCCGCGCGAACGTCTCCGGCTCGTGCGTGCGCAGCCAGAGCAGCTTCGGGGCGGTGAAGCCGGTCAGCGCGCGGTTGCCGGTCAGCTGGATCAGGCGCTCGAGCCCGATCCGCTCCTCGATCTCGGCGCACTCGGCCGCGGTGCGCTGGTCGTTCCAGAGGATCGCCGGGCGGATGACCTCGCCGGCCTCGTCGAGGACGACGAGCCCGTGCATCTGGCCGCTGTAGCCGATCGAGGTGGGCTCGACGCCGAGGTCTGCCAGCGCGGCGTCGGCGGCGCGTGCCCAGTCGTGTGGATCCTGCTCCGCCCAGGCCGGCTGCGGCGTCGAGAGCGCGTACTCGCGTTCTGCCCGGGCCAGGATCTCACCGGTGGGGGAGAGGGCGATCGCCTTGACGCCGCTCGTGCCGACGTCGACCCCGACGAGGGCGCTCACGCGGGAAGCTGCGTCAGCTCGATCAGGTTCCCGAACGGGTCGTGGCACATGAAGCGCGGGCGGCCGACGATTTCCGTCGGCGTGATCGTTTCGACCCCCGCGGCCTCGATCCGGGCGCGCAGCTCGTCGAGGCCGGCGTCGACGGCGATGCAGAAGTGGGCACCCGGCGGCGGCGCGTCGCCCGTCTGCATCAGGTGCAGCTCGAGGTCGCCGCTGAGGCTGAACCAGACGAGCTGCTCCGGATCGAGCTTCGGCGGCACCGGCTTCTCCTCCAGCCCGAGCAGCCCGCCGTAGAAGTCCCGGCCCTCGTCGGCGCCGTCGGCGTCGATCGCGACCGAGACGTGCTGGAGCCTCACGCGCCCATCGCGGCGTAGACGAGCTCGTACGCCCGCACCGCGTCCTTCTCCTGCTGGGCCGCGCGGAGCTCGGCGTCGTCGATCCGTTCGGCGATCCCGTCGATGAAGCGCCACTGGAGCACGCTCCGCTTGACGGCCCCGACCGCGTCCTCGGTGTAGGGGTAAAGGTCGAAGCCGAGCCGCTCGCCGTTGTCGCCGTACCCCGCCCGCCGCAGCTCGACCGCGAGCTCGAGCGTCTCCATGAAGCGGATCGTGCCGACCATGTTGTCGTCGTCGAAGGTGCCCCAGCCGTCGTTCGCGTGCTGGTGGCCGAGCAGGCCCTCGGCGGCGAGCAAGCCGGCGTACTCGGCCAGGCCCTCGCCGTTCATCAGCAGGTGCTGCCAGTCCATGTTGACGCTGACGTTGTCGATTCCCTGGCGGCGGAGCGAGTGGATCACGTGCAGCGTCATCCCGATGTTGCGCATCAGGATCTTCATCGCCGGCTCGGAGTTCTTGTGCTCGAGGAAGACGGTGACGCCGCGCTCCTTCGCGTGCTGCGCCGCCTGGCCGACGCCGTCGACAAAGCGCGCCCACGACTCCTTGTACGGCGTCTGGAACGGATAGTTGTAGCCCTCGATCCCGGGCCAGACGATCATCTGCGCGCCCGTCTCGCCCGCCAGGTCGATCGCCTCGCGGGTCAGCCGCAGCGCCTCCTCGCGGACCGCGTCGTCGGGTGAGCAGAACGCGCCCTTCTTGAACAGCGGGTCGAGGTGGAGGCCGCTGGCGACGCAGTAGATCCCGTGGCCGTCGAGCGCTTCGCGCACCTCGTCGAGGTTCGCCGGCGCCAGCTCCTGCGGGTAGTGGAACTCGTAGTCGTCGATCAGGTCGCCGAGGCCCTCGACCGCGGTGCGCACCTTCTCCGCCGTCGACTTGCCGGTGAGCTCGGGCTTGTACCCGGCGGCGTTGAACCGCGTCGCCATGTTGCCGAACGCCCAGATTCCGAGTGACGTCTTCATGCCGTTCCTTTCCGCACCCACGCTGCGGTGTTCGGGGGGAGGGTCGTCGTGATGCCCGGCTCGCTTGCCAGCACGAGCTCGCCGTCCGGCAGCTCGAGCTCGGTCGCGTCGACGTTGACGATGCAGGTCAGGTCGCCGCGGTCGAAGATCATCGCCCCCGGCGGGCTCTCGCGCCAGGCGAACGCGTCCTGCCGCGGGCGCAGCCGGAGCGCGGAACGGAAGAGTGACAGCGTCGAGCCGGGGTCGCGCTCCTGGTCCTCGACCGACTCGCGACCCCACTCCTGCGGCATCGGCAGCCAGGGCTCGCCCTCGGTGAAGCCGAACGTCGGCGGCTCGGTCGTCCACGGGAGCGGCACGCGGCAGCCGTCGCGACCCTTCCGCTCGCCGTTCGTGCGGAAGAAGATCGGGTCCTGCCGCGCCTCGTCGGGAACGTCGACCTCCTCGAACCCGAGCTCCTGGCCCTGGTAGGCGAACGCCGCGCCGGGTAGGCAGAAGAGGAGGAGCGCCGCCGCACGGGCGCGACGACGCCCGATCTCGCCGCCGCCGTAACGGGTCGTCAGCCGCGTCACGTCGTGGTTCTCGAAGACCCAGGTCGCGGGCGCGCCGGCGGCGCCGAGCGTTGTGAGCACGTGGTCGATCGTGGCGCGCATCCGCTCTGCGTCCCACCGCTCGTGCAGGAGCGTGAAGTCGAAGGACAGGTGCAGCTGATCCGGCGCGACGTAGCTCGCGATCGTGTCCTGACTCTCGACCACGATCTCGCTGACGTACATCCGGTCGCCGGCGTACTCGTCGGCGATCCTGCGCCAGCGACGGTAGAGCGGGTGCAGCTCGGGTTGCATCAGCGCCGAGAGCCAGTCGCCGAAGAGCGGCCGCGGCTCCGGCTCGACCATCTCCGGCAGGTCCTGATCCTTGAAGAGCGCGTGTGCGACGTCGATTCGGAAGCCGTCCACGCCGCGGTCGAGCCAGAAGCGAAGGATCTCGTCGAAGCTGTCCTGGACGACCTCTTGGTGCCAGTCGAGGTCGGGCTGCTCGGGCGCGAAGAAGTGGAGGTAGTACTCGCCCGTCCGCTCGTCGAGCGTCCAGGCGGAGCCGCCGAAGGCCGACGTCCAGCCGTTCGGGGGTCCGCCGTTCCGGCCGGGCCGGAACATGTAGCGCTTCCGGTCGGGGTGGGCCGGGTCGGCGATCGCATTCCGGAACCACCGGTGCTGGTCGGAGGTGTGGTTGGGGACGATGTCGATCGTCACCTTGATCCCGCGCTCGTGTGCGTCGGCCACGAGCTCGTCGAAGTCGGCAAGCGTGCCGAAGAGCGGGTCGACGTCGACGTAATCGGCGACGTCGTAGCCATGATCTGCCTGCGGCGAGGGGTAGAACGGCGTCAGCCAGAGCGCGTCGACGCCGAGCTCCTGGAGGTACGGCAGGCGGGAGCGGATCCCGGGCAGGTCGCCGACACCGTCGCCGTTCGAGTCCTGGAAGCTGCGGACGTAGATTTGGTAGAAGGCGGCGCTCCGCCACCACGGTTGCGTCATACGATCGGGATCATGATTACCCGAGAGGAACAGCGTCAGGCACAGGCGTACGCAGCGGAGCAGCTCGCCGCCGCCGGGATCGCCCTGACCGAGGTCGAGCGCGACGCGATCGAGGTCGCCGACTTCGGGCTCTCACGCCTCCGCGAGCAGGGTCTGATCGTGCTCGTCTACGTCAACACCGATCGCTACTGCGCCAAGGAGCTCGTCCTCTACCCGGGCCAGGCCTGCCCCGAGCACCGCCATCCGCCCTTCGACGGCACGCCCGGAAAGGAGGAGACGTTTCGCTGCCGCCGCGGACTGGTCCACTTGCAGGTCGGCGGGACCGAGATCGTCCTCCGCCCGGGCGACCAGCACACGATCCCGCCGGACACGCTGCACTCGTTCCGGGGCGGCCCCGAGGGCGCGGTCGTCTCCGAGTTCTCCTCGACGAGCCGCGACGACCTCGACGTCTTCAGCGACGCCGACGTCCGCCGCGAGACGGTCGTTGGCTGACTTCCACCACGTCCACCGCGACAGCGTCCGCTTCCGGGACTGCGACGCGATGGGGCATGTCAACAACGCCGTCTACTCGACCTATCTCGAGGAGGCGCGGATCGGCGTCCTCGGCGCCCTCCACGACTTCATCCTCGCCCGTGTCGAGATCGACTTCCGTTCGGAGCTGCGAATGGGGGAGGAGGTCGAGGTGCGCACGCGCTGCGCGCGGATCGGGACGAAGAGCTTCGACCTCGAGCACGTGATCGCGGCTGAAGGGCGCGTCGTCGCAGAGGCGAAGAGCGTCCTCGTCTCCTACGACTACGAGCGCGGCGAAAGCGTGCCGGTGCCGGACGAGCTACGCGCGCGCCTGCAAGGCTAGCTCGGTCTCCTCGGCGTGCCAATTGCGGCAGCGGTCGTCCTCGAGCTTCTGCTGCACGAGCGTCGGCTTCTTCATCGACGCGGGCAGCTCGGCGTCCGCGAAACGGGGGAGCACGAAACCGCCGAACGCGCTCGCAGCGAGCGCCAGCCCACCAAGGAAGGCGGCGAAGCGTCGACCCGAGGGACGCGGACTCACAGCCCCTACGGTAGCGCGCCGCCCGGGGTCCTGCGGGCCACCTTGACGGTGACGAGCCGCGGGCCGCGGCTGTCGATCAGCTCCAGATCGAGCTCGTCACCGACCTTCCTCTGCGCGATCAGCCTCGCGAGCCCGCTCGCGTTCCGGATCGGGACGTCGTCGGCGGCGATGATCACGTCGCCGACCGCCATGTCCGCCTTGTCGCCCGGGCCGCCCGGGTAGACGACCGTCACCGCCGCGCCGCGCGTCGAGGAGTCGAGCCCGAGCTGGACGGCGGCCGACTCGGAGTCGACCGAGCTGAAGGCGATCCCGAGCCACGCCTCTGTCGCCGGCGGCGCGTCGCTGATCCGCGCGATCACGGGCAGCGCCTCGTCGATCGCGATCGCGAAGCCGATGTTCTCCGTGTCGGCATTCCGGATACCGGCGGTGTTGATCCCGACCAGCCGTCCCGACCGGTCGACGAGCGGCCCGCCCGAGTTGCCCGGGTTGATCGCCGCGTCGGTCTGGAGCAGCCCGGTCAGGTCGCCGTTCGGGCCGTCGATCGTGCGATCCAGACCGGAGACGATCCCGGAGGTGACCGTCGGGCCGCCGAGGCCGGCGGGGAAGCCGATCGCGATCACGACATCTCCGAGCCGCAGCGCCGAGGAGCGCGCCAGCTCGACCGGCACCAGGTCGCTCGCCTCGACGCGGATCACCGCGAGGTCGCGCTCGGGCGCCGTCCCGATCACGGTGCCGTCGAGCGGCTTCGTGTGCAGGTCGTCGTTGAAGGAGATCGAGATGCCGGTCGAGCCCTCGACGACGTGGTTGTTCGTCAGGATCAGCCCGTCGCGCTGCAGGATCACGCCCGACGCCTCGCCCTTGCCGCCGCCGAACGACGTCGTCTGGACGTTGACGACGGACGGGAGGACACGCCGCACGGCCTCGGAAAGCGAGCCGGCCCGGTCGGGAGCGGGCGCGGTCTCGGCGGGCGTCGACTCGCGGACGGTGACAGTCTGCGTTGCGGTCGTCGCGGGTGTCGACTCCTCGTCGCCGCCGTTGCACCCGGCGAGGAGCGCCGCTGCGACGAGGGGGGCGAGGCGCCTCACGGCAGCCTCGGGAACGTGACGACCGCGATCGCCGCAGCCGCCAGCAGCAGCACGAGGCCGCCGGCCAGGAACGCGAACGTCACCTCCTGCTTCCGCTCCACTTTGCTCACGAGTGACCCCATCTTGTCGTATGCCTCGCGCAGGTCGCCGACGCTCTCGGCCTCGTAGAAGCGGCCGCCGGTCGAGGTCGCGATCTGCCGGAGCGTCGCGGGGTCGGGTGGGACGGGGATGATCCGGGTGCCGCCGAAGCGGTTGAACTCGACGATCCCCTCGGGCGTGCCGAGCGCGATCGTGTAGACGGGGATCTTGAACGACTTCGCGCGGGCGGCCCCCTCCTGGGGGAGGAGGATGCCCTCCGTCTGCGAGCCGTCCGAGAGCAGCAGCAGCGCAGCCGGCCGCGCGACGCCGCCCGTCCCCGCGTCGGCCGCGCGCGCCACCTCGACCCCGCGTGCGATCGCATCCCCGATCGCGGTGCCGCGCTGCGGATAGAGGTAGTCGATGGCGTCGATCGCGAGCTGCCGGTCGTCGGTCGCGGGAGCGGCCACCTCAGCCGTCTCGGAGAAGGCGACGACACCGACCTTGAAGCGCTTCGGCAGCTCCTTCATGAAACCGCGGACGACCCTCTGCGCCGCCTCGAGCCGCGTCGGCTCGACGTCCTCAGCCTGCATCGAGCCGGAGACGTCGATCACGAGTACGATCGTCGCCTCCTCCCGGTCCGCGAGTCGCATCATGCTCGGTCGGGCGAAGCCGACGAGCAGGGTCGCGAGCGCGAGCAGGAAGAGCGCCAGACCGGCGTGGCGACGCCAGGATCGCGTGCTGTCGACGACGCTCGCGAGCACGTCGAGGTTCGTGTAGCGGACGGCGAACTTGCTCGGACGTCGCTCCAGCCGCCGGTAGCCGAGCACGAGCAGCGGCAGAAGCAGCAGGCCGATCAGGAGCAGCGGCGTCGCGAAGCTCAGCTTGGCCCCCTGACGCAGACGGCGTGGATCTGCAGCTCGACGCGGACGCCCGGCGGCCGCGTGATCCCGGAGCGGACGCCCACGAGGACGCGGCCGCCGGCGCGCCTGGGGGTCGCCCGCACCGAGCCGAGAGCGCTCAGCGCGAGTGGGCGGTTCTGCCGAAAGGCGACGACGCTGGAGAAGGCGAGCAGCCGCTCGCCGGAGAGGCAGGCGTACGTCGCCCGCTCACTCGGGGCGTCCTTCAGGCGGATGTTCTTGACCCGGCGGATCGTCGCCTCGACCACCGGCGCGGCTGCCATCAGCTTCCGCTTCGGCTCGTACGAGGTGCGCGCGCGGCCGCCGCCGCCGCCCGCGGGGATACAGCCGAGCAGCGGCCGGAAGCTCGCGAGCGAGCGGGTCGTCCGTGCGACGAAGACGGCCGAGCGGCTCGTCGTGATACCGGGACCGACCGGCCCGCCCAGCGTGCCGAGGAATGAAAGCTCGAGCGGGCCGGCGCGGTCGGCGTCGAGACCGCCGATCACCTGGCCGCGCCCGGGACAGGAGAGTTGGTAGTAGGTCGGCGTTCCGCCGCCGGGCACCTGCACCCACGGCCCTTTGACCGGGATGCAGACGATCAGCCCGTCGCACTCCGTTCCCGCGCTCGCCGTCGAGGGGCCGAAGCCGGCGACGGCAGCAACGATCGCGAGGACGAGCAGCGCGCGCTTCACGGCAGCCGTCCGAAGAGGAAGGCCGAGACCGCGCCGGCAGCCAGGAGCAGGAAGGCGCCGCCCGCGGCGAAGCCGGCCGTGATCTCGCGCTCCTTCTTGACGCTGCCGATCCGCGAGCCGAGTTCCTCGTAGACCGCATTCAGCTGCGCCGCATCGGGCGCGGCGTAGAAGCGCCCGCCGGTCACCTGCGACACCTTCCGCAGCGTCGGCGGATCGGGCGGGACCGTGACCCGCTGCGTGAAGCCGTTGTCGTCGACCACCTCGACCACCCCCTGGTCGGTTCCGAACGCGACCGTGTAGACCGGAATCTTCAGCTTCTTCGCCCGCACCGCTGCGGCCTGCGGCTCGAGCACGCCCTGCGTCTGGGCGCCGTCGGAGAGGACGAGGATCGACGCGGGCGGCTTCTTGCCCTCCTCGGCCGGGACGCGCTGGGCGACCTGGATCGCGCGCGCGATCCCCTCGCCGAGCGCGGTGCCGTCGCCCGTGCGCAGGTTCCGCAGCGCCGCCTGCGCGGCCTCGCGGTTCGCGGTCGCGGGCAGCACCGTCTGCGCGCTCTGCGCGAAGGCGACCATGCCGACGCGATAGCCCTCGGGCAGTTTGCCGAGGAAGCGGCGGACCGCCTGCTGCGCGACCGCGAGCCGGCTCGGCGGCACGTCGGTCGCGACCATCGAGCGGGACGTGTCGATCGCGAGGACGACCGTCGCCTGCTCCTGCCGGACCGAGATCGTCGCGTGCGGCCGCGCGAGCCCGGTCGCGAGGGCGGTGAGCGCGAGCAGCGCAAGCACGGGCGGGAGGTGCCGGAGCCGGCCGGGGCTGCGGCCGACGAGGTTCGGCACGAGCGCGGGGGTCGCGAAGGCGGCCGCCTGCCGGTGCCGGCGCCGCTCGAGCAGGACGTAGCCGCCGACTGCGAGCGGGACCGCGAGCAAAGCCAGCAGCGCGAGCGGCCACTGGAAGCTCACCGCCGGCCCCCGCGGCGGCGCAGGTGCATTGCGAGCGGGCGCAGCCAGTCGCCCTCGGTCGAGAGGACGACGTGGCCGACGCCGAGCGAGGAGAGCTCCTTCGCGACTTCGATCCGCTCGGCTGACGCCGCCGCGGCGAAGCGCTCGCGCAGCTTCGCATTCGCGGTGTCGACGCGGAGTTGGCGTCCGGTCTCGGGATCGACGAGTCGCAGCTCACCGACGTTCGGCAGCGTCTCCTCCCGCGGGTCGCGGATCTCGACCGCGAGCACGTCGTGGCCGCCCGCAAGCTGCAGCAGCGGCGGGCGCCAGTCGCGCGGACCGCGGAAGTCCGAGACGACGGCGACGAGCGAGCGCTGCTGCGCCATCCGGGCGACGAGTCCGAGCGCGGCGCCGAGCGAGGTGGCGCCGCCTCCTTCGAGCACCGGCTCGCGCCGCAGCGAGAGCAGCAGCCCGAGCATGCCCGCCCGCCCGGCGCGGGGTGGGATCGCCTGCGCCTTCTCGTCCCCGAACGCGACCAGCCCGAGCCGGTTGCCGCGGCGGCTGGCCAGGTGGCCGAGCGCGAGCGCGACTCCTTCGGCGACGTCGGCCTTTCGCCGTTCGGCCGTCCCGAACGACATCGACGCGGAGACGTCGAGCGCGAGCCAGGTCACGAGCACGCGCTCGGCGAGGTCGACGCGGACGTGCGTCTCGCCGGTCCGCGCGGTCACGTTCCACTCGATCCGGCGGACGTCGTCGCCGGGCACGTAGGGGCGCACCTGCGCGAGCTCGCTGCCCTGGCCGAGCACCGACGAGCGGTGGTCGCCGGCCAGCATTCCCTCGATCCGGCGCCCGATCGTCAGGTCGAGCGCGCGGAGCAGCGTTTCCGGCAGCGGCCCCGGCCCCGGCCGGTCGGGCGAGCGGGGATGTGCCTCCGGAGCGACCGTCGTCAAGCGGCGGTCTCCCTCCTGCCGACCTCCAGTTCCGGCGCGGTCACCTTCTCGAGCACGGCGTCGAGGATCCGGTCGGCGTCGACCTGCTCGGCGAGCGCCTGGTAGCTGAGGACGAGCCGGTGGCGGAGCGCGTCCTTCGCGAGCGAGTCGACGTCCTGGGCGACGACGTAGTCGCGTCCGCGCAGGAACGCGAGCGCCCGGGCCGACTGGACGAGGCTGATCGGCCCGCGCGGGCTGGCGCCGAAGGAGATGAACGGCGCCAGGTCGGCGAGCCCGTAGGCGCCCGGATCGCGGGTCGCGGTCGCGAGCTGGACCGTGTAGCTGATGATCCCCGGATCGACGTAGATCGCGGCCGCGGCGTCCTGCAGCTCGCGCAGCCGCTCCAGCTCGAGCACGCGCCGAAGCTCGGGCGCCGCGACGAGCGAGCGCTGGACGACCGTCAGCTCCTCGTCGTGCTCGGGGTAGCCGACGAGGATCTTGAGCATGAAGCGGTCGACCTGCGCTTCGGGCAGCGGGTAGGTGCCCTCCGACTCGATCGGGTTCTGCGTCGCCATCACGAGGAAGGGCGACGGCACCGCGTGCGTCTCGTGGCCGATCGTCACCTGCCGCTCCTGCATCACCTCGAGCAGGGCCGACTGCACTTTCGCCGGCGCCCTGTTGATCTCGTCCGCGAGCAGGAAGTTGCAGAAGACGGGACCGAGCTCGGTGTCGAAGTCGGCCGAGCTGGGGCGGAAGACCCTGGTCCCGACGAGGTCTGAGGGGACGAGGTCGGGCGTGAACTGGATCCGCTGGAAGCTGCCGCCGAGCACCTGAGCGGTGGTCTTGATCGTCAGCGTCTTGGCGAGGCCGGGGACGCCTTCGATCAGGAGATGCCCGCCAGCGAGCAGGCAGACGAGCACGCGCTCGAGCATCCCGTCCTGTCCGGCGATCACCCGCTTGATCTCGAAGAGCGCCTGCTCGAGCAGCTCGCGCTGCTCCTCTACGGTCGTCTCGCTCACGGCATGCTCCTTGCTCGCGGTTACGTGCCGCAAGTCAAGCAATCGCGGGATAAAGCGTGGATAAAGGCCCGGTTACGTTCCCGAGCGGAGGATCCAGTCGGCGAGGAACGGCTCGCCGATCCGGTAGGCGCCCGCCCGCTCGCGCGCGACCACCTCGTCGGCCGCCAGCAGGTCGAGCGCCTTCTGGACCGATGTAGTGAACAGCGCATGCTCTCACTCACCTTTGGTGATACGCCCTGCGGCGAATCGCTTGAGGGCGTCATTGTCCGCCGCGACTAGGATGTGCGGCACCGTGCGCGTGCTTGTCGTCGAGGACGAGCAGGACCTGGCCGACGCGATCGCCGCCGGCCTTCGCCGCGAGGGCTATGCCGTCGATCTCGCCCACGCGGGCGACGAGGCTCTCTTGAAGGCGCGCGTCTATCCCTACGACCTGATCTGCCTCGACCTCAACCTGCCGGAGCTCGGCGGGCGGGAGGTCTGCCGCGCGATCCGTGAGGAGCCGCGCGCGGACGGTGCGCCGCAGCCGCGGATCCTGATGCTGACCGCGCGCGGCGGCGTCGAGGACCGGATCGCGGGGCTCGACGACGGGGCGGACGACTATCTGGTCAAGCCGTTCGAGCTGGGCGAGCTCGCCGCGCGGGCGCGGGCGCTGCTGCGGCGGAACGGCGACGGCGGCCCCGCGCCGCTTCAGGTCGGCTCGCTCGAGCTCGACCCGGCCCGGCACGAGGCGACCCAGAACGGCGAGCTGTTGCAGCTGACGCCGAAGGAGTTCGCGCTCCTCCGCTACTTCATGACCCGCCCCGGCGAGGCGCTGTCCGAGTTCGACCTGCTCACCCATGTCTGGGACGAGAACGCGAACCCGCTGACGCGGACTGTGCGCGTGACGGTGATGACGCTGCGTCGGAAGCTCTCCGGCAACCCGATCGAGACCGTCCAGGGCGCGGGTTACCGGCTACGGGACAACGCGTGAGCCTCACGCCTCTGACCGCCTTCCGCTCACGCCCGGCGGAGCCGGGCTCAGGAACGTGAGGGCGTTCATGCGCTCGATCCGCGTTCGCCTGACGCTGCTCTACTCCGGCGTCCTCTTCGGCGTGGCCGCGATCCTCGTCGCCGGCCTCTACTTCGGCCTCTCGCTCAGCCTTCGGAACGAGCCGGTCTCGCAGACCGTCGTCATCGAGCGGGTGCCGGTCAACGACGGCAGCCAGACCGAGGAGCGCACGCTCGTCGACGCCCAGGCTTTCGAGCATCAGGTGAACGAGCGGACGCTGCGCAACCTCCGCACCTTCTCGCTCGCCGCGCTCGCTGCGCTCTTTGTGGCGAGCCTCGCGGTCGGCTGGGTGATTGCCGGGCGAGTGCTCACGCCGATCGCGCACATCACGAGCGTGGCGCGCGAGATCCAGGCGCGGGAGCTCTCGCGCCGCATCGAGCTCGCCGGGCCCGACGACGAGCTGAAGCGGCTTGCGGACACGTTCGACTCGATGCTCGCCCGGCTCGATCTCGCCTTCGCGTCACAGCGGCGGTTCGTCGCCGACGCTTCGCACGAGCTGCGGACGCCGCTCGCGATCATCAAGGCGAACCTCGACCTCGCCCTCACCGACGCCCAGGCGACCGACGAGAGCCGTGCCACGGCCGCGGCGGTGATCAAGCGTGCGATCGACCGGATGGCGCGGCTCACCGACGACCTGCTCGCGCTCGCCCGCCTGGACGCGCCGGCATCCGGCCGCGAGCCCGTCTCGCTCGGGGCCCTGCTCGAGGACGCGCGCGAGGAGTTTGCGGCGGCGGCCGCGGCACGAGGGATCGCGATCGAGGTCGAGACTGCGGCGTCGGGGCCGGTGCTGGGCGACCGCGACGTGCTCAAGCGGGCGGTGACGAACCTGCTCGACAACGCGGTTCGGGTGGCCGAGTCGCGGGTCGTGCTCGCCCACGGGGAGGAGGACGGGCGCGCGTGGCTCGCCGTCGCCGACGACGGGCCCGGGATCGCGGCGGAGCATCAGGCGTCGATTTTCGACCGCTTCTGGCGCACCGACGATGCGCGCAGCCGGCCGGGCGGTGGCAGCGGGCTGGGGCTCGCGATCGTGCGGCAGATCGCGGAGGCGCACGTCGGCACGGTCGAGGTCGAGTCGGCACCCGGCGAGGGCGCCCGCTTCGTGCTCCGCCTGCCGCTACCAGCGGCGCGGCTCGTCGCCTAGCCCGCTCCGCGCCACAACGCTTGACAATGGGCGACGGCGGTGAGACGCTCGAGCCATGTAACGAAGGCCTCGAAGGAGGCTTGTATGGCGGAAGCAAAGCCGACTCGTTACTGCGGCGCCACGAGCTGGAGCGTGCCATCTCGCGAGACGTCCCGGGTGATCCCGCGCCCGCTGCGACGTCCGAGCCTTCGTGACCGCCCACCGGGTTTCCGCGAAAGGGGAACGAGATGGCTCCTCACCTTGGTCTGCTGATCGACGAGAACCAGCGGCTGGTCGACATCAAGCGCAAGTTCGTCCACGAGCTCGACCTAAACCCGGGAATCTTCTGGCCATTCTTCCGGCCCTGCGATGTGAGGGTCCTCGTCGTCGCCGACGGCCTGGACTTCTCCGAGGACGGCTTCGGCCTGACGACCTTCGTCCGGACGCTGCTGGACATGCCGGGCGGCTACGCCCGCTTCCGGATCACGCTGGGCCACATCGGAGCCGCCGCCGCCACGCAGATGATGGACGGCGAGCCCCGCATCGTCCGCCGGATCACACAGCTGAAGTTCGACGACACCGACCACTTCGCCGCCGGGATGTACGACGAGGTCTGGCTCTTCGGCATCGCCCAGAGCTTCTTCGGGCGCGGGACTGCGGCGGACGGGACCGCCTACCCGACGACCCGCCTCGCCGACACGGAGTTGCGGGCGCTGACGGAGTTCGTCAACGCCGGCGGGGGCCTCTTCGCCACCGGCGACCACGGCGCTCTTGGTCGCTTCCTCTGCGCCGAGGTGCCGCGCGTCCGGAACATGCGGCTCTGGCAGAGCACGTCGGCGCAGCTCGCCGACGACGAGGTCAGCATGACGGGCGAGCGCCGGAACGACACGAACCGCATCGGCAGCAGCGGGGGCTCCCAGTTCAACGACCAGTCCGACGACACGCCGCAGGTCGTCCTGCCGCGCCGTTACGAGCGCACGCGCGGCTTCTTCCGGTTCAGCTTCCCGCACCCGCTGCTCTGCGGGCCCAAGGGCACGATCGCGGTCATGCCGGACCACCCGCACGAGGGCGAGTGCATCGAGCCGCCGGATACGGGGCTCTCGCTCAACTTCGGCGGGCCGCTCGGAGCGGAGTATCCGAACGCTGTCGGCGGCGGGCCGAAGCCGACGCCCGAGGTGATCTCGACTTCGACCGTCCTGTCGGGGACGACCTCGGACTTCAAGGACCCGACCGAGCCGCACAGCTTCGGTGGGATCTGCGCGTACGACGGCCACCGGGCTGGAATCGGACGGGTCGTGACCGACGCGACCTGGCACCACTTCGTGAACGTCAACCTGGTCGGCGATCGCGGGGTGTCGGGACTCGACCCGAAGTACTGGGGGTTCCTGTACTCGGTCTCAGGGCAGGCGCACCTCGAGGAGGTGAGGGCCTACTACCGGAACATCGCCGTCTGGCTGGCGCGCCCGGAGCGGATCGCGTGCATGAACACCCGGATGATCTGGCGCCTGCTCTGGACCGATCGGGTCATGGAGGCCGTCCTCTCGACGACCGACCTGCGCGTCGCAGACGTGGAGCCGAGGATCTTCGTGATCATCGGCAAGCATGCGCGGGACGTCCTCGGCCGCTTCGCGGGTCAGTGCCAGAGCATCCGTCTCATCCTCGACCTCGTGTTCTACCCGGCGTTCCCTCAGCTCGTGCGCGAGCTCGACCCGTGGTTGCCCGACGTGCCGCGGAACCGCCGCGCGTTCGACGGCGTCCCGTGGTTCGACGCCGCCCCGCTGCTGGACATCGGGTTCGGCGCCGCGCTCGTCGGCTTGCGAGAGGAGTTTCCGCAGCCGGACGAGCGCGTCGTTGCCGACATCTCGACCGCCGTGGTCACGGACGTGGCGTCGAGAGCCGGCCGTGTCGGCGTCGAGCGGGCGCTCAGGTCCGCGAAGAGCAACATGGACGCCGCCGCGAAGATCCTCGACGTCAAGCCGCCGAGGCGGACGGCGAAGCGGAGGCCGCCGAAGAAGAGCTGACGATCACCGGTCGGCCCAGCTCCACGCCGCCAGCGCCAGCCAGGCAGAAACCCCGGCTCTAATCACGCACGAGCAGGCCCAGCACGATCCCGAAGATCGCATGCGCCACGACCTCTTGGCCGAAGACGCGCGGGTTCAGCAGCAGCCGCGGCCACGCGCCGCTGCGGCGATCCGGATGGAAGCGGTCGACGGCCACCATGCCCGGCCAGAGCGCCGCGCTCTCGAGTTGGGCGACGGCGATCCCCGCCTTCCAGCCGCGCAGGCTGAGACGCCGGAATACGACGCCCACCACGGCGCCGTTTGCGAGGTGGATCGCAGTGCCGGCGAGGCGCCAGTGCCGGCGTGAGACCGGCGCTCCGAGCAGGCGGACGTCCGAGTAGGGCGTCCCGAAGACGCGCCGCAGCGCCGGCTCGGCGGCGGCCCACGTGGCCGCCGCCGTCAGTCCCGCCAGTGCGGCACGCAGATCGCGGTCAGTCGGTCGAATTCTCGACCTCGCCGCGCCAGGCGCCGGACTCGGAGCCCTGTGCCTCGATCAGTTCCTTGAAGCGCTGTAGGTCGCCCTGGACGCGGCGGCTGTCCATCCCGAGTGTCGCGCCGATCTTCTCGGTCACGCCCTCGGGCTCCCAATCCATCTGCACCATCACGCGCGTCTGCGCGTCGTCGATGCGATGGAAGGTGACGACGCCGGCGTTGCCCTTACCGCTCGTGGCGGTCCAGGCGACGCGGTGATCGGGGTGCTGCTCGGTGATCTCGGCGTCCCACTCCTCGCGCTTGCCGCCGACCTCCGCCGTCCAGCGGAGGTGCGTGTCGTCCACCTGCCTCACCTGCTCGATCCCCTCCATGAAGCTCGGGAACTGCTCGAACTGCGTCCACTGGTTGTACGCCGTCTCGACGGGTACCTCGACCTCGATCGACTCCTCGATGCGAGTCATGTTCCTCCCTCGGATTGACTACGATCTTTTGTCTACCCTTTGTCCACAGATGAGGAACATCCGGGCCGCTTGAGGGGCTGGGAGACGAACGAACGCGTGCTCGAGTCGGGCGGCGTCGAGTCGCGCAGCGGGTGCTCGTCCCGGAGCCGGTAGTCGAGGCATCGGAGGCGGGAGCCCGCACGCTCGGCGTCACGTACTGGCAGGCGGTTGGCGCTGCTGCCGCTCCTGGCGCGCGCGAATCGTCCCGCGCGGGCGTGCAGCAGATCGTTTACCTGGGCGGCCTCGGCGCGGACGACCCCGATGCGTCACCGCACCTGCGCAGCCGCCGCAAAACCGGCGAGCGGCTGGCGTTCGCCGGGGTGCCGGTGACGACGCTGCGCGCCGCGATGATCGTCGGCGAGGGCAGCGCCGCGTTCGAGACGATCCTCAGCCTCGTGAAGCGGCTGCCGGTGATGATCACGCCTAGCTGGGTCTCGACGCCGACCCAGCCGATCGCCCTCGACGACGTCGCCCGCTACCTCGCGGGCGTCTGCGGCAACGAAGCCGCGTACGGCGAGGGCTACGACACCGGTGGGCCCGAGGTGATGTCCTACCGGCAGATGATCGAGCGGATCGCGGGCCTGCTCGGGCGCAAGCCGCTGATCGTCGAGGTGGCGGTGCTGACGCCGTATCTCTCCTCGCTCTGGCTCAACCTCGTCACGCCCGTCAACGCATCCGTCGCGCGGCCGCTCGTCGAAGGGCTGCGTAACCCGACGATCGCGCGTGAGGAGCGGATCCGCGGGCTGCTGCCGTTCGAGCTCACGCCGTTCGACGAGGCTGCGCGGAGGGCGCTTCCCTGAGCAGCCTCGGCACTTCGCCGGCGCGGTAGTCGAAGATCCCCTCCACCCAGCCGCGGACGAGCAGCCGGCGGACGAGCGCGCCGAGCGGGCCGAGGAAGAGCCGGTAACCGACGTGGTCGTAGATCTCCGTTCCGCCTGCGACCGGTGTCAGGCGGTGCGTGTGCTCCCAGAGCAGGAACGGGCCGCGCCGCTGCACGTCGACGAAGCCGCGCGGCGGATTCCACGCGACGATCTCCGTGCGCCAGCGGATCGGGATCCCGAAGAGGGTGAGCCGGTAGCGGAGCCTCGCGCCGATCGCGAGCTCGTCCGGCGCCTCGACGATCCGGAAGCGGAGCCAGGGCGGCGTGATTCGCTCCAGATTGCGCGGGTCGGCGAAGAACGCGAATGCCTCCTCGATCGCGACGGGGACGACCTGGGTTCGCTCGAGCGTGTCCTCGGTCACGCCGCTGCGGCGCGTTGATCCTTCGCCCAGGCGGCGAGGAGGCCGCGGTAGTGGGCGACGAAGTGCTCGTGCTCGTGCTGCGGGAAGGTCGACGTGACCGTGTCGACGAGCAGGCCGTCGAAGCCAGGCCCCTCGACCCAGTCGACGAGGATTTCGTCCAGATGCGCCAGCGCCGTGGCGCAGAACTCGTCGTAGGCGGCGACCTGGAAGTAGCCGTCGGCCAGCCGCCGGTACTCGGCCAGCTTTTCCTCGTAGCTGAGGTCGTCGCGGTCGCCGACGTCGAAGTAGTCGCGCGTCGTCTGGTTGATCCGCATCTTCCGCCCGGTCGCCGCGCAGAACGCCGTCCAGCGGACGAGCGCACGGATCGCCCACGGGAAGTAGTAGTGCAGGCTCGTCAGCGCGACGTCCGGGGACGCGTTCGCGTAGTCGATCGGCGAGGCGACGCCGTCCTTCACGATCGTCTCGCAGGAGTTGAACTCCCAGCGGAAGAACGCATTCACGAGCCGGCTGATCGTGACGACCTCGTCGCCGGTCTCCGGGGAGAGGAAGTCGTGGTCGACCTGGTAGCGGTCGTACATCGGCCGGTCGGGCTCGAAGTGCATCACCATCGTCTCGGCCCCAATTGAGAGGCTGCGGGCGAAGACGTCGAAGTCCTCGACCGATGCCTGCAGGTGCATCAACCGCTCGCCGGAGGTGTCGTAGACGGCGTTCAACTGGCCCGCGTCCTTGATCCGCGTCACGCCGACCCACTGGCCGCCGTCGAACGGCTTCATGTAGAGCGGGTAGCCGACCTGCGCCGCGATCTGCTCAAGGTCGAAGGGAGCGTTGTAGCGCTCGGCGGTCGGCTGGAAGCGCTCGTTCGCCGGCGGGCTCTTATGGGGGATCAGCCACGTCTCCGGCACGTTCAGCCCGAGCCGCATCATCGCGCAGTAGGCGGAGTGCTTCTCCATCGCCTGGAAGGTGAACGGGTTGTTGAGTAGGTAGACGTCGTCCATCAGCGAGACCTTCTTCAGCCACTCGCGCGGCACTGTGTACCACCAGCCGAGCCGGTCGATCACGAGCGAGTAGCGCGGCTTCGAGCGCAGGTCGAAGGGCTCGTTCATGATCCGCTCGCTGGTCAGCTCGTGCGTCTCGCCGCCGTGCTCGATCGAGCCGACCTGGGCGAGCAAGTGCTCGAACGCGCGCGGCCAGTCCTCCTCGGTGCCGAGCAGGAGCCCGATCAGGTGACGACGGCTGCTCACAGAAACCGGGGCAGATGATGCGCGATCTGAGCGCGCCACGCGGGCCAGTCGTGCGCCGAGTCGTGCCCCCAGAGATCGAGCTCGTGCCGGATCCCCTTCTCGCCGAGGAGCCCGGCGAAGCGTCGCGTGCTCTCGAGCGCGCCCGTCGTGTCCTCCCACATCCCCTGGCCCGAGATCAGGAGCAGGTTGACGTGGCCGCGGAGCCAGTCGAGGTGGTCGCCGCCGAGATGATGGACGTAGTCGCCCGGATTGTTGAAGTAGACGGCGTCGCCGCGCTCTGCCCCCTGCTGGCCGCCTGCCACGACCGAGACGTCGTAGACGCCGCTCTGGCAGATCGCGAGCGAGAACACGTGCGCGTGGCGAAGCGCGAAGTTGGCGGCGTGGTAGGCGCCGAAGCTGACGCCGGTGACGATGATCTCGTCCGTGTTCGAGTCGGCTTGGACGAAGGGGACGACCTGGTTCAGGATCCAGTCCTCGTAGCGGCCGTGCAGCTGCGCGCGCTCCTCGAGCGCGAGCCCGGCGCGGTACCAACTGCCGGAGTCGAAGCTGTCGACGGTGTAGACCTTGACGCGCCCGTCCTCGATCGGCCCGCCGATCGCGTCGATCATCCCGCGCTCCTCGTACTGCCAGGCCGGTCCTTCCTGCGAGGGGAAGGCGAGCAGCGGCCGGCCCCAGTGGCCGTAGGCGATCACGCGACCCTCGGCGCCGATCGCGGGCGAGTAGAGCGAGACGTGGCGCCTGGTCAGGTCAGAGCCTCTGCAGGAGCCGCAGCAGCTGCGGATGGAAGGAGTCGCGCCATGCGACCCAATTGTGGCCGTCGCGGAACTCGTGCAAACGGGCGTCGTAGCCGCGTGCGCGGAGCGACTCCTCGAGCGCGCGGTTCGCGGCCAGGTTCTGCTCGACGGTGCCGCAGGCGAGCACGATCGGGATCGTCCGCTCGGGACGGTTGCGGTGGACGCCGCCGACGAAGCGCGCGATCCGCTCGTAGCGCGGAAAGCGCTTCTCGTAGCTCTCGGCCCGGCGGAAAAAGCTGCCCGACTGGAGGAAGAGGGCGTCGAAGCTCTCCGGGTGGCGGCGGTGCGTGTGGAAGAGGGAGAGCGCGCCGAGGCTGGCGCCGAGCCCGATCCGGGCCGGAGCAGCCGGAAGCTGGGGGATGATCTCCTCGGCGAGCGCCCGCGAGTAGCGCGCCGAGGCGGAGTAGATCTCGTTCCGGTCGACCGGCCCGATCAGCGCAGCGCGGAGCGGGGGCAACTGCCCGAGATAGGTCAACAGCGCCGAGTGCTCGACGTACTCGGGCCCGTCGTGGGCGACGAGCAGCGGGCTCCGCTCGGTCGCGTCGGGATGGGCCCAGATCAGCGCGGGCAGCTCGGCTTTGAGGATGCGGCTGGCGATCGTGACCGGCTTCGGCTCGCCGACGGGCTCCTCGTCGACCCATTCGGGCGGCTCATAACGGGGCTCCTCCCACACCGACTTGTCGCCCCAGGGACCCGACGCGCGCTTGGGATTTCCGGGGTCGAGGATCCATTCGCTGCCGCCGTTGCGGTCGATCAGCTCGAGCTGATACTCGAACCGCGCGACGTCGGGCGCCGCGGCCCTCAGCTCCCAGGCACGGCCGTTTCGGGTCAGCTCGTGCGGCAGCCGCTCGCGCAGCTGGTGGGCGAGGCGGACGGCGGCGAGACGGCGGCGCGGATCGGGGACGTGGAAGCGGAGCTCGATCACGGAAGTGTGTCGAGTGTGTGGAAATTGGCGCGCAGAACTGTCTTTTCCGGCCGGTGCGGGCCGTTTCGGACACTAGGCAGGCTCGACTGCCACGGCTATCACGACTCCTCCCAGCTCACGAGGAGGAACGATGACGACACGGATCCGAAGGCTGACATTGCGCGCCGTCGCGCTCGGCGTGACCGCGCTTGCGCTCACCGTCGGCGGCGCCACCGCAGGGCTCGACGCAACCCTCGCCGACGGCGTGATCAAGGCTTGCCGGCACAAGTCCGGGATTCTGCTGGTGCCCTCAGCCGGCAAGGCCTGCAAGCGCTCGGAGCAGGCGCTGAGCTGGAACGTCAAGGGGCCGGCAGGCCCGGCCGGTCCAGCGGGCGCCGACGGCAAGGACGGCGCAGCCGGGCCTGCCGGTGCGAACGGTGAGCCCGGTCCGCGCGGCGAGCCGGGGCCCGCAGGCTCGGCGGGGCCGGCCGGTCCGGCAGGTCCTCCCGGCCCGGGCGGGACGCTCGCGGCGATCGAGGCATTGAACGGGATCCCGTGCACCACCAGCACGGCGACGCAGGGTGCGGTTTCCGTCGAGACCGAGGTCGACGGCGCGATCGTGCTGACGTGCGAGGAGGAAGGCTCGCCACCGCCTCCGCCCGGGGAAGCCGGGCTCGTGCTGAACGAGATCGACTACGACCAGGTCGGTGCCGACAGCGGCGGCTTCGTCGAGATCTTCAACGCTGGCGACGGTCCGGCCGACCTCACCGGTGTCGTGCTGGTACTCGTCGACGGCGGTACCGGCAACGAGTACCTGCGCCGCGCGCTCACCGGCACGCTCGCCGCCGGTGCGTACCTTGCGGTCGAGGTCGACGCCCAGAACGGCGCGCCGGACGGCGCTGCGCTGATCGGTGCAGACGGCGGCCTGCTCGACGCGCTCTCCTACGAAGGGGCAATCGAGGCGGCGACGATCGGCACCGCGACCTACAACCTCGTCGAGGGCACGCTCCTGCCGGCCGCGACGGCGGACTCGAACACCGTCGCAGGCTCGCTCGCGCGGATCCCGAACGGCAGCGACACGAACGACGCGGCCACAGACTGGGCCTTCACGGCGACCGTCACCCAGGGGGCCGCAAATGTCGGCTGACCGACGTCGCACGCGCCGCCTGCGAATCTGCGTTCTCTCCGTCGTCATCCTCGCGCTCGTGGCCGGTGCTGCGGGCGCGGGGGTGAGGGTGCTGCTCGCGGACGACGTGATCAACGCCTGCAGGAGCAAGTCGACCGGGACGCTCCGCGTGCCCGCGGCGGGCGCATTCTGCAAGGGCGACGAGCAGCCGCTTCAGTGGAACGTGCGCGGTGTCGCGGGGCCGGCAGGTCCCGCAGGCGCCGCCGGCCCGACCGGCGCTCCTGGCGCCGCCGGCGCTGTCGGTCCCGCCGGGCCGCGTGGACAGACAGGAGCGACCGGTCCCCAGGGTCCTGCGGGACCGGTCTCGGTCGACGCACTGGCCGGGACGACGTGCACCACGGCAGCGGGCTCGGTCGGCACGCTCGGCGTGCGCACCGATCCGAGCGGCGCCGTCACGCTCAGCTGCCGGGCGCAGGTCGATCCAGACGCCGCACCCGGGCTGATCGTGAACGAGATCGACTACGACCAGGTCGGAACCGACACAACAGGCTTCGTCGAGCTCTTCAACGCGGGTCGCGGCACCGCCGATCTCGGCGGGCTCGCCCTCGTGCTCGTCGACGGGGAGACCGCGGCCGAGTACGACACGATCCCGCTCAGCGGCGCCGTTCTCGCCGGCGCGTTCCGAGTCGTGCCGGTCGACGCGGACAACGGCGCGCCCGACGGCGTGGCGCTGTTCGACACCGTCGACCAGGTCGTGCTCGACGCCCTCTCGTACGAGGGAGCGATCGAGCACGCGCTGATCGGCTCGTTCGCCTACAGCCTCGTCGAGGGAACGCCGCTGCCAGCGTCGGTCTCAGACTCCGACGTCGTCACCGGCTCGCTCGCGCGGCTTCCGAGCGGATCCGACACCGACGACGCGGCGGCGGACTGGTCGTTCACGAGACGGCCGACTCCAGGAGACATGAACCTCGCCGGCTGATCAGCCCTCAGTTTCGAAACGCGCTCTCAACGGCGTCCCTTGGCGCGCATGTTCGCGCGGCCTTGCGCGCCGGCCTTCGCCCAGCGCTTCCGCTCCTCGGCCTGGAGGCGCTTGTCGAGCCGGCGCTCGAGGTGCGCCAGCTCCCGCTGCAGCTTCTTGTAGCTGGCCCAGCGTGCGAACGGCAGCGTCCCGTCCTCGATCGCCGCCTGCACGGCGCAGCCCGGCTCGGTTCGATGTGCACAGTCGGAGAAGCGGCACCGCGCTGCGAGCTCCTCGACGTCCGAGAACGTCTCCGCGATCCCGTCAGAGGACTCCCAGAGCTGGAGCTCCCGCATCCCGGGCGTGTCCAGCACGAGCCCGCCGCCGGGCAGCAGCACCAGCTGGCGGTGCGTGGTCGTATGGCGGCCTTCACCGTCGTCCTCGCGGATCTCCTGGGTCGCGAGCAACTCCTCGCCGGCAAACGTGTTCACGAGCGTCGACTTGCCGACGCCCGACGAGCCGAGGAGGGCGACCGTTCGGCCCGGGACCAAGTGTGCGCGAACGAGGTCGAGCCCTTCGCCGGAGATGTTCGAGATCGCGTGCACCGGGACGCCGAAGGCGATCGCCTCGACCTCGAGCACACGGAGCTCCCAGTCCGGGCAGAGATCGGTCTTCGTCAGCACGATCACGGGCTGGGCGCCGCTCTCCCATGCCATCGTGATGTAGCGCTCGAGCCGGCGGAGGTTGAAGTCCTCGTTCAGCGACATGACGATGAAGACGGCGTCGACGTTCGCCGCGAGCACCTGCTCCTCGGCGGCGTCGAGGGCCACCTTGCGTGAGAACTTGGTCCGCCGGGCGAAGACGTGCTGGATCGTCGCCGCTCCCTCGTCGGGTCGGGCGGCGATCGCGACCCAGTCGCCGACGGCCGGAAGATCACCTGCGCCGTTCGCCTCGTGGGAGAGCCGGCCGGCGGTGTCGGCCCGCAGCTCCCCGAGCTCCGAGAAGAGAACGTAAGCGCCGCGGTGCTGTGCGGCGACGCGCGCGGGCAGGAGGCCGTCCGCGGCATGTGGTTCGAACTCGATTGTGTGGCTGTCAGTCCAGCCGAAGTCGTGCAATGCGTACAAGCGAGGCTCCTTGAGCGAAAGTGGGTGGGGTGAGCAGGCTGCGCGTGGCGCGCCTGCGCGACTCAGGGAGCTGCCGGAGGATTGCCGACGTGTCTAGAGCCGCGGAGCTCTGAAGGCGAAGGGGGCAAGCTTTGACATGTGTTCGCACCTCCTTCGTCGTCGGGACGTCTCGAAGTATGCCTATGACTGGTGACGAAGTCGAATCGCGGCTTGGCGTTTCCGGACTTACCCACTAGAGTCCTGCCCGGGGGAACGGCGGCAGGGGAGCCGTAACCGTTATTGGGGAGAGCACGACTAACTGGGGAGGAGCTCGGGTGACTCATCTTCGTCTGCGGCCGCGTGGGGCAACAGGGGGCGTATCGCTACCGCGCGTCGTCGCGATGCTCGTCATCGCTTTCGGCGTCTTGAGCTTCGGATCGATCGGCTCCGCCGCGTCGACGTCGCTCGTGATCAACGAGGTCGACTACGACCAGCCGGGCCTCGACACGGCTGAGTTCTTCGAGCTCAAGAATGTCTCCGGTAGCGCCATCAACCTCGACGATTACCGCGTCGAGCTGATCAATGGTGCCTCGGGCGGCAACGCTCTGTACCGCACCGTTGATCTTCCGCCCGTCAGCCTCGCCGCAGGCGACTACTACGTCGTTTGCGCGAACACAGCGACGGTTGCGAACTGCGATTTCGACGGCGGCCCGGACGACTTGATCCAGAACGGCGCCCCTGACGCACTGAGGCTCGTGACGGGCTTCGACCCGGTCATCGTCCTCGACACCGTCAGCTACGAGGGCGATACGACCGGGAACGTTGAGGGCAGCGGCGTCGACCTCGTGGACACGGCAGCCGCAGCAGACGAGAGCATCTCGCGCTGCCCCGACGGCGCCGACTCCGACGTCAACAACACCGACTTCTCGCTTCGCACCAGCTCGCCCGGCGCTGCGAATGTCTGCGCGGGCCCGAAGGTGGTCATCAACGAGGTCGACTACGACCAGCCCGGCACCGACACCGCGGAGTTCCTCGAGCTGAAGAACACCGCTGCCGTCGCGGTCAACCTCGATCCATACTCCGTCGAGCTCGTGAACGGCAGCGGCGGCGCGGTCTACGCCACCTTCGATCTCCCGGCGGTCAGCCTCGCCGGCGGCGACTATTTCGTCATCTGCGCGGACACAGCGACGACGGCGAACTGCGATCTCAACGTGACGCCCGACTCGAACCTGATCCAGAACGGCGCGCCCGACGGGCTGCGGCTGGTGCTGGCGGGCACGACCGTCGACGCACTCAGCTATGAAGGCAACACCGCGGGCGCGACCGAGGGCTCAGGTGTTGGTCTCGAGGACCTGGCGGACGAGGGCCTGTCCCGCTGTCCCGACGGCAACGACACGGACGCCAACAACGTCGACTTCTCGCTGCGAGCGATTACGCCGGGTGGGACCAACGTTTGTGCCGGCCCGAAGGTCGTGATCAACGAGGTCGACTACGACCAGGTGGGCACCGACGGCGCCGAGTACCTCGAGCTCAAGAACACCTCCACCGCCGCGGTCAACCTCGATCCATACGTCGTCGAGCTCGTCAACGGCAGCGGCGGCGTGGTCTACGGCACGTTCGACCTGCCGGCGTTCAGCCTCGCCGGCGGCGACTACTTCGTCATCTGCGCCAACGCGGCCACTGTCGCGAATTGCGATCTCGATGTCGATCCGAACACGGACCGGATCCAGAACGGGTCGCCGGACGGGATCCGCCTCCTACTCGCAGGTGCGACGGTCGACGCGCTCAGCTACGAGGGCGACACGGCCGGCTCGACGGAGGGAACCGGCACCGCCGCAGCCGACTCGAACAGCGAGGCCGGCATCGGTCTCTCCCGCTGCGCCGACGGCGTCGACACCGACAACAACAACGCCGACTTCGCGATCAAGGCGATCACGCCGGGCACGACGAATGCTTGTGAGCCTCCGCCGCCCGACCCGGTCGGCAACTGCGGCGAGCCGGCGACGCGCATCCACGTCGTCCAGGGCAGTGGCCCCGCCACGCTGTTCGCCAACACCCAGGTCACGATCGAAGGCGTCGTCGTCGCCGACGTTCAGGGTGCCGGCCAGTTCGACGGCTATTACGTGCAGGAGGAAGCAGCCGACGCCGACACCGACCCGCAGACCTCGGAAGGGATCTTCGTGTTCAGCGGCGTGGGCGTCGACAACGTCAGCCTGGGCGAGATCGTGCGTGTTCGCGGCACTGCTGGCGAGAGCTTCGCTTTGACGCAGCTTTCGTCCGTCTCCGCTCCCGTGAAGTGCGGGACCGGGTCGGTGCCGGCGACATCTGTGACCTTGCCGGTCGCGACCGTCGACGACCACGAGAGCTTCGAAGGCATGCTGGTCAGCTACGCCCAGACGCTGACGGCGACCGAGGTCTTCAACCTCGGCCGGTTCGGCGAGGTCAGCCTCTCCGGCGCCGGGCGGCTCTACAACACGACCGCGGTCGCGCTCCCGGGCGCGCCCGCCCAGGCCGTGGCGGCGCAGAACGCCCGGAGCCGGATCATCCTCGACGACGCCAGCAATACCCAGAACAACGACCCGACGCGGTACCCGCAGGGCGGCCTGTCGGCGACGAACACGTTGCGCGTCGGCGACACGCTTAATGGCCTCGACGGCGTGATGGACTTCCGCTTCGGCAACTACCGGATCCAGCCGGTCGGCGCGGTCGACTTCATCGGGACGAACATGCGGACGCCCGCTCCGGGCGACGTCGGCGGCAACCTGAAGGTCGCGTCGTTCAACGTCCTCAACTACTTCAACGACTTCGGCTGCGGCGACCGCTGCCGCGGCGCCGAGAACCAGTTCGAGTTCGACCGCCAGGAGGCGAAGATCGTCTCGGCGCTGAAGGCGATCGATGGTGACATCGTCGGGCTGATGGAGATCGAGAACGACGGCGGGCCCGGCAACTCGCTCGCCGAGCTCGTTGCCGCGCTCAATGCTGCGACGGCGCCGGGCACCTATGCGTACATCGACACCGGCGTGATCGGCACAGACGCGATCAAGGTCGCCTTGATCTACCAGCCGGCTGCCGTGGCCCCGGTCGGCGACTGGGACATCCTCACGACCGCCGACGATCCTCGGTTCATCGACACGCGAAACCGCCCGACTCTCGCGCAGACGTTCCGACACGTCAGCTCGGGCCAGGTGATCACCGTCGCGGTGAACCACCTGAAGTCGAAGGGCTCGGCCTGCGGCGGAGCGCCGGACGACCAGCCTGATACCGGAGGCGGGAACTGCAACGGCACGCGCACCGCGGCCGCTGCGGCGCTCGCCGACTGGCTTGTCGGCGACCCGACGGGGAGCGGCGATCCCGACTTCCTGATCATCGGCGACCTCAACTCGTACACGTTCGAGACGCCGATCCAGGAGCTCGAGGCGGGCGGCTTCACGAACCTCGTGAAGCAGTTCAACGGCCTGACCGCCTACTCGTACGTGTTCAACGGCGAGTCCGGTTACCTCGACCACGCGCTCGGCACTGCGTCGATCGCAAGCCAGGTCACAGGTGTCACGGAGTGGCACATCAATCCGGACGAGCCGACCGTGCTCGACTACAACACGAACTTCAAGTCGGCCGGTCACGTCAGCACGCTCTACGACCCAGGCCCGTACCGTTCGTCCGACCATGACCCGGTGATCATCGGCCTGCAGATGAACCACGCGCCGACGGCCGACGCCGGCGGGCCGTACACGGTCGCCGAGGGCAGCTCGGTCACGATCGCCGCAACCGGCGGCGACGCCGACGGCGACACGCTCACGTACGCGTGGGATCTCGACAACGACGGCGAGTTCGACGACGCGACCGGTCAGACCGCGAGCTTCTCGGCGGCGCTGATCGACGGGCCGGCGAGCCGGACGATCCGCGTGCGCGTCAGCGACGGCGCGCTCAGCACGATCGACGACGCGACCGTGAACGTGACGAACGTCGCGCCGACGGCGAGCTTCAACGCACCTGCGTCGGTGTTCGCCGGCTTCCCGATCGAGCTCTCGCTCACGAACGCGACCGATGCAGCTCCGGCCGACCGGCCGGGCCTCACGTACGCGTTCGACTGCGGCAGCGGCTACGGGGCGTTCTCGGCCTCGAGCACCGCCTCTTGCCCGACCGACGATGTCGGGACGCGGAGTGTCGGCGGCAAGGTCCGCGACGACGACGGCGGCGTCACCGAGTACCGGGCGACGGTCGCAGTCGTGGTCACCTTCGACAGCCTCTGCGACCTCGTGCGGGTTTACGTCGACAAGCAAGACGTCGCCGACTCGCTCTGCGACAAGCTCGACGCGGCCGAGGCGAAGAGGGCTCGCACCGGCGTGACCGACCTGAAGGCCTTCGTGAACCAAGTCGAAGCACAGTCCGGAAAGTCCATGACGGCGACGGAGGCGGCAACGTTGATCCGTCTCGCCGGAGCTCTGTAGGCAACCAATGGGACAAGGGGTGGAGAAGGGGATGAAGATGAAAAAGACAGTGCTGGCGCTCGTGACCCTCGCGGTCGCGATCGCCGTAGCGCCGATCGCCGGTGCGGCCGGCGACCCGTCGCCGCGGGCGGCGGAGAAGGCGCAGACGACCGAGATCCAGATCCTGGGTCTGAACGACTTCCACGGCGCGCTCGAGCCGCCGACCGGCTCCGCCGGCCGGCTGGGGCCGTCCGGCACGCCCGAGTTCGGCGGCGTCGACTTCCTCGCGACGCACGTGCGGCAGCTCCGGGCCACGAACCCGAACACGCTGTTCGTGTCCGCGGGCGACCTGATCGGGGCGACGCCGCTGACGTCGGCGATCTTCCACGACGAGCCGACGATCGAGGCGTTCAACCTGATGGGCCTCGACTACAACGGCGTCGGCAACCACGAGTTCGACGAGGGAATCGACGAGCTGCTGCGCATGCAGAACGGCGGCTGTCACCCGGTCGAGGGCTGCTTCGGCGGCGACGGGTTCGACGGGGCGTCGTTCGACTTCCTCGCCGCGAACGTCACCTACAAGGACAGCGGCGAGCCGATCTTCGCGCCGTACAAGATCCACCACTTCGACGGCGTCAAGGTCGGGATCATCGGCATGACGACCGAGACGACGCCGCTCATCGTGACGCCGACCGCGGTGTCGACGGTCGACTTCCACGACGAGGCGGACATCGCGAATGCGGCGGTCGCCGAGCTGAAGAGGCAGAACGTCGAGACGATCATCGTGCTGCTGCACGAGGGCGGCACGACCACGGTGCCCGGCAACGGCGCCGGCGGCGGCGTCGGCCGCATCAACGAGTGCACCGGGATCGGCGGCGTCCTGCCTCCGATCGTCGAACGGATGAGCGACGAGATCGACGTCGTCGTCACGGGGCACACGAACTGGGCGATCAACTGCAAGATGGGTAGCAAGATCGTCACGGGAGCGGCGGCGAACGGCCGCATCGTCACCGACATCGACCTGACCATCAGCCGGGCGTCGAAGGACGTCGTCGCGGCGAAGGTCAACAACGTCGCTGTCGATCGCGGCGTCGCCAAGGCGCCGGACCTGACCGCGCTCGTCGACAAGTACAAGACGCTCGTGGCTCCGCTCGCGAACCGGATCGTCGGCAACATCACGGCGGACATCACGTCGGTCAACAACACCGCCGGCGAGTCGGCGGCGGGCGACGTGATCGCCGACGCACAGCTCGCCGCGACCTCGGCTCCCGAGAAGGGCGGCGCCGTGGTGGCCTTCATGAACGCGGGCGGCATTCGCCAAGGCGGGCTGTTCTTCGCCAACTCGGCCGGCGGCGAGGCGCCCGGCCAGGTCACGTACGGCGAGCTCTTCGCCGTGCAGCCGTTCAGCAACGTGATGACCGTGCTGACGTGTACGGGCGCGCAGATCGACGCCCTGCTCGAGCAGCAGTTCACCGGCGGCAACGGGATCCTGCAGGTGTCGGACAGCCTCCGGTACACCTACACGGCCTCCGCGCCGGCCGGCAGCAGGGTCGACATCGCCTCGATCAAGATCAACGGCGTTGCGATCAGCGCGCTCACGAACTACCGCGTGGCGATGAACAACTTCCTCGCCACCGGTGGTGACGGCTACAGCGTCTTCACGACGTGCACGAACCCGCTCGGCGGCGACATCGACCTCGACGCGCTCGTCGCGTACGTGGACGCCAACTCGCCTCCCGGCGTCTCGCCGGGGCCGCAGAACCGGATCACGCGGCTTCCGTAGATCGATCGCGGGTGGGAGCGGCTCGGCCGCTCCCACCCGCACCTCTCGCGGTAGCGTCGGGTCATGGAGCCCGCCCGCATCCGCGACGGCGTCCGGGCGGCACTGGCTCTCGCCCTCGCGCCGCTGCTCTTCGGCGCCGCGTTCGGCGTGCTCGCGCTCGACGCGGGGCTGAGCTCGCTGCAGGCCGTGCTCATGTCGGGGACGACCTTCGCAGGCTCGGCGCAGTTCGCCGCCGCCTCGATCCTGGACGACGCCGGCGGCGCGGCGGCCGCGATCGTCGCGGCGCTGCTCTTGAACGCCCGCTACGTCCCGCTCAGCATCGCGGTCGCGCCCATCTTCCCCGGCTCGCGCCGCCGCCGCTTCTTCGCGGCGCAGCTGATCGTCGACGAGTCGTGGGCGCTCGCAGGGCGGAGCGGCCGCTTCGAGTACGGGATCCTGATCGGGGCTGGACTCCTGCTCTACGTGATCTGGGTCGGCGGAACGGCCCTCGGGACGATCGCAGGCGACCTCCTCGATCCGGACGCGATCGGGCTCGACGCCGCCTTTCCGGCGCTCTTCCTCGCGCTGCTCGCGCCGTACCTGCGTACGCGCACCGCCTTGCTGACCGCCGCCGTCGCGGCACTGATCACGCTCGTGCTGCTCCCCCTCGCGCCGCCCGGCGTGCCGATCGTCGCCGCCAGCCTCGCCGCTCTGATCGGGCTGCGACGATGAGCTGGATCGTGATCGCCGTCGTCGGCGCGGCGACGATCCTCTTCAAGGCGTCAGGCCCCGTCCTGCTCGGGAAGCGAGAACTGCCGCCTCGCGTCGCCTCCGTCGTCGAGGTGCTCGCGCCGGCGATGCTCGCCGCCCTCGTCGTCACGCAGACGGTCGGCGGCGACCGCGAGCTCGTCTTCGACGAGCGACTTGCGGGCGTCGCGGCAGGGGCCGTCGCCGTCTGGCTGCGGGCGCCGCTGCTCGCCGTGATGGTGGTCGCCGCCGGCGCGGCCGCGCTGATCCGCCTGTTCTAGCCGTTTAGGATCGAGCCCAGATGCCCGGGGTCGAGGAGATGGTCGAGCGGGTCTGGCCCGGCCGCAGCGCCGAGATCGAGACGCTGGGCGGTGGGATCACGAACCGCAACTTCAAGGTGTCGGTCGACGGGGGCGTGTACGTGCTCCGGATCGGCGGCCGCGACACGGAGCTGCTCGGGATCGACCGCCGCGCCGAGCACGAGGCTTCGCTCGCCGCTGCGGCCGTCGGCGTCGGCCCGGAGGTGATCGCGTTCGTCGAGCCCGAGGGCTACCTCGTCACGCGCTTCATCGAAGGCGCGGTCGTGATCCCGGAGGCGATCCGGGAGCCCGAGCCGCTCCGGCGGGTCGCGCGGGCGCTGCGCGCGATCCACGGTGGGCCGCCGATTCCGGCGCGCTTCGATCCCTTCCGCGTCGTCGAGGCCTACGCCGCGACCGCCGCCGTGCACGGGATCGCCGTTCCGGCCGCCTTCGAGCGCGCGCGCGAGCTCGCGGCACAGGTCGAGCGCGCCCGCGGGCCCGTGCCCGAGCGTCCGTGCCACAACGACCTCCTGACCGCGAACTTCATCGACGACGGCACCCGGATTCGGATCGTCGACTGGGAATACGCGGGAATGGGCGACGTCTACTTCGATCTCGCGAACTTCGCCGTCAACAACGGCCTGCCCGCGGCCGACACGACCGAGCTACTGCACGCCTACTTCGGTGGCGTCACCCCCGAGCACCAGCGGGCATTGACGCTGATGCGCTTCATGTCCGACTTCCGCGAGGCGATGTGGGGCGTCGTCCAGCAGGCCCTCTCGGACCTCGACTTCGATTTCCGCGCCTACGCGGAGCAGCATTTCGAGCGGCTCGAGCGAACCGCCGCCGAGCGCACGTTCCGGCGAGCGCTCGGTTAGCGCTTGGGGAGCAGAACAGCCGCAGCCGCCGCCGCGTGCGCGAGCACCGAGACGGTCGCGACGATCTTGAGCGTCGTGTTCATCGTCACGAGAACGGTTATCGGCAGCCGCGGGATACGCCTTGACGGCGCGGCTCAGCCGACGGTGAAGCTCCCGTTCATCTGGCTCGCGTGTGGATCGCAGACGAACGTGTACTCGCCCGGCTCGAGCGTCACGTCGAACGACTCCTCGCCCTCGTCCGAGACATCCGTGGCGACGTCGACGCCGCCCGGGCCGGTGAGGTGGAAGTTGTGCTCGGAGGACTGGTCGTTGACGGCGATCGTGTAGCCGCCGGCGGTGATCCCGTCGGTCCCGTCGAGGCTGATCGTGAACCCCGGGCCGACGCTGCCGTTCAGCGTCGTACCGCCGCCGGCGGTGCCGCCGGTGTCGCCGCCGCCGGTGTCGCCACCGGTGGTCGCCTCGGTCGTGGCGGCGGCCTCGCCGCCGTCGTCGTCATCGCCGCCGCAACCGGCCAGAGCAAGGCCGAGCACGAGTAGCAGGATCGCGAGCGTGAGGTGGCGACGGTTCACGGGAGCTCCTTCCGGTCGGTGTCAACCTCGTTTTACGCGCATCCTCCCCGACCGGTTCGCTAGAGCCACCCGACGCGGCGGAAGCGCACGTAGAGGCCGGTGCACACGGCGAGGATCAGCAGCAGCACCGCTGGGTAGCCGAAGCGCCATTCCAGCTCGGGCATGTGCTCGAAGTTCATCCCGTAGATGCCCGCCACCGCCGTCGGCACGGCGATGATCGCGACCCAGGCGGAGATCCGGCGCATGTCCTCGTTCTGGCGCACGCTCACCTGGGTCAGCGTCGCCTGGAGCGCGCCGGCGAGGAGCGTGCCGAAGCCGTCCACCTGGTCGCCGACCCGGTCGGCGTTGTCGGCCACGTCGCGGAGGTACGGGATCAGCTGCGGATCGATGTTGGGGACGCCGGGCGCCGTCAGCTCGCGAAGCGCCGGACGGAGCGGGCCTGCGGCGCGGCTGAACTCGAGCGCCTCGCGGCGCAGCCGGTAGATACGCTCGACCGGGCTCGGGCTCTGCGGCGAGAAGACGTCCGCCTCGACCTCGTCGATGGCCTCGTGGATGCTCTCCGCGACGAGCGTGTACGCGTCGACGATCCGATCGACGATCGCGTGGAGTGCGGCACCCGGGCCGATCGCGAGCAGCTCCTGCTGCTGCTCCAGCTGCTCGCGCACGTCGCCGAGCCCGCCCGCCTCGCCGTGGCGCACGGTGATCACGAAGTCGGTGCCGACGAAGACCATCACCTCTCCGATCTCGAGGCGCTCCTCCGCCTCGAGATACCGAACCGTCTTCAGGACGAGGAAGAGCGTGTCGCCGTAGATCTCGAGCTTCGGCCGCTGGTGGGCGCCGACGGCGTCCTCGACCGCGAGCTCGTGCAGGTCGAACTCGCGCCGGATGGCATCGAACTCCTGCATGGTCGGCTCGACCAGCCCGACCCATGCGAAGCCGCGGGCCGCGGCAGCCTCCGCGCGAACGCCGGTGACCTCGCGGTGGCGTTCGAGACGGTGGCCCTCGCCGTACACGGCGCAGTCGACGATCACGCCCACATCCTGACGGTTTACCTTCCTCCGGATGCGGACGCGAGCGCGTGCGGTGGTGATCGGAGGCGGGGTCGGCGGCTGCTCGATCCTCTACTGGCTGACCCGGCTCGGCTGGGACGATGTCGTCCTCGTCGAGCGCGCCGACCTCACGTCAGGCTCGACGTTCCACTCGGCGGGTCTCGTCGGCCAGCTGCGGAGCTCGCTCTCGCTGACGCGGATGATGATGGCGAGCGTCGACCTCTACCGCACGATCGGCGAGGAAGTCGGGCTCGAGACCGGCTGGCGCGAGGTCGGCTCGCTGCGGCTCGCCTCGTCTCCCGAGCGGCTCGAGGAGATCGCCCGCCAGGCGGGCTGGGCGAAGACGTTCGGTCTCCCTCTCGAGCTGATCTCCGCCACCGACGCTCAGGAGCTCTTCCCGCCGATGACGACGGATGGTGTTCTCGGCGCCGCCTATCTCCCGACCGACGGCTACATCGACCCTTCTCAGCTCACGTTCGCCCTGGCCGAGGGCGCCCGGCGCGGCGGCGCCGAGATCGCGACGAACACGCGCGTGACGGCGATCCCGGTCGAGCAGGGGCAGGTCGTCGGGGTCGTCACCGACAAGGGGGAGATCGAGGCCGACGTCGTCGTCAACGCGGGCGGCATGTTCGCGGCGGAGCTCGGGCGGCTCGCAGGCGTGACCGTGCCGATCGTGTCGATGGCCCACGAGTACCTGGTCACGCGCCCGGCCGAGCTGCCACTCGACATGCCGACGATGCGCGATCCCACGCTCCTGGTCTACTTCCGCCCCGAGTCGGGCGGCCTGATCATGGGCGGCTACGAGCGGGATCCGGCGCCGTGGTCGCTCGACGGGATTCCGCCCGACTTCAACAGCAAGCTCCTGGAGGAGGACTGGCCCCGCTTCGAGCCGCTGCTGGAGAACGCGATCCGCCGTGTCCCCGCACTCGAGGAGATGGAGGTGGTGCGGCTGATCAACGGCCCGGAGGCGTTCACGCCGGACGGCGAGTTCATCCTCGGGCCCACCGACGTGCGCGGCTTCTGGGTCGCGGCCGGGTTCTGCGCGCACGGCCTTGCCGGCGCCGGCGGGATGGGCAAGCTCGTCGCCGAGTGGATCGTCGAGGGGACGCCGAGCCTCGACGTCTGGCACATGGACTCGCGCCGCTTCGGCGCCGCGTACACGAGCCCCGCCTACACGCTCGCCCGCACGACCGAGGTCTACTCGACCTACTACGACGTCAAGTATCCGGGCCACGAGCGCCGGGCCGGGCGCCCGCTGCGGCTCTCGCCCGCGTACCCGCGCCTGCAGGAGCTCGGCGCCGCCTTCGGCGAGAAGTCCGGCTGGGAGCGCGCGAACTGGTTCGAGCCGAATGCGGCCCGTGGTGACGAGAGGCTGCGCCCGCGAGGCTGGGCCGGCCGTCACTGGTCGCCGGCGATCGGCGCCGAGCACGCCGCATGCCGCGAGGCCGCGGCGCTCTTCGACGAGTCGTCGTTCGCCAAGATCGAGGTCGCCGGGCCGGGCGCGGCCGACCTGCTCGAGTGGCTCTGCGACAACCGCGTCGCCCGCGACGTCGGCGCGATCACGTACACGCAGATGCTGAACGCGAAGGGCGGGATCGAGTGCGACTTCACGGTGACGCGGCTCGCCGACGACCGCTTCCGGATCGTGACCGGGACCGCCTTCGGCCGGCATGACCTCGCCTGGATCCGCCAGCACGCACCCGACGACGGCTCGGTCACGGTCGACGACGTCACCTCGAAGCACGCCTGCATCGGGATCTGGGGCCCGGCCAGCCGTGAGATCCTCGGGCCGCTCACGAGCGACCCGCTCGACTTCCCGTACATGCGGGCGCGCGAGCTTGCGGTCGGCCCGGTTCCGTGTCTTGCGCTTCGCGTCACCTACGTCGGCGAGCTCGGCTGGGAGCTCTACTGCCCGTCCGAGTTCGGCCTCCGGCTGTGGGACACGATCTGGGAGGCGGGACGCGAGCACGGCCTCATGGCCGGCGGCTACAGGGCGATCGACTCGCTCCGGCTCGAAAAGGGCTATCGCGTTTGGGGCTCGGACATCACGGCCGACGACACGCCCGACGAGGCCGGGCTCGGCTTCGCGGTCAAGCGCGACAAGGAGTTCCTCGGCAAGGACGCCCTGCTGGCGCGGCCCGAGCCGGAGCGGCGACTTGCCTGCCTGACGCTCGCCGACGCTCACGCGGTCGCGCTCGGCTCGGAGCCCGTCCGTGTCGACGGCGCGCTCGTCGGCCGCGTCACGAGCGGCGGCTTCGGCTACACGGTCGGGCGGTCGATCGCCTACGCGTACCTGCCGGCCACGAGCACGGCTCCGGGCACGCCTGTCGAGGTCGAGATCTTCGGGGAGTGGGTGGGAGGCGAGGTCGCTGCCGAGCCGCTCTACGACCCGAGGGGCGAGCGGCTCCGAACCTAGCTGCGGTCGAGCGCCGTCGCTACCGCGGCCCGGAGCTCGTCCTGCGAGAAGGGCTTGTGGAGCAGCTCGGTCGCGCCGGCCCGCAGCGCATTCGTCGTCCGCTCAGGGTCCGGGGAGCCACCCGTCATCAGTACGACCGGCAGCTCAGGTCGGCGCGCCCGCAGCTCGTAGAGGAGCTCGACGCCCGTCATCTCGGGCATGACGACGTCGCTGACGACGAGGTCGAACGAATGCCGGTCGAGCGCCTCGAGTGCGTGCGTGGCGGAGGCGACGCCTTGCGGCCGGTAGCCGCTGCGGCGCAGGATCTCGACGGCGAGGTTGCGCACCGACGACTCGTCGTCGACGACCAAGATCTTGCTCACAGCCGCAGCTCCCCGCCTCCGGTCGCGGTGACCAGGCCGTCGGCGACGACGAGCTCGACGAGCGGGCCGCGGCCCGGGGCGTCGAGCGCGTCCAGCAGCAGCTCGACGAGCCGCCGCCGGATCTCGCCCGGGCGGGCGACGATGGTTGCGTCCCCGCTCGAGCGGAGCTCGACGTCGTGGGTCGGCAGCACGCGCGTGACGAGCGCGATCGCGTCGCCGGCGGCAGCGCCGACGGAGAGCTGCTCGGGCGGCTCCGACTGGAGCCGGATGAAGGACTGCAGCGCCCGCACGATCTCGACGACCTCGGCGCCCGTTCGCTGCGTCAGCGAGATCCGATCGTGCAGCTTCGTGCCCGGCTCCGCCTCGCCGAGCGCGAGCTCGGCCGAGCCGAGCAGGGCGACGAGAGGGTTCGAGAGCTCGTGCAGGGCGCCGCGGGTCAGACGGCCCAAGGTCGCGAGCGCGCGAGTGTCGTCGGTGCCGTACGACACTGGCTCTATGATCCCCACGCGCATCGGCGCCCGATTCGCACAGTTGGTGAAGGCCGCAGACCTCTCATGCTCCTCCAGACGCTCTCGCTCTCCAGGCGAAAGGATCCTAGATTCCCTTGACTGACCGGGCCACCGTGACCTCCGTGCTCGTGGCGGACGATCATCCCGCGGTCGTCGAGGCGGTGGCGGACGTGCTCTCGGAGCACGGGATCGAGATCGCCGGGCGGGCCCGTGACGGCAGCGACGCGCTCGAGCAGATCGAGTTGCGGAAGCCGACGGTGGCGATCCTCGACCTGCGCATGCCCGGCCAGTCGGGCATCGAGGTTGCGCGGCTCGTCGCCCGCTCCGCACCGGACACGGCCGTCATCCTCTACACCGCGTTCGGCGACCGGGCGCTCCTGACGGAGGCTCTCGACGCCGGTGCCCGCGGGTTCGTGCTCAAGGAGGCTCCGCTCGCCGAGGTCGTGCGCGCGGTCGAGCTCGTCGCGTCCGGCCGCACCTACGTCGATCCGGTGCTCGCCGGCGTGCTCTCCAGCTCGGCGGCGACGGACAAGACGCTGAACCTGACCCAGCGCGAGCGGGACGTGCTCCGCCTGCTGGCCGACGGGATGTCGAACGAGGAGATCGGCAAGAACCTCTTCATCTCGCCCGAGACGGTGCGGACGCACGTGCGCAAGGCGATGGCGAAGCTGGACGCCGACACGCGCACGCAGGCGGTGGCGACCGCCCTGCGGCAGTCGCTGATCGCCTAGCCGCGACAGGGTTATCGACTCTTCTTCAGGGAGCTCGGCACGCCGACGAGTGCGGAGAGCAGCTGCCGGAACTCGTGCGCGGGCATCGCGGCCGACTCGTCGGCGGGCGACTCAGGACGGTACGAGCTCTCCTTCGAGGGCCAGTAGGCCCAGGCGACCATCGACGAGAAGCGCTCGCAGCCGTAGGAGCCGTGGGCGAGGCCGGAGATCTCGTAGCACCAGGCGCTCGCTCCCAGCCGCTGCTGCAGGATCGAACGGCGCAGCGGGTCGAGGACGGTGAAGTCGACCTGGTGCGCGTACTCGTCCATCACGGTCGCCCAGGCGAAGCGGCCGGCGGCGAGCAGCCCTCGGTCGAGCCAGATGTGACCGGGACGCGCATGCGAGGCTCCGACCTCGCCGACGTGGATCGTCACACGCTGGGGGACGATGTCCCAGTCGAAGGCGCTCGCATTCAGCGCGGCGCGGACGGTGGCGCGCTCGGCGGGTGTGGCGCCGTCGAACGCGTAGTTGCCTCCCCCTGCAAGTGCAGTGGCGGGGAGGACGAGCGTGATTGCCACGGTTGCCGCAAACCGACGGAACATCTGTCTCTGTCGTCGTCCAACCGGGCCAGCGTCCGTATCCACGCTCACGCTCTGGCGGCCTCACGGATCGGCGCGTTCACCGTCACCCGAAACGGGGATGCCGCCTACGAGGGAGGCCGCAGCGCGGCGAACGGATCCGTGATCTCGAGCCGGCGGCTGCGGAAGCGATAGACCTCGGCCGGGCGCCCGCCCGTGCGCCCCGGCTCGCGCCGTGAGCCGGTCGGCTCGAGCACGTCGCGGCGGAGGAGCACGCGCTTGAGGTTCGTTGACGAGACGTCGTGGCCGAGCGCAGCCGTATAGAGGTCACGTAGCTCGGAGAGCGTGAACACAGTGGGCGCGAGCGCGAAGCCGACGTTCGTATACGAGAGCTTGCCGCGGAGGCGCTCCCGGGCCGCGATCACGACTTCGGCGTGGTCGAACGCGAGCGCCGGCAGGTCGTCGACCGCGTGCCAGGCGGTATCGCCCGGCAGCTCCGGATCGACGTCCGCCGGCACGAGCCCGAGGAACGCCGTCGCGAGCTCCCGGTGACTCGGGTGCCGGCCGGGCTCGCTCCACGTGCCGAGCTGCTCGAGGTGGGCGAGCTCGCGGACGTCGACCTTCGCGGCAAGCTGGCGGCGGATCGAGCCGTCGAGCGTCTCGTCGGCCGCCAGCGTCCCGCCCGGCAGCGCCCAGGCGCCGCTGAAGGGCTCGCGCGCCCGCTGCCAGAGCAGTGCGTGCAACCGACGCCCGCGCACCTGCAGCACCGCGGCGAGGACGACCTGCTCCGGCGCTGTGGTAGGATCGTGCCGAGGTTTCTGCCTCACAGTCGAAAACCTTAGTGGAAAGGCCTTGACCATGCGCCGCTTGACTCCATTCGCGCTCCTGCTCTCCGTCCTCGTGCTCGCCGCAGGGTGCGGCTCGGACGACGAATCGACCGAGGGCACGACGACGGCCGTGATCGCCGACACGCCGCCGATCAGCGTCGGCCTGGTCGTCGATCGCGGTCAGCTCGACGACAACGGCTTCAACGAGCTCGCGTTCGGCGGCGTCACGCGTGCCGAAGAGGAGCTGGGAGTCGAGGGACGCGTTGTCGAGTCCGCCACCGCGGCCGACTACATCCCGAACATGACCTCGCTCGCGCGCAGCGGCTACGACCTCGTGATCGGCGTCGGCTTCGCCCAGGGCGATGCGATCGGGAAAGTGGCGCAGAAGTATCCCGAGACGAACTTCGCGATCATCGACGTCGACCAGGCCTTCGTGCCAGGCACGCCCGCCAACGTCCAGGGGCTGCTCTTCCGCGAGGAGGAGGTCGGCTACCTCGTCGGCTACCTCGCCGGGCTCGAGGAGCAGCGCCGCGACGGGAAGGACGTGATCAGCGCCGTCGGCGGGATGAAGGAGCCGCCCGTCGACCGTTTCATCGCCGGCTACTTCGCCGGAGCCGAGAAGGCCGCGCCGGGGATCACGCTCATCCACGACTACTCGCAGGACTGGGACGACCAGGCGAAGTGCAAGGAGCTGGCGCTGAATCAGATTGCACGCGGCTCGAACGTTGTCTTCCAGGTCGCCGGCGGCTGCGGCCTCGGCGCGCTCAACGCGGCCGGCGAGCGCGACAGGTGGGGGATCGGCGTCGATGCCGACCAGTCCTTCCTCGGCTCGCACATCCTCACGAGCGCCCAGAAGGGCGTTGACGCAGCCGTGTTCCTGACGATCAAGGCCGTTCAGGACGGCAGCTGGAAGGGTGGCGGCAACGCGACCTTCGGGCTCAAGGAGGACGGCGTCGGGCTCGGCAAGGTCAGCGCCGACGTCCCGCAGGAGGACGTCGAGAAGGTGGACGAGATCAAGCAGCAGATCGCCGACGGCGAGATCACCGGGATCCCGACCGAGGTCGGCAAGAGCTAAGTAACAGACTGTTACAAGGCCGATCGCATCCGCAGCGAGAGCTCCGCTCCGGCCTAGTAACAGACTGTTACTAGGGAGCCTCCTAGGCGCCGCCGGCGATCGCGGCGACGATGCGGATACGCGTCGCCGCGCCGACCGCGGCCGTGAGGTCGCGGGCGCGCTCGCCGTCGACGTAGACATGGACGAGCGACCGCACCTCGCCGCGCTCGTCGAGCACGAGGTCTGCGACCGGCAGCGCGCGGAGCGCGTCGCCGACCGTCGCCGCCTCGACGTCGAACTCCTTCGTGCCGCCGGCCTCGGTCGCGAGCAGCCCCGGCAGCAGGACTACTGCCACGTCGAAGCTTCGACCGAGAGGATCGGGGGCAGGTGCCGCGCCGCCTCGACCACCTCGTCGTGGCGGAGCGCGTAGACGTGGCCGCTCTGCGTGCCGGCGTAGACCGCCTGGTCGTCCTGGCTCATCGCTTCGCGGAGAACCGCAGCCCACGCCGGCTCCTCGGCCACGATCAGCCGCCAGCTCGCGCCTGCGTCCGCCGTCGCGTAGATCCCGAGCCTGCCGTCGCAGGTGACGCGGTTCTCGGCGCCCTCCTCCGGGATCACGAACGCGCGATCGGGATCGCCCGGATCGAGCGCGAGAGCGAAGCCGAACCCGGACGGCAG
>DATMEO010000064.1:0-30188 GCA_035556515.1 Gaiellaceae bacterium
AGGTAGACGTTGCGCTCGACGACGCCGCCGAGCCCGATCAGCTCGGCGCGCAGCGTTGAGGCCGCGGCTCTCATGCAAACACCTCCCGGTCCTCGTCGTCGTCGTCCGTCTCCATCTCGAACTTCCGCCCGGTGGCGGCGAAGAACGCCTGCTCGAGCGTCTGCACGCCGAAGCGCTCGAGCACCTCGGGCACGGTCTCGAGGAACAGGAGCTCACCGCGGTCGAGGATCCCGACGCGGTCGGCCAGGGCCTCCGCCTCGGCCAGGTCGTGCGTGCAGAGCAGGATCGTCGAGTCGTGCGACGTGCGCACCGAACGGATGAAGTCCTGCACCTCGAGCTTCGAGCGCGGGTCGAGACCCGTCGTCGGCTCGTCGAGGAGGAGCAGCACCGGCGAGGTGAGCAGCGCCCGCGCGAGCGCCACCTTCTGCTGCATCCCGCGCGAGAGGTTCTCCATCGGCTCGGTCCGCCGATCGGCCGGGAAGCCGACCTTCGACAGGATGTCCGGGATCTTCGCCCGCGTCTCCCGTGGGCCCATCCCGTAGTAGCGCGCCGCGTAGTGCAGGTTCTCGCCGGCCGACATCTTCTTGAAGAAGCTGGCCTCGACGGAGACGCGATTGACGAGCTTGCGGACGGGGCGCGGGTCGGTGAAGACATCGTGCCCGAAGACGTGCGCGCTGCCCCCGTCGTGGAAGAGCAACGTCGAGAGCAGCCGCACGAGCGTCGACTTCCCGGAGCCGTTCTGGCCCAGGATCGCAACGCACTCCCCCCGCTCCATCGTGAACGTGACGCCCTGCAGCGCCGCCCGCTTCTTGCGCGCGAACCGGCCCGCCTTCTTGTCGCGGCGCGAGAACTCCTTGCGGAGGTCGTAGACCTCCACGGCAGGTGACGGACGATGCAATTCGATGACCTCGGACATTCGAAAACTCCTATCGCTCACAGAAACTCCAGAACACAGCACGCGACGCCCGCTACTACGGCGGGCCGCGGCAACGGGTGTCCTAGATGTGGGTGAGGAGTCTCACGAGGGCGACGATACCAGCGGCTCCCGCCGCGCGCCAGCGGGATTTCGGATCCCGACGAGGCCGACGACGCCGCCCGCTGCGACGAGGACGGCCGTCAGCACCATCCCGATTCGGTAGCCCGCGAGGTCGAGCTCGGCGCCCGAGCGGCCGGCGACCGCGACGCCGACGGCCGCGATCCCGAGCAGCCCCGCCACACGGGCGACGGCGTTGTTGACCCCGGAGGCGATGCCGCTGTCACCTCGGTGGGCATCCGACATCACCGTCGTCGTCAGCGGCGCGACTGTGATCGCCAGCCCGAGCCCGAACAGGACCATCGCCGGCAGCACGTCCGGGACGTAGCTCACGTCTGCGTCGAGCCGGGCGAGCAAGAGCACCCCGACCGCCCCCACGAGCGGCCCGCCACCCATGAAGAGCCGCGGCCCATACCGGGCAGAGAGCGCGCCGAACCGGCGCGAGAGCACGAACATCAGCACTGTCACCGGCAACCCGGCGAGCCCGCTCTCGAGCGCCGACCAGCCCGCCACCTGCTGCAGAAAGATCGTCAGGAAGAAGAAGAGCGACGAAAGCGCGGCGTAGACGAGCAGCGTCTCCACGTTCGCGAACGTGAAGTTGCGACGGCGGAAGAGTGCGAGCGGCAGCATCGGGTCGGATGCGCGCCGCTCCCAGAGCACGAAGAGCCCGAGCAGGAGCGCTCCGGCAGCAAGGCCGCCGATCACGACCGGGTCGCTCCAGCCGCGCTCCGGCTGCTGGACGAGGGCGAACACGGGGGCGGCGAGGCCGAGCGCCGCGAGGAGGGCGCCGACGAGGTCGAGTCGCCGCTTTGGCCCCTCGCGCCGCCGGTCGGGCTCGACCGCGTAGGCGATCAACGCCAGAGTCAGGAGGACGAACGGGATGTTGACCGCGAAGATCCACCGCCACGACCCCGCGTCGACGAGCACGCCTCCCGCGAGCGGCCCGATCACGGTTGCGATGCCGCCCCACGCCGTCCAGGTCCCGATCGCTGCGCCGCGCTCCTTCTCGTCCTCGTAGGTGATCGCGATCAGCGCCAGCGAGGCGGGCGTCAGGAGCGCGCTCGTCGCCCCCTGGATCGCGCGCGCCACGACGAGCAGCTCGATGGTGGGCGCGAGCGCACAGAAGACCGAGGCGAGACCGAAGAGACCGACGCCGAGGGCGAAGATGCGCCGCTCGCCGTAGAGATCGCCCAGCGAGCCGCCGACCAGGATCAGCGAGCCGAGCGTCAGCAGGTACGCGTTCACCACCCACTGCTGTCCGGCGAGGCCGCCGCCGAGGTCGTCCTGGATCGCCGGCAGGGCGACGTTGACCACGGTCGAGTCGAGGAGGGCGATCCCGGAGCCGAGGATCGTGGCGACCAGCGTCAGCGTTCTCGCCCGACTGGAATCCATCCCCCGACGATGCTACGGTGCGAACAGGTTCCGCCGCCGAAGGCGGATCCGAGGCTATGGCGCCTCGCAGCTCACCGAGCTGCGGGCGCTTTTTTTGTGGTCCAACGGAAGGGAGCGGGGGATGTCGGAGCTCGAAGAAGACAGGCACTACCTGATGAGCAATCACGTGAACGGCAGCGGGGAGACGCTGCCCGACGCCCGCGAGGCGCTCGAGTGGGCCGCCGAGACGCGCGTCTCGATGGTGGATCTCAAGTTCTGCGACCTGCTCGGCACGTGGCAGCACATGACGCTGCCGCTGCGGGCATTCGGCGCCGACGCGTTCGAGGACGGGCTCGGCTTTGACGGTTCCTCGATCCGCGGGTGGCAGGGGATCTCCGAGTCGGACATGCTGCTGATGCCCGATCCGAGCTCGGCGATCCTCGATCCGGGCACCGAGGCGCCGACGCTCTCGCTGATCTGCGAGATCGCCGATCCGATCACGCGCGAGGGCTATTCGCGCGACCCGCGCCAGGTTGCGAAGCGCGCCGAGGAGTACCTGCGGCAGACCGGGATCGCGGACACGTGCTTCGTCGGCCCTGAGTGCGAGTTCTTCGTCTTCGACGAGGTGAGCTACGAGCTCGGGCCGAACGCGGCCCACTACTCGGTCGATTCGAGCGAGGGCTACTGGAACTCGGGCAGGCCCGGCCTCGGCTACACGTCGCGGCCGAAGGAGGGCTACTTCCCGACCGCGCCGCACGATTCGCTGCACGACCTGCGCACCGCGATGGTGCTGACACTGGAGCGGCTCGGGATCCCGTGCGAGTTCCACCACCACGAGGTCGCCTCGGGCGGCCAGTGCGAGATCGACCTTCGCTTCCAGAGCCTGACCCGGATGGCCGACCAGGTCATGACCTACAAGTACGTGGTCAAGAACGTGGCGCACGCGCACGGCAAGTCGGTCACGTTCATGCCGAAGCCGATCTTCGGCGACAACGGCTCCGGGATGCACTGCCACCAGTCCCTCTGGAAGGAGGGGACGCCGCTGATGGCGGACAAGTCGGGCTACGCCGGGCTCTCGCAGCTCGCCCGCGCCTACGTCGGCGGCCTGCTCGAGCACGCGCCCGCGCTGCTCGCGTTCTGCGCGCCGACGACGAACTCGTACCGCCGGCTCGTGCCCGGCTACGAGGCGCCGGTGAATCTCGTCTACTCGCAGCGCAACCGCTCGGCCTGCATCCGAATCCCGATGTACTCCGATTCGCCCAAGGCGAAGCGGATCGAGTTCCGCTGCCCCGACGCGGCCGCGAACCCCTACCTCGCCTTTTCGGCGATGATGATGGCCGGCATCGACGGGATCGAGCGCGGACTCGACCCGGGCGCGCCGGCCGACTACGACCTCTTCGAAGAAGAGGGCCATGACGTGCCGCAGGTGCCGGGCTCGCTCGCCGAAGCACTCGACGCGCTCGAGGCCGACCATGCCTTCCTGCTCCGGGGCGGCGTCTTCACCGAGGACCTGATCCGGACGTGGATCGACTGGAAGCGCGAGCACGAGGTCGACGTCGTTCGGCTCCGCCCCCACCCGGCCGAATTCGGCCTCTACTACGACTGCTAGGAGGCGGCGTTGATCAAGATCGAGGCGGTCGTCGTGCGCGAGAAGGTCGAGGAGGTGATGGACGCCGTCACCGAGCGCACCGGGCACGTCGGCGTCACGGTGCTCGAAGCGGTCGGGCACGGCGCCCAGCCCGGGATCACGCACGAGTACCGGGGCCGCGTCTTCGAGTCGCGGTTCCTGCCGAAGGCGCTGCTGATCTTCGTCGTCGACGGCGAGCGGGCCGACGAGATCGTCGAGGCGATCGTCGCGGCGGCGCGCACCGGGCACGAGTCGGGAGACGGGATCGTCTGGACGACCCCGGTCTGGAGCGTCACGCACAACCGCACGGGCCGGCCGCTCGAAGAGGTGGTCGCGTGAGCAACCGCGACCTCGCGATCGCCGCCTCGACGATCTGGGTGGTCGTCGCCGCGATCCTCGTCATGTTCATGCAAGCCGGCTTCGCGTTCCTCGAGGCCGGGCTGACGCGGATGAAGAACGTCGGCCACGTGGCGGCCAAGAACGTGCTCACGTTCGCGCTCGCCGCGGTGGTCTACTACCTCGTCGGCTTCGGGATCGCGTTCGGCGACGGCGGCAACGGCCTCGTCGGCGGCTCCGGCTTCCTGCCCGACGCCGACACGCTGCTCGCGATCGGGGCGGAGCCGTTTTCGTGGTTCTCGACGATTCCGGCCTCCGGCGCGTACATGTTCCAGGTCGTCTTCGCGGGCGTCTCGCTCGCGATCGTCTGGGGTGCGATGGCAGAGCGGACGAAGCTCTGGGTCTACTTCGCCTTCGGCGTCGTCTTCGTCCTCGTCTACTCGGTCGTCTCGCACTGGATCTGGCATCCGGACGGCTGGCTCTTCGCGCTCGGGATGCAGGACTTCGCGGGCTCGACGGTCGTCCACTACCAGGGCGCGCTGGCTGCGCTCGCCGGTGCGTTGCTGCTGGGGCCGAGGCTCGGCAAGTACGGCGCCGACGGCCGGCCGAACGCGATCCCCGGCCACAACATGGCCTACACGACGCTCGGCGTCCTGATCCTCTGGTTCGGCTGGTTCGGCTTCAACGCCGGCTCGACGCTCGGGATCCAGAGCGGCGACAAGCTCGGCTACTTCGCCTATGTGGCAGTGACGACCAACGTCGCCGCCGCTGCGGGCGCCCTCGGCGGGATCCTGACCTCGTGGCTCGTCGTACGGAAGCCCGACCTCTCGATGCTGCTGAACGGCGTCGTTGCTGCGCTCGTCGCCGTCACGGCCGCGTGCGGCTTCGTCGCGCCGTGGGCGGCGATCGTGATCGGCTTCGTCGCGGGCGCGATGGCAGTGGGAGCGGTGCTCTGGGTCGAGTCGATCGGCATCGACGACCCGATCGGCGCCGTCGCCGTACACGGCCTCGCCGGTGTCTGGGGGACGCTCGCGACTGGCATCTTCGCGCTGCCGGCGCTCGCGTCGAACCTCGCGACCGGCTCGGGCGGGCTGCTCTACACCGGCAGCTTCCACCAGCTCGGCGTCCAGGCGCTCGGCATCCTCGCGGTCGGTGCCTTCACCTTCACGGCCTCATTCGGCGCGCTCTGGACGATGAAGCGGCTGGCCGGGATCCGCGTCGACGCGGCGGTCGAGCGGGCCGGCCTCGACGTCTCCGAGCACGGCATGTGGGGCTATCCCGAGTTCTACATCCCGGTTCCCGGTGGCTACGGCAGCGAGTCGCACGCGGCTGCGCTCTCACCGGGCATGCGCCATCAGGCCACGGCGCCGGCCGCGACCGTCGCCGTCGAGACCGGCTGACCGAAACGGCCATGTCCCAGGGACTGTCCCTGGGACATGGCCGGGCTCGCCGTTGACGCCGGCGGGACCGGCTCTGAATCTACGACACCGAGAACGTGACCGAGACGACCGCGTTGACCTGCTGCGTGCCGGGCTCGATCGGGGTCGAGCCGGCCTCCATCGCCTTGTCGGCGTTCGCGAACGGCATGGGCTGCGGCGCGCCGCCGCCCTCGACGATCGCGGTGACACGGCCGAGCGAGAGGTTCGAGGCAGACGCGAGCGCCTGGGCGCTTTCGCGAGCATCCGCAACGGCAGCCTTGAGCGCGGTGCGATAGAGCTCGCCCTGGTCGCCGCGGGAGAGCGACGGGCCGTAGACCTGGTTTGCGCCCGCGTCGACGGCCGCGTCGATCAGCGCGCCGGCTTTCGCGATCTCCTTGATCGTGGCCGAGACAGTGTTGGTGGCTACGAACGCCTGTACCTCGTTGCGCTCGTTGTAGCGGGGCGAGAGCGAGACCGACTGCGTCTTCAGCTCGGTGCCGCCGGCCGCCTTGACGGCCGCGATCACGCGGCGCATCTCCGCCGCGTTGGCGGAGAGCGCGGCCTTGGCGGTCTGGCCCTGGCTCTCGACGCCGAACGACAGCTCGGCCCGGTCGGGGACCGAGACGACGGACGCGGTGCCCTGGACGGTGATACCTCCGCTCTCGGCCGCGGCGCTCGACGCCGGCCCGGGGAGCGAGACGGCGGCGAGCAGCGCGGCGAGCGTCAGCAGCCCTGCGATGGGGAGGATTCGAGTTTTCATGCCGTGTCTACGCCGCCGCGCGCGGCTCTGTCACACGGATTCGAGCCGCCTGCGAGCCGCAGCCACCGCGGCCGGCACGCCGCCGGGGCCGGGCGTCGGCCGCTCGGCGGGCGCAGGGGACTCGTAGCTGCCGTCCCGCACCGACTGGGCGACCCGCTCGTGAGCGTCACGGAAGGGCATGCCTTCGCGGACGAGCGCCTCGGCCGCGTCGGTGGCGAGCAGGAGCGGATCTCCTGCCGCGGCCGCGAGCCGCCCGCGGTCGAGCTCGAGCCCGCGGACGAGTGCGGCGAGCGCCGCGAGTGCGCCGGCGAGATCGGCGCGTGCCGCGAAGACCGAAGCCTTGTCCTCCTGCAGGTCGCGGTTGTAGGCGAGCGGTAAGCCCTTCATCGTCGCGAGCAGTCCGGTCAGGCGGCCGATCGCAGTGCCGGCCTTACCGCGGGCAAGCTCGGCCACATCCGGATTCAGCTTCTGCGGCATCATCGACGAGCCCGTCGCGGTGTCCTCGCCGAGGCGGGCGAAGCCGAACTCCGACGTCGTCCAGAGCACGATCTCCTCGCCGATCCGGGAGAGGTGGACGAAGCAGACGGCGACCGCGTAGACGTAGTCGAACGCGAAGTCGCGGTCGGAGACTGCGTCGAGCGAGTTCCGGAGCTGGTTCGCGGGCGCGGGAAGCGGCAGGGTCGAGCCGGCGAGCGCTCCGGCGCCGAGCGGGCTCGGTGCCGCGGCTGCGGCCGCGGCGGCGAAGCGCCCCAGGTCGCGCTCGAGCATCTCGACCCACGCGAGCAGGTGATGCCCGACTGTGATCGGCTGGGCACGCTGGAGATGCGTGTAGCCAGGCATCGGCGTCTCCGCGTCCGCCTCGGCCCGGTCGAGGACCGCGCCGGCGAGCTCGGCGATCGCCGCCCGCGCCTCGCCGGACGCGTCGACGACATAGAGTCGGAATGCCGCGGCGACCTGGTCGTTCCGCGACCGCCCCGCATGGATCTTCCGGCCGACCGCGCCGAGCAGGCGCTCGATCGCGGTGTGGACGTCTTCGTCCTCTGGCTCGATCCCGCCGCCGGCCGCGATCTCGACGAGCTTCGACTCGGCCTCCGCCAGCTCAGCGTCGTCGAGCAATCCGGCAGCGTGCAGCCGACGGGCGTGCACGGCCGTCGCCTCGCAGTCGTACGGCAGCAGCTCGGCGTCATCGGCGCGAAGGAACGCGGCCACGGCCGGGTCGAGCGCGCGCCCAACCCGGCCCGCCCAGAGCGTCATGCGCTCGTCTTCGCCCGCTTACGGGCGGCCGCGAGCTCGACCTCGAGCGACGCGATCTTGACGAAGCCCTCGGCGGCGGCGTGCGGGAACGTCTCGCCGGCGCCGTACGACGCGAGCTGCTCGGCGTAGAGCATGTGCGGCGAGCGCCGGCCCGTCACGACGGCCGCGTTCGGCCGCAGCGAGACGCGGACGTCGCCCTCGACGAGCGCCTGAGTCGCGTCGACGAACGCGTCGATCGCCTCGCGCGCGGGACTGAACCAGAGTCCCTCGTAGACGAGCTCGGTCCAACGCTGCTCGAGGCCGCGCTTGATCCGGGCCTCGTCCTTTGTCAGGACGACGTCCTCGAGCGCAGAGTGCGCTCCGATCAGGACGAGCGCGGCCGGCGCCTCGTAGACCTCGCGGCTCTTGATCCCGACCGCGCGGTTCTCGATCATGTCGAGCCGCCCGATCCCGTAGCCGCCCGCGAGCCGGTTCAGCCGCGCGATCAGCTCCGCGAGCGCCAGCACCTCGCCGTCGAGCGAGACAGGAACACCCGCCTCGAAGCCGATCGTCACCTCCGTCGGCTCGGGTGCCGAGGCCGGGTCGCTCGTGAGGGCGTACGGCTCCTCCGGGGGCGCAGCCCACGGATCCTCGAGCACGCCCGCCTCGATCGCGCGGCCGAAGAGGTTCTCGTCGATCGAGAACGGCGCCGCCTGCGTGGCCTGGACGGGAATCCCCTTGGCGACCGCGTACTCGATCTCCTCGTCGCGCGTCCAGATCCGATCACGGAGCGGAGCGATCACATGCAGGCCGGGATCGGTCGCCTTGAACGAGAGCTCGAAGCGGAGCTGGTCGTTGCCCTTGCCGGTGCAGCCGTGCACGACGGCCTCCGCGCCCAGCTCGACCGCCAGCTCGGCGACCGCCTGCGCGATCACCGGCCGCGAGAGCGCCGAGACGAGCGGGTACTTGCCTTCGTAAAGGGCGTTCGTCTTGATCGCACGCGCACACTGCTCCTCGGCGAAGGCAGCCTTACGGTCGACGAGGATGACGTCGTCGGCGCCCGCCGCGCGCCCGCGCTCGATCGACGCCTCGAGGTCGAACTCCTGGCCGACGTCGACGAGCACGGCGACGACCTCGTCGAAGCCGTACCAGTCCTCCTTCAGCCAGCTGACGATGCAGCTGGTGTCGAGGCCGCCGGAGAAGGCGACCACCGCGATCCTGTTCATCTCGCTCCTCAAGCCGGATTGCATACTATGCACTATAGCTGCATTTCATGCAGACGTTACGCTTGGTCGGTGGAGACCCGCTTCGTCGACTGCCGGCCTCGGGCGGAATACCTCGCGGGGCATCTCCCCGCCGCCGCCCACGCCGATCCCGAGCCCGATCTCACCGGCGACGTCGGCGGCGGCCGCCATCCGTTGCCGAGCGCAGACGCGTTCGCGGCCTGGGCCTCTGCCGCCGGGATCGGGCCGGACACCCTCGTCGTCGGCTACGACGACGGCACCGGCTGGGCGTCGCGGCTGTGGTGGCTGCTACGACACTTCGGTCACGACGCTGCCGCGGTGATCCGGCTCGACGCGTGGCACGGCCCGCTCACGGCCGGCGAGGAGAAGATCACGCCGGCGACGTTCACGCCGCAGGCGCGGGCCGACGATACGGCCGATGCCGCCGAGCTCCTCGGCCGGCTCGGTGACACGACGCTGACGCTCGTCGACGCCCGGGCGCCGGAGCGCTGGCGCGGCGAGACGGAGCCGATCGATCCTGTCGCCGGGCGCATTCCCGGTGCGCGGAACCGCTTCTTCCTCGACGATTCCCCGCTCCCAGCGGAACTGCTGGCGGCGCCCGAGCTCGTCGTCTACTGCGGCTCGGGTGTCACCGCCTGCGCCGTGCTGCACGAGCTCCACCTCGCGGGGCGCCACGACGCGCGCCTCTATCCCGGCTCGTTCAGCGAGTGGTACGCGATCGGTCCGGTTGAGCGCGACTGACTAGGAAAGCGTTTCGGCCAGCTGGTGCGCGCGATGGGCTGAGATCCCATTCCGCTGCGCGCGGACGAGCTCATGATCGGTTTCGTCGAGCTCGACGAGCGGGAGCAGGCGCACGTCCCGCAGCCGGAGCTGGACCGGGAGCCCTTCCGTGAAGGCGTACGGATGGAGCTCGTTGGCGAGCGTGCCGGCGAACGGACCTGACCGCCAGCCGTCGGCGTCGTGCCAGAGCTCGCCGAGAGCCTCGAAGTCTCCGGGGCTGACCTCGATCCAGCTGCCGTAGCCGAAGTAGCCCTCCTCACCGTCGATCGGGAGCTCGAGCAACGCCCGGACGAAGAACCGCTCCCCGTCACCGTCTCGCAGCACGGCCGAATCCTCGCCGACCCGCGCCCGCTCGTCCCGGTCGGGCTCGTCGATCCGGAAGATCGGATCCGGCAACCCCAGGCGGATATCACGCGTCTCTCCCGCGTGCGTCTCCCCACAGACTTCGCAGGTGAAGGACACCGCTACGCGGCCGTCGCCGTGCCCGGGAGGTAGCGCTGCCAGACCTGGGGGATCGTCGGCGTCGCAAGGTGGATGAAGAGCACAGGCGCCGGCGGCCGCGGCGGGCGTTGCAGGTGCAGCCCGGAGTCCTCGAGCAGCCGGTCACCCTTCCGCAGGTTGCAGGGAGCGCACGCAGTGACGACGTTCTCCCAGATCGACTCGCCGCCCTTCGAGCGCGGGATCACATGGTCGAGCGTCAGCCGGCCTGAGGAGGTGCCGCAGTAGACGCAGCGCCAGCCGTCACGGGCGAAGAGCGCCCGCCGCGAGATCTTCCGCTGGATCGCCCGCGGCACCCGGACGTACTGCACGAGGCGGATCACGTGCGGCCAGACGAACGTGTCGGTCGCGGAGCGCAGGCCCTTGGGCAGGCTCTCGAGCACCTCCGCCTTCCCCTTCCAGACGAGCACATGCGCCCGCCGAACCGAACAGACGTTCAGCGGTTCGTAGCTTGCATTCAGGACGAGGACCTGTTGCAAATCGAACAGAGCGTACCAGCGAGAGCCGCTGTTTACGGCCTTTTCCCGCTCGGCTCCGCCGGCCGGGAGGCGCGGCCGACCAGGTGCGTCAGCGGGCCATTGCCCGTTCCACGGCTTCGAGCTCCTCGGGCGAGAGCGCGATCGGGGCGCGGCCGCGGTCGAGCTCCTTGACGTAGAGCCGCGCGTAGTCGCGGCCCTGGATCGCGGTCACGACGGTGCCGGTGCGATTGTCGTCGAGGAACGCGAACGAGGCGGACTGGTGCCCGCCGGTGCCGGCGTAGGCGTCGTAGCGGACGACGGCCGTGTTCGTCAGCGAGCCGTCGACGCGACGGTCGACCCGGGAGAGCCCGGCCGCGACCTCGTCGACGGCGCGATGGAGGTCGTCGATCCGGCCCTGCAGCGAGACGGCGAAGTCGACCAGGTCCGAGCGCCCGCCGCCGAGCAGCACTCGCTGCGCGTTTCGCAGCCGCCGGACGCGCACCCAGAGCCAGAGGCAGGCGGCGAGCGCGACCGCGGCCGCAGCCGCCGCGGCGATCGCGACGATCAGCTCGGCCGACATGCCGCTACGCCCCGAGCGAGAAGATGACCGGGTACTCGGCGGAGTTGTTGTCGGTCTTCGCCTCGCCGGGGACCGGATCGACGTCGATCCGCATCACGCGCCGCTCGCCGAAGTCGACCGACGGGAAGTCCCGGAAGACCACGGTCTTCGTCTCGTCCGGGTTGATGATGTCGATCGTCTGCTTCTTCACGATCGGCGTCGGGCTCTGCTGGATCGTCAGCGTCACCTCGATCTTCACTTCCTGGCTGTCGCCGCCGTTCGCGACCGCGACCGCGAAGGCGAGGTCGGTCGAGGCTTCGACGGTGTTCTCGGCCGATTCCGAGAGGGTCTGCCCGCCCGGCACGACCTTCACCGACTCGATGTTCGTTCCGTGGAGCCCGCTCGGCGTGCCGGTCGTCGAGCCGGAGGCCGCGGAGCCGTTGATCCGCTCCCAAATCGGCACCATCGAGCGTGTGCTCGCGAGGTCGGGCGTCTGGACGAAGTTGGAGTCGGGCACCTCGACGCCGCTGATCTCCTCGGTGCGGAGCACGGTCACGCCGGGCTCCTTGAAGAGGTCATCCCAGACGACGTCGCCGGTGACGAGCCGCTCGGCCTGCGAGGCGAGCAGCGCCCCCGCCGCGGCGGCGTCCTTCGACCCCTGCGTCCGCCTGAACGCCTCGGCGAGGCCCGCGAGGCCGTCAACGCGGAATGCCAGCGCCTCGACCGCCTGCTCGTGTGAGTCGAGGAGCGGCCCGGGCGGATCGAGCTTGCGTGCACGGTCGACGCCGATCTCCTGCTGCTGGACGAGGCCGTTCAGCTGTTTCTGCAGGTCGGCCGGCTTGATCCCGGGCGTCGTCAGCACGTCGCTGAGCTCCCGGCCGACACGCTCGGAGTCGCGGCCGATCGCCGAGATCCCGGTCATGTAGTCGCTGTAGGCGTCGCGCTTCGCGTCCTCCTGGCAGCTCTGCGCCCAAAGCAGCAGCAACACGACGATCAGGATCGCGAACGCGATCAGCCCCAGCAGCCGCAGCAACGGCGTGAAGCCCGTGCGGGGACGGATCGGTCCGCGCGGCATGCGAGGCCCGCGTCCTCCTCGCAGCGGCCGGCGCAGCGTGCGGTCGCTCCGCCCCGGAGCCTCCTGCGTCTCGGGCTCCTCGAAGAAGTCGAACTCGAAATCAGTGTCGCGACTGCTCATGGCAAAGCGTGGAACGAGGCCACTGTAACGGGTGACCCGGTCGTGACCGGCGGCAGGAAACGCTCTAGCGGCGGCCAACCCGGGAGAAGTCGTGTCCGCTGCTGCTCATGCGCTCCCTCGCGGGGAGCTCGTCCTCGACCGCTACCGCCCGCTGCGTCCGCTCGGCAGCGGCGGCTCCGGCTCGGTCTGGCTCGCGCGCGACGAGCGGAACGGGCTCGACGTGGCGCTCAAGATCGTCCCTCGCGAGGGAAAAGCGGCGCATCGCGCCGAACGCGAGGCAGAGGCTGCGGCCCGGCTCCGGCACGAGCGCTGCCTGCGGGCCTACGGCTTCGGCTCCGACTCCGGGCACGTCTACATCGCCTACGAGTACGTCGGCGGGCGCACCCTCCGCGAAGCGATGCGCGCCGGCGAGCTGCGCGACGGCCAGGCGATCGAGGCGGCGGCGCAGATCCTCGACGGCCTCGCACATGCGCACAGCCGCGGGATCATTCACCGCGACGTGAAGCCGTCGAACGTCCTGCTCGCCGAGGACGACGCGATCTCGGTGCGTCTGCTCGACTTCGGGCTCGCGCAGTTCGACGAGGCGGAGACGCTGACCGCGGTCGGCGACGTCCCCGGCACGCTCGCCTACATCTCGCCCGAGCGCCTGCGCGGCGAGGAAGCCTGTTCGGCGAGCGACATCTGGGCCGTCGGGATCCTCCTCTGGGAGGCGCTCGCGGGCAAGCATCCGTTCTGGGGTGTCCCGCTGCCGCAGATGGCCGGGACGATCGAGGCCGGCTGCCCGCCGCTCCAGCCCGAGCGGCCCGACCTGCCGAAGCGGCTGCTCGGCGCGATCTCGCACGCGCTCGCGCACGACCCCGGCAGGCGGCCCCCCGCTGCGGCCCTGGCGAAGGAACTGCGGTCGGCGCTCGCCGGCGGCCGGCGTTCGACAAAGATCGAAAGTGTCTATCAGACACAAGCTCTCGCTCCTCGGCTCGTTCCGGCCGGCCTCGCCGGGGGCGCCGCGCTCGCCGGCGGGACGGCGCTGCCCTTCTATCCGACCGGCTGGGCGCCCGCGCTCGCGGTGGCCGCGGCGTTCGCCGCGTATCGGTCGCCGCGCGCCGGGCTCGCGCTCGCGCTCGCGGCGCCGGTGCTGCCGCTCGGCAACCACGCGCTCGGGCCGGCGCTGCTCTACGGCGTGCTCGCACTCGCCTGGCTCGTCCTCTCCTGGCGGAAGGCGCGCTGGGGCCTGGCGTTCCTCGCAGGACCGGCACTCGCCGCCGTCGGCCTGCTCGCGCTGGTCCCACTGGCGATGGTGGGGATGGGGAGCGCCGTGCGGCGCGCGGGCCAGACCGTCGCTGCGATCGCGATCGCCGGCGTCGTCGCAGGGCTACGCGGCGTCGACCTTCCCTTCGGGCAAGGCGCCGCACCATCGCCCGACCTCGCCGGCGTGGAGAGCGCCGTCACGTCAGCGCGCGTGCTCGTCGAGGCCGTCCCTGCTGGGCTCGCGCTCGAGGCGCTCGCGCTCGCCGCGATCGCGGTCGCGCTGCCCCGGGCCAGGACGCCCTGGCGGCTCGCCGGCCTCGGCGCCGGGATGCTCGCGGCCACTCTGCTCGTCGCGCCTGCCGCGCCGGCGTTGCCGTTCGTGCTCGCCGCCTGGCTGACAGTGGGTGTCCTGGCACTGGGCTCCAGTGGCCTCTGGCGCGCCGCGAGTGGTCGCTGACGGGCGTTAGACTCGTGTCCCGGGGGCATGACTCCCCGACCGCATGAGCGTCCTCCGGAGCATCGAGCAGAAGATCGAAGGCCTCTTCGAGGGGATGTTCGGCCGCGCCTTCCGCACGCACGTGCAGCCGGTCGAGCTGGCGCGCAAGCTCGCGAAGGAAATGGACGAGCACCGGACGATCTCCGTCTCGCGTGTCTACGTCCCGAACGAGTATTCGGTCTATCTGTCCGAGACCGACCGCGAGCAGTTCACCGGCTACGAGGGGTCGCTCGTGGGCGAGCTGCAGGATCACCTGATCGAGCACGCGCGGCGGGAGAGCTACGCGATGCTGACGCCGCCGAAGGTGCTGATGCTGACCGACGCCGACCTCTCGATCGGCGAGTTCGGGATCGCGACGCGGATGGTGCAGCCGGAGGGCAGGCGGGGGCCGCAGCTGGACGAGCCCGACGCCCAGGTCGAGCCGGGCGCGACGATGATCTACAAGGCGAAGCCGCCGCAGCCGACCGAGGCGGTTTCGCCGGCCGAGCTGGGTCTCGAGGACGAGAGCTTTTCGCTGACGATGAACGGCCGCACGCATGCACTCGAAGGCGCCAAGGTGGTGCTCGGCCGCTCGAAGGACAGCGACATCCAGGTCGAGGACGCGAACGTCTCGCGCCGCCACGCCGAGCTCCGCCGCGAAGGTGGTAGCTGGTGGCTCGTCGACCTCGGCTCGACGAACGGCACCGAGCTGAACGGGAAGCGCGTTCAGCGCTCGAAGCTCGACGACGGCGACACGATCACCCTCGGCGCGACCGAGCTCGTCTTCGGCAAGCGGACGGTCAAGGGTTGAAACGCGTGTTCCTCGGGCGTCGCTCGCAGTGCCCGGCCGGAGGGGACAGTACGTGGAGTACGGCCCCGGAGAGCCGGGTGCTGCGAGCGACGTCAGGCGTCGGCGGAGCACGGCTCTGCCGCGCGGGAGCCGGCGCCGACGAGGGGCGCGCGTGAACGTCAACGTCGATGAGGCGTTGCTCGTCCTCAAGATCGGCTTCATCGTCCTGCTCTACCTCTTCATCTGGCGGATCGTCCGCAGCGCGAGCCGGGACTTCCGCGCCGGCCCGGCGCAGGAGAGCGTGATCATCGGCCCCGGCGAGGCGGCGAGCCTCGGGCTTGCGCCGGCGAAGCGCGCCAGGCTGGTCGTGCTCAAGAGCCCGGCGCTCGACGCGGGCGAGGAGGTGCCCGTCGACGCGCTGCCCGTCGCGATCGGCCGCGGCGGCCAGAACGAGGTCCCGCTCGAGGGCGACGAGTTCGCGTCCGCGCAGCACGCCCGCTTCGAGTCGAAGCGCGATGGGCTCTGGGTGGAGGACATCGGCTCGACGAACGGCACCTTCGTCAACGGCGCGCGGGTGACGACGCCGCGACGGCTCGCCAAGGGCGACGTCGTCCGCGTCGGCCAGACCGACTTCAGGGTCGAGGTCTGATGCTGGCCGGCTTCACAGGCGTCACCGATCCCGGCCGGCGGCGGCGCCGGAACGAGGACGCCTACGTCGCCGTGCCGCCGCTGTTCGCGATCGCGGACGGGATGGGCGGCGCCCAGGCGGGCGAGGTCGCGTCCGGGCTGGCCGCGGCCGTGCTCGAGGAGGCGACCGGCGACGAGCGCGGCGAAGAGCGCGTCGCCTCCCTGATCCAGGAGGCGAACCGGCGGGTTTTCCAGCGCTCGAGCGAGGACGCGACCACGTCGGGAATGGGGACGACGATGACGGTCGCGCTCCTCGACAACGCCGACGGCACGATCGCGTTCGGCCACGTCGGCGACTCGCGCGCCTACCGCGTCCGCGGCGGCGAGCTGGAGCAGCTCACGGACGACCATTCGCTCGTGGGCGAGCTGGTGCGCAGCGGGCGGCTCTCGCCCGAGGAGGCGGAGAGCCATCCCCAGCGCTCCGTGATCACGCGAGCGCTCGGCACCGAACCGAACGTCGACGTCGACACGTTCACCGTCGGGGCCGAGCAGGGCGACATCTACCTGCTCTGCTCGGACGGGCTGACGGACATGATCCCGCCCCGCGACATCCTCGCCGCGGTCGAGGCGAGCGACGGTCTCGACGAGGCGGCGCGCGCGCTCGTCGGCGCCGCCAACGCCGGCGGCGGCGAGGACAACATCACTGTCGTCCTCTTTCAGATCGACGGTCAGGACGGCGCGGCCGACCTGGGGGAGACGGCCCGGCTGCCGGCCGCTGTCGAGCCGGAGCATGACGACGAGGACACGCTCTCGCCGCTCGACGCAGTCCCTGCGGTCGACACGGCGGTGATTCCGGCTGCGGTGGTCGAGGAGCACCTGCAGCAGGTCGAGGCGGACACGCCGAAGCGGTCCGAGCCACGCCGCCGGATCCTGCCGCTCGTGCTGCTGATCCTCCTGCTCATCGCGCTCGTCGCGCTCGCACTCTGGGGGCTGACCCGCTGAGCCTGCGAAACCGTGAGCTGCTGAACCTGATCGCCGTGGGCCTGCTCACGGCGATTGGCTTTGCGAGCGTCTACATCGCCCGCTCGGAGCCGTCGGAGCTCAGCACCGGCTCGCTCACCTACGCCGGGATCTTCATGGCGCTCTACCTGGCGGCACACTTCGTCGTCCGCTACGCCGCGCCCTACGCCGACCCGGTGCTGCTACCGCTGGCGGCGCTGCTCTCCGCGATCGGCGTGACGCTGATCTACAGGCTGAAGCCGGACGACGCGTTCCGGCAGAGCCTCTGGATCGTGATCGGCGTCGCTCTCTTCGCGCTGACGCTCTACGCGTTCCGCCGCGACTACCGCATCCTGGAGCAGTACAAGTACCTGTTCGGGATCACGGCAATCGGCCTGATGATGCTGCCGGCGCTGCCGGGGATCGGCCAGACGATCAACGGCGCGCGGCTGTGGGTGAAGGTGGGCTCGTTCCAGTTCCAGCCGGGCGAGCTGGCGAAGATCTTCCTGATCGTCTTCCTCGCCGGCTACCTACGCGACAAGCGCGAGGTGCTCGCCCAGGGGCGGCTGAAGGACTTTGGGCCGCTGCTCCTGATCTGGGGCGCGGCGATGCTCGTGCTCGTCCAGACCAACGACCTCGGCAGCGCGCTGCTCCAGTTCGGGATCTTCCTGGCGATGCTCTACGTCGCCACCGGCCGGGCCGCGTACGCGCTTGCCGGGCTCGCGCTCTTCGTCGCGGGCGCGGCGTTCGTCTACCGCTACGTCTCGCACGTGCAGGAGCGCGTGACGATCTGGCTGAGCCCGTGGACCGACGATCCCGTCTTCTGCGCGCAGACCGGCGAGCTCGCGCTCCGGCAAGACTGCGGCTCCTTCCAGCTCGTCAAGAGCCTCTACTCGATCGGCAACGGCGGCTTCGCCGGGACGGGGCTCGGCAAGGGCACGTTCACGACCACCGCCGGCGACCCGATCATCCCCTACCTCAACACCGACTTCATCTACTCCGCGATCGCGCAGGAGCTCGGTCTTGTCGGCGCCGCGGGCCTCCTGCTCGTCTTCATGCTCTTCGTCGCGCGCGGCTTCCGCGTGGCACTGCTCGCCGACGACGGCTTCTCGAAGCTGCTCGCGGCGGGGCTCACGTTCGGCTTCGCGCTGCAGACGTTCATCATCGTCGGCGGCGTCCTGCGGGTGATCCCGCTGACGGGGATCACGCTCCCGTTCGTCTCCTACGGCGGCTCCAGCGTCGTCGCCAACTTCATTCTGCTGGCGCTGCTGCTGCACGTGTCCAACCGGGCGAACATGCAAGCGGCACGAGGTCGGACATGAGGGGTCGCACGTGAACAAGCAGATCACCCGTCTCGCTCTGACCGGGGTCGGCCTGATCGTCTCGCTCGTCGTCGCGACGACGTACTGGCAGGCCTGGGCGGCAGGCGACCTCGCCGACCGGCAGGACAACCAGATCCAGCGGGTCGCGCAGTTCACGATCGAGCGCGGCGAGATCCGCGGCAACGGGGTCGTCTGGGCGACGAACCGGCAGGAGGAGAAGGCCGGCCGGACGTTCTACTTCCGCGAGTACCCGCAGCGCGGGCTCGCCGCCCACGTCGTCGGCTACTCGACGCAGTCGCGCTTCCGCACCGGCCTCGAGCGCTCGCTGAACGACTACCTGACCGGTCAGAACGCGAACCTCTCGACCGTGCTCGAGACGTTCGTCGACAAGGCCAAGGGCGCGACCATCCAGGGCAACGACCTTCGCCTGACGCTGGTTCCCCGCGCGCAGCGTGCCGCCCAGAACGCGCTCGGCAGCCGCTGCGGTGCGGTCGTCGCGCTCGACGTCGAGACCGGGAAGGTGCTGACGATGTACTCCTCGCCGACGTACGACCCCAACCTCGTCGAGGGCGACTTCGACCGGGTGACGGGCGTCGGCGCCGACTGCAAGCGGCCGGACGCGCTGCTCAACCGCGCCACCGCAGGCCTCTACGCCCCGGGCTCGATCTTCAAGGTCGTGACCGCCTCCGCGGCGATCGACTCCGGCCGCTTCACGGCCGACTCGAGCTTCGTCGACCCCGGCTACTGCGAGGTGTACGGGAAGCGGGTGAACAACTACGACACGACCCGGCCGTTCGGGAGGCTCGACCTGCACACGGCGCTCGTCAACTCGGTCAACTCGGTCTTCTGCAACATCGGCAAGGAGCTGGGCGCGAGGTTCCTCGTCGACTACATGAAGCGGTTCGGGTTCTACGCCTTGCCGCCGCTCGAGACGCCGGCGAACGAGCGCGCGCCGAGCGGCATCTACCAGGGCACGGAGCTGTTCGACCCCGCGGAGGACACCGACGTCGATCCCGGCCGGCTGGCGTTCGGGCAGGAGCGGCTGCTGGTGACGCCCCTGCAGATGGCCATGGTCGCGGCCACGATCGCAAACGACGGCGTCGTGATGAAGCCGCAGGTGGTCGACCGGATCGTCGCGCCCGACGGCTCGGTCGTCGTCCGCTCGAAGCCCGAGGAGCTCGGCCGCGCGATCAAGCCCGAGACCGCACAGGTCGTCGCGGCGATGATGAAGGACGCGGTCGAGGAGGGCACGGGCACGGCGGCCCGGATCTCCGGCCTCACGGTCGGCGGCAAGACGGGCACCGCCGAGACCGGGATCGCCGGCCTGAACACGACGTGGTTCATCAGCTACGCGGGAAAGGACCGTCCCCAGGTCGCGATCGCAGTCGTCGTCGAGCAGCAGAACTCGACCGGCGGCGAGACGGCAGCGCCCGTCGCCCGGGAGGTCTTGCAGGCCCTCCTCGGGTCCACGGCGAACTCCTAACCTGTCCTTTTATGGCCTCCGGCGACCACCTCATCGACACGCTCTTCGACGGGCGCTACCTGATCATCAGGAAGCTCGGCTCGGGCGGAATGGCGAACGTCTACCTCGCCTCAGACCAGGAGCTCGGTCGCCGCGTCGCGATCAAGATTCTCGACGACCGGCACGCCCGCGACGATCAGTTCGTCGAGCGCTTCCGCCGTGAGGCTCAGAACGCCGCCGGCCTCTCGCATCCGAGCATCGTCTCGATCTACGACCGCGGCGAGGCGGAGGGCACGTACTACATCGCGATGGAGTACGTCGAGGGGCGGACGCTGAAGGAGCTGCTCGTCGCGCGCGGCCCCTCGCCGCTCGGGATCGCGATCGACTACACGCGCCAGATCCTCTCGGCGCTCCGCTTCGCGCACCGGAACGGGATCGTCCACCGCGACATCAAGCCGCACAACGTGATCGTCGACGGCGAGGGCCGCGTCAAGGTGATGGACTTCGGGATCGCGCGCGCCGGCGCCGCCAGCCAGATGACGGAGGCCGGCTCGATCATCGGCACCGCGCAGTACCTCTCGCCCGAGCAGGCGCGCGGCGCGCCCGTCGATCAAACGTCCGATCTCTACTCGACCGGGATCGTGCTCTACGAGCTGCTCACCGGCACCGTCCCCTTCAACGGCGAGACGCCCGTCGAGATCGCCATGAAGCATCTTTCGCAGGTTCCGGCGCCGCCCTCGACGCACCGGTCCGAGATCCCGCGCGACCTCGACTACGTCGCGCTCCGCGCGCTCGCCAAGGATCCCTCAGACCGCTACCACTCGGCCGAGGAGATGGACTCCGACCTCGAGCGGATCGCGCGCGGGATCGGCGTCTCCGCCGAGACGGCCGAGGCGGCAACGACGGTGCTCTCGCGTACGGACGTCGGCGAGGCGGCGACGACGGTCCGCCCCGCCGCGGCGACGACGTACACGCCCGGCCGCTACTACGAGTACGACGAGCCGGCGCGTCGGCGCTCGATCTGGCCGTGGCTCCTCGGCACGCTGCTCGTGGCGCTCGCGCTGGTCGGCGGCTGGTTTGCGTGGCAGGAGCTCGACTCGCGGCTGGACGCGGCGAAGCCGGTTGCCGTTCCCGATGTCGAGGGCAGCGTCGAGCGCCTCGCGGTGCAGGAGATCGAAGATGCGGGACTCCAGGCGCTGGTCGACCGCAAGCCGAACGACGACGGGGTCAAGCCGGGCATCGTCTTCGAGCAGCTCCCACAACCCGGCGACCGGATCGAGCGCGGCAACCTCGTCACGATCGTCGTCTCGACCGGCCCGTCGAAGGTGCGGGTCCCGACCGTCTTGGGCGAGAGCCGCGACCGGGCCGTCTCCCAGCTGACCGCGGCCGGTCTGGAACCGAACGTCGTCCCGGTCAACTCGCTGGAACCGGTCGACACCGTGCTCGCGACCGCTCCCGCGGGCGGAACCGAGGTGATCGTCGGCACGACGGTCCGCGTCAACGTCTCCAAGGGCCCGAAGCCGATCGCGGTGCCGAACGTGGTCGGGATGCCGTTCGAGAGCGCCGAGTCGACGCTCCAGGGCGCCGGCTTCGCCGTCTCGCGCGAAGACGTCGAGGATGCCGACCAGCCCGAAGGCGTCGTCGTCGGACAGAGCCCCGCAGCGGGGACACAGCAGAGCAAGGGCTCCGTGATCACGCTCCAGGTCTCGCAGGGCCCGCAGACGTCTCAGGTGCCCGACGTGACGAGCCAGACAGAGGCGGACGCGACCACCCAGCTGACCGAATCGGGCTTCGAGGTCCAAGCGGTCGAGGAGATCGTCGACACCGAGGATCTCGACGGCCGCGTGCTCACACAGGACCCCGAGGGCGGCACCGACGCCGAGCAGGGAACCACGGTCGTGATCGTGGTCGGCCGCTTCGAGGCTCAAACCGAGACGACGACACCGCCGTGAGCCGGCGGATTCGCGTCGCCGTCGTCGCCGGCGGCCGCTCCAGCGAGCACGAAATCTCGCTCGCGTCAGCCCGCTCCGTGCTCGAAGCGCTTGATCCGGAGCGCTACGAGACGACGACGATCGCGATCGGCCGGGACGGCCGCTGGGAGCTCGAGGGGCCAAGTAACAGTCTGTTACAAGGCGGCGTCGCGGAGACGCTGCCCGTCCTCGCCGACTCGAGGCCCGCCGAGGCGCTCGGGGCCGTCGATGTCGTCCTGCCGGTGCTGCACGGACCGTTCGGCGAGGACGGCACCGTCCAGGGCCTGCTCGAGCTCGCGGGCGTTCCCTACGTCGGAGCGGGCGTCGCCGCGTCGGCACTCTGCATGGACAAGGACCTCTTCAAGGCGGTGCTGCGCGACCGCGGCATCCCGGTCGCGCGCAACGTCACCCTGCGGCTCGGGGACGGAATCCAGAACCCCTTCGGCTACCCCGTCTTCGTCAAGCCGGCGCGGCTCGGCTCCTCGGTCGGGATCTCGAAGGCGCACGACGAGGCAGAGCTCGAGGCGGCGGTCGCGCTCGCGCGCCGCCACGACGAGAAGGTGCTCGTGGAAGAGTTCGTCGCCGGCACCGAGGTCGAGTGCGGCGTGCTCGGGAACGTCCGTCCCGCTCCGCTGGCGTCCGTGGTCGGCGAGATCGTCCCCCACGCCGAGTGGTACGACTACGCCGCGAAGTACGACGAGGGCGGCTCGGACATCATCGTCCCCGCGCGGATCCCGGAGGAGACGGCGGCCCGCGTCCAGGAGCTGGCGATCGACTCGTTCATCGCGACCGAGTGCGAGGGCATGGCCAGGGTCGACTTCTTCGTGCGCGAGGACGGCGAGGTCGTCGTCAACGAGATCAACACGATCCCCGGCTTCACCTCGACGAGCGTCTACGCGCGCCTGTTCGAGGCGTCCGGGATCCCGTACGGCGTCCTGCTCGACCGGCTGATCGAGCTCGCACTCGAACGGCACGAACGGCGCTCAGGCCTCGAGTACTAGGAGGGCTCGGCGGAACGTCGCTCGTCTTCGGGACGCGATGCTCGTTCCGACGCAAGGACGCAGGGAGCGTCGATAGCGGTGCTATCGGCGCGACTGAGGACGCCGCTTCGGGGCGAGTAGCGCGGCCCGACGGCACAGCCTACGTTGCGCCGAGCCCTCCTAACAGTCTCGTCTGCTCGGCGTGGAAGCCGAGACCGAAGCCTTCGAAGCGCTCGATCGCATCACGGATGAGCGCCTCGTCCTGCCGCGCCACGCCGAGCGCGCGCAGCGCAAACGGCCGCAGCACCGAGTTGGCCGACGCGAGCGGCGCCGCCTCCCGCTCGACGTCCTCGAGCCGGCCGAGGGCGAGCAGACCATCCAGGCGGGTCGTCACCATCGCGGAGGTCACCATCCAGTCGTGCCCGCGGCGGGAGACGTCCTCGTCGATCATCTCCTCGACGACATCGAGCTCGTTGCGGAGCAGCGCCAGCCGGACGCGCGGGCTGAACAACCTGAAGCCGAAACCCTCGAAGGCGATCTCCAGCGCCCGCTCCTCCAGCTGCCGCGCCGCGTCGTGCGCGTCGCCGTAGGCGTGCGCGACCGCCTCGACCAGCAGCGAGCGGGCGTTGCGAATGCACGGGGTGCCGAGGTTCTCCGCGACGAGGCGCTCGACAACCGGCGCACGCTCACGGATCGACGTCCACTCGCCCATCAGCTCCTTCACCTCGAGCTCCATCGCGATCGCGTGGATCCGGTGATGCGGTGTCAGCCGCCGCGAGAGCTCAGCGTGCGAGTCGACGAGCCGCAGCGCCTCCTCGAAGCGGCCGGTCAGCGCGGCCGGCGGGACCAGCTCCTCGTAGATCTCGGTGTGGTGATCCGGATCCGCGAGCTCCGGGATCAGGGCGACCCGCTTGTGCGCCCATTCGAACGACTCCTCGTACTCGCGCTCCGCGAACGCGGCCGACGCGCGCGCGCCCCAGGCGTACGAGCGCAGTACCAGATCGCCCGACTGCTCGGCGAGCGCGCTCCCTTCGAGCGCCGCCGCACGCTCCTCCGACGGATTCCAGTACGCCCGCGCGATCAGCGCCCGGGCGCGCGCCGGGCTCTCCGGCTCGGCGAGCTCGAGCGCCTGCCGGATCCAGCCCTCGATCTCCTCGTGCTCGGGACGTCGCGGCCACATGCCCGACCGGATCGAGGTCTGGAAGGCGAGGTCGCCGAGCATGTCCGCCTGCTCCTGCGCGTCGTCGGTCAGCTTCAACGCCCGCTTCATCGCCTCCCAGAAGCGCTCGCCGTCGAACTTGAGCGCGCTTGCACGGCCGATCTCGCGCCAGAGCCCGGAGCGCTCGTGCGGGTCGCAGAGCTCCAGTGCGCGCTGGAGGCCGGCCACGCCCTCGTCCAGGTCATAGCGCCTGATTGCCAGCTCGGCGGCACGGCGGAGCCACCGGACCGCGCGCACGCGCAGCCGCTCGAGCTCCTCGGTCGCATCCGCCCAGGCGAGATCGGCGTCCTCCGGCCCCGCCGCCTGCGCGTAGTGATGGGCGAGCAGAGCCGCGTCCTCGTCGCGTCCACCGCCCGTGCGCTCGAGCCAGGCGGCGAAGTCGGCGTGCAGCCTCGCTCGCCGCGCCTTCGGAACGCTGCCGTAGACGACCTCGCGCGTGAGCGCGTGCTTGAACGCGTACTCGATCTCACCGCCGAGCGACGAGCCGGGCCGGCGACGGATGAAATCCCGGTCTTCGAGGACGGCCCAGTCGACGTTCTCGCCGCCGACGAGCTCGAGCGTCGGGCCGCTCCAGAAGATCCGGCCGATCACAGAGGCCGCCTGCAGTGCCGCCTTGTCGCCGCTCGCAAGCCGGTCGACGCGCGCCGAGAGGATCGCCTGGACCGAATCGGGCAGGTCCTCGACGACGGTTCCCGTCTCGACGAAGGCGGCCAGGAGCTCCTCGAGGAAGAACGGGTTTCCCTCCGCCCGCTCGACCAGGGCAGACCGCGTCTCGGCGGAGAGCTCGCCCGGCACGAGCTCGTCGAGCATCGCCGCCGACTCGACCGGCGAGAGCGCGTCCAGCCACACGAGCGACGCGTTGCGGCGCCCGCCGCCCCAGGCGGGCCGACGGTCGAGCAGCTCCGGGCGAGCCGTGCCGATCACGAGCAGCGGCCCGCGCACGTCGCGGGCAACCCGCTCGAGCAGGTCGAGCAGCGGATCCTCGGCCCAGTGCAGGTCCTCGACCAGCACAACGGTCGGCGTCGCCGCCGTCAGCTCGCTCAGGAGCTCGACCCACGCTTCCTGGAAGAGCTCGCGCACGGCCAGCGGGTGCGCCTCGCCCGCGACGTCGAGTCCGAGGGCAAGACCGAGGATCTCCCGGTCGCCGAGCCGCCGGCGCACCGACTCCTGCTCCTCGTTCTCGAGGATGCCAAGCTGCTCGCGGAGGATCTCCCCGAGCGCCCAGTAAGTGACGTGGCCGTACGCGAGACAGCGGCCGGTGCGCTGCAGCGGCTGCGGCGCCTGCTCGGAGAGCCAGCGCCAGAGCTCGCGCACGAGCGTCGTCTTGCCGACGCCGGCATCGCCCATCAGCGTGACCACGTGCGGCTCGCCCTGCTCGGCGGCATGACGGTAGATGGCCTGCAGCAGCGCCACCTCGGTGTCACGACCGACGAATGCCCGCGCACCGCCGCGCAGCCCGCGCGGCCGCATCAGCGTCAGCGCGCGGACGAGCTCCTGTGCGACGACCGGCTCCGTCTTGCCCTTCGCATCGACCTCGAACACCGGCCCGAGCTCGAAGGCGCCGCGGGCCATTTCGGCGGTGCGGGCGCCGACGACGATCGCGCCCGGCTCGCTCGCCTGCTCGAGGCGGGCGGCGACGTTGACGGCGTCGCCGGTGACGAACGAGCTGCCCTCGCGCGCGCGTCCGGCGACAACCTCGCCGGTGTCTACGCCGATCCGGAGCGCGAGCGCACCCTCGAAGTCGGTCTCGAGCCGGCGCTGCATCGCAAGCGCCGCGTGCAACGCCCGCTCGGCGTGATCCTCGTGCGCGTCAGGGACGCCGAAGACGGCCATGACCGCGTCGCCCGCGAACTTCTCGACCGTGCCTCCGGCGCGGCCGATCTCGTCGGCCATCGCGTCGTAGAACCGTTCCAGGAGCGCTCGTGTTCGCTCCGGGTCCTGCCGCTCGCCGAGCGCCGTCGAGCCGACGAGATCAGCGAAGAGCACGGTGGCCAGCTTGCGCTCGGCGGCCTCCACGCGCCCCATTGTGACCTGTTCTAGGTGGCTTTCACCTCGTTGACGTGCGCGCGCCCGTCGAGCGCGGTGATCCAGACGACGAAGTAGCGTCCATCCGACTCGTCGAGCTCCCAGGCCGTCGTCGAGGAGGTGGTCTTGCCAGCGCCGACGACCCTGTCGAACGGGCCCGCGGGCGAGTTACCGGCCCGGATCTCGGCAGTGAATCCGGGTGTGTCGGTCGTCAGCGTCAGCGCCGCCGGCGTCCCTGCGGCCTCGAGCACGAGGCCGACGCCGGGCTTCGAGAAGGCGCGGTAGCTCTCCGTCGTCCAGTACGTGGCGGTATCGCCGTCGGTCGCGTCGCCGACTCGCTCGCTGTGCTCCTCGCCGTCACCGGGGGGCGGATCGTAGGAAGCAGTCCCCTCCAGGCTCACCGGGGCGCCGTCTGGGACATTGCCCGGAGTCTCGTCGTCCCGCGTCGCGAGCAGGATCCCGCCGACCGCGGCGGCGAGCAGCAGCAGCCCGAGAAGGAGTGGCCAGACCGGGACGCGGCGGTCACGCGGGGCGCGCTGCCGCTTCCGGCGCGGCGGCCGGGCGGGGGCCGCCTCCGGCCTGCGCATGATCATCGTCCCCTCGCCGCCCTCCTTCGCGTCGACCTCGTCCCGCACGGCGTCCAGCTCCGCGACGACCTCGTCCATCGAGGCTGGGCGGTCGGCGGGCTGCTTCGCAAGGCAGCGCTCGATCAGCGACGCGAGCCGGATCGGCGCATCGGGACGGGTGTCGAGCACGCTCGGGACCGGATCGTTGACGTGCTTCATCGCGACGGAGAGGAAGTTGTCGCCCGCGTACGGCACCTCGCCGGTGAGCAGCTCGTGCAGGACGACGCCGAACGAATAGACGTCGGTCTGCGCGTCGACCCGTTCCCCGCGCGCCTGCTCCGGCGCGATGTAATGGCTCGTGCCGAGTACGGTGCCGGTCTCGGTCTGGCCGACCGCGTCGAGCGAGCGGACGATGCCGAAGTCGGTCACCTTCGCCCGCCCGTCCCCGTTCAGGAGCACGTTCTGCGGCTTGACGTCGCGGTGGACGAGTCCCTGCGCGTGCGCAAACGCGAGCGCGCGCCCGACCTCGAGCCCGAGCTCCAGCACGCGCCGCACGGGCAACGGGCCGCCGCGCTCGACGAGCTCCTTCAGGTTCTCGCCGTCGACGAGCTCGAAGACGATGAACTGCTTCCCGTTCTCCTCGCCGCGGTCGATCACGGTGACGATGTTCGGATGCGAGAGCTGCGCGACCGCGCGCGCCTCACGGCGGAAGCGCTCGACGTACTCCTCGTCGTCGCCGTACTGGTCGTGCAGGATCTTCAGTGCGACGTTCCGCTCGAGCAGGGTGTCGAAGGCGCAGTAGACGGTCGACATGCCGCCCGTCCCCACCGTCTCCTTCAGCTCGTATCGGTCCGCGATCAACTGGCCCACAGCCACGAAACGTACCGTTCCCGCTGCCCGAAAACCTACGCCAGCACGTGCGCGAGCGCGTCTTCCCAGACGCCCAGCGCTTCGTCCAGCTCGGCGTCCGTGAGCACGAGCGGACAGAGCACCCGGATCGCGTTCCCGTAGATGCCTGCCTTCAGCAGCAGCAGGCCGCGCTGCAGGCAAGCGTCGATCACGGCCTGTGCGAGCTTCGGCGCCGGCTGCTTCGTGGCGCGGTCCTCGACGAGCTCGATCGCGAGCATCGCGCCGAGACCACGCACGTCGCCGATCGCGGCGAAGCGGTCCTGCCAGGCCAGCATCCGTGCCCGCATCGTCTCCCCGATCTGGAGCGCGCGCTCGTTCAGGTTCTCCTCCTCGATCACGTCGAGGACGGCGAGCGCGGCCGCCTGGGCGACCGGGTTGCCGACGTACGTGCCGCCGACGGCGCCGTCGTGGGCCGCGTCGAGGATCTCCGCCTTCCCGAGCACGCCCGAAAGCGGCAGGCCGGCGGCGATCGACTTCGCGACCGTGATCAGGTCGGGCTCGACGCTGAAGTGCTCGATCGCGAAGAGCTTGCCGGTGCGTCCGAAGCCGGTCTGGACCTCGTCGGCGATCAGGCAGATGCCGTACTCGTCGCAGATCGCCCGCAACCCCTCGAGGAACGCCTGCGGCGCGGGCAGGAAGCCGCCCTCGCCCTGGACGGTCTCGACGATGATCGCCGCAACCTGCTCGGCGGCGACCTGCGTCACGAACAGCTGGCGCAGCTCGGCGAGCGCGGTCTCGGTGTCGGGGCCGCGGTAGTCGGACGGGAACGGCGCCCGGTAGACCTCCGGCGCCAACGGGCCCATTCCGACCTTGTACGGATGCGGCCGCGACGTCAGCGTCATCGAGAGCAGCGTGCGGCCGTGGAACGCGCCCTCGAACGCGATCACGGCGGGCCGCTTCGTGTACAGCCGTGCGAACTTGACGGCGTTCTCGACGGCCTCGGTGCCCGCGTTGAAGAAGGCGGCCTTGGCCGCGCCGCGGAACGGCGCCTTCGCGAGCAGGCGCTCCGCGAGCTCGACGTAGGGCTCGTACGGGACGACGGTGAAGTCGGTGTGCGCGAAACGGGCGAGCTGCTCGGTCGCGGCCTCGACGACGCGGGGATGCGAGTGGCCGGTGTTGAGACAACCGACGCCGCCGGTGAAGTCGATGAAGGTGTTGCCGTCGACGTCGGTGAGCGTGGCGCCGCGACCCTCGTGCGCGACGATCGGCAGCACGATCGACTTCGCGTTCGCGATCACGCGCTGCTTTCGCTCCAGGATCGCCTGGGAGCGGGGGCCGGGAATGGCGGTGCGGATCTCGATCGTCTTCGTCGTGGCCATCGGTGGAGCAGCGTAGCTCAGCCATGCATAGGGTCGGTGCGATGGAGGAGCGCGACCTCGATCCGGATCCGCTGCGCCAGTTCGGGCGCTGGTTCGAGGACGCGCGCGACGCCGGCCTCCACGCCCCGGAGGCGATGGCGCTCGCGACGGCAACGGTCGACGGCAGGCCTTCGGCCCGGATGGTGCTGCTGAAGGCTGCGGACGAGCGCGGCTTCGCCTTCCACACCAACTACGAGAGCCGAAAGGGCGTCGAGCTGGCGGCGAACCCGCAGGCGGCGCTCCTCTTCCACTGGCAGCGGCTGGGGAGGCAGGTGCGGATCGAGGGCCGGGTCGAACGGGTCACCGCCGAGGAGTCGGAGGCGTACTTCCACACGAGACCGGTCGGCAGCCGACTCGCGGCCTGGGCCTCGCCGCAGAGCCGACCGCTGGCCGATCGGGCCGAGCTGGAGCGGCTCTACGCCGAGGCGGTCGAGCGCTTCGGCGAGGACGCGCCGCTGCCGCCGCACTGGGGCGGCCTCCGCCTCGTCCCGGACGCGTACGAGTTCTGGCAGCACGGCGACGACCGCCTCCACGACCGCATCCGCTACGAGCGCGACGTGACCGGGTGGGCAAAAATCAGGCTGGCACCCTAGGCGGAGCGAAGCGACTCTCTAGGGATCTTGCGCGGAAAGTCAGTCGCGTTTGAAGAGCGAGCGCGCGGTGTCGTGGGCGTCGGTGTCGCGGGCCTGCCAGGCGCGCTCGACGAGGCTGCCGAGGACGTCGCGGATGCCGATCATCCCCAGCAGGTGGTCGCCCTGGACGACCGGCACGTGGCGGATCTTGCGCTCGCCCATCAACCGCGCCGCGTCGAGGATCTGCACGTCGGCGTCGACCGTGACCGGCTCGCGTGTCATCACGTCACCGACGCGGACGGAGTCAAGGTCGGCGCCGTCGCCTGCGAGCGCCAGCACATCGCGCTCGGTGAAGATGCCGACGAGCCTGCCGTCGTCGCAGACGGCGACCGAGCCGACCCCTTCCTCGAGCATCCGGAGCACGGCCAGGCGCGCGGAGTCGCCAGGGTCGACCGTCACGACACGCGTCCTCATCACGTCGCCGATCGCCATTGGGCCGCGAGTGTAACGCGTGTTACGAAGCGGGTGTGAGAGTGCCGGGCGTGTAGATGCCGAGCGGATTCCAGAGCAGGTAGCCGCGGGCGCCCATCAGGCGGGCGGCGTCGATCTGCGCCTTCACCTCCGAGAACCCGTACTCGCGGCCGTAGGAGAAGTCCTGCAGCCACGGAATCAGTTCGGCCTTGCCCTGCTTCATTTCGCGGCGGAAGTCGGCGAGCGACCACTCGACGGTGGCGCCGGGCGCCGCGTTCGGGTTTTCGAGGCCGTACTCCCCCGCGCCGTAGTGCGACGGGTAGACCATCGGGTAGATCGCGTCGACGTACTTCGAGAGCCGCCGCGGGACCTGGCCGATGCCGAGGTCGCGCGTGGCCGCAAGGCCGAAGACGTCCGCCGAGACGCGCACTCCGAGAGGCTTCAGCCGCTGCGTCGCGTAATGGACGAACTGCGCGATCACCCAGCCGGGCGCGGTCGCGGTCTTCTTCGGGTAGACGATCGAGTCGACGTCACCGTCGGTGGGGAAGCGGACGTAGTCGAACTGGATCTCGTCGAAGCCCGCGCGCGCGGCGACCTCGGCGATCGAGACGTTGTAGTCCCAGACCCGCTTGTCGTACGGGTTCGTCCAGCCGAGGCCGGCGTGGTTGTGCCAGACGGAGCCGTCC
>DATMEO010000065.1:0-3022 GCA_035556515.1 Gaiellaceae bacterium
CCGGCGGGTCGAGGTCGAAGAGCACGAAGTCGGGGCGGTGCGGCTTGTCGACGCGCGAATACCAGGCGTTCATGTCGATGCAGTTCATCTGCACCATCCAGAGCACCGCCTCCGGCGAGTTGACGAGCGGGAAGTCGACGAGCCGCGACTCGCCCGCGCGCGGGTAGGTGCGGTAGGTGCGCGTCGGGATCCAGGAGGGCATGCCCTTCGGCGCCTGCTTCTGGAAGTACACGTCCCCGCCCACTCCGTAGGGCGAGCGCTTCATCGTGAACGGCCGGTTGCGCAGGTGCGGGACGAGCACCGGCGCGATCGCGCGGTAGTACTCGAACAGGTCCTGCTTCGTAATCCCTTCGTCGGGGAACAGGACGCGTTCAGGGCTCGTGAGGTTGACCGACCGCGGCGCCATGCAGTGGTTGTACCTGTCCGGTGTTTCCGAAGCCCACCTCGCAGAGGGCGATCGTGGCTCAGCTCTCGCGCTTGAGCTTGCGCCAGCCACCGGCCCGGTTGTTGGCGATGATCTGCTGGAGCATCGCGGTCAGGGCCGATGTATTGATGGTCTCGCCCTGACGGATCGCGACGGTGCGGGCGCTCGTGTTGTCGTGCCCCCCGGTGATGATGTGCTCGGGATCGGGAACGATCGCCCCGTCGTAGAGAAAGACGTTGACATGGTCTTTCGCCGCCAGCAGCGCGCAGACGTTGCCCTGCAGGACGAAGTACGGACGGTTGGTGAACTTGATCGTCTCGGTGACTTCTCGGTCGGCCGCGTGCACCAGGTCGCGGACCTCCCGGCAGATAACCTGTTGCCAGTCCGGCAGGGCATTGATGTACGCGTCGACGCGCGGGTCAACGGTGTAGGTCACGGCGATCTGCCTCTCTCGCCCCAGGGCTAGCCCTCCGAGACGGCGGACAGGTCCATGTAGATGAACGACCACTGGTGCCCGTCGAGGTCGCGGAAGCCCCGCATGTACATGAAACCCTGGTCGTCCGGTTCGCCCAGAGCCTGCGCGCCGGCGGCGACGGCCTTGTCGGCCAGGTCGTCGACCTGCTCCCGGCTCTCGGCCGACAGGCCGACGATCACTTCCCTGCTCGTGGACGGATCGGTGATGTCCTGCGGCTCGATGAAGCCCTTGAAGAACGGCTCCACCACCAGCAGGACCGAGGCGTCGTCGCTGATGATCATGCGGGTCGCGTTCTCGTCGGTGAACTGCGGATCGAACTCGAAGTCGAGCTTGCCGAAGAAGTCGGTCGACTTCGGCAGGTCCTTCACGGGCAGGTTGATGAACGTCTTCATGGCCATCGTGATCTCCCTTCGACTCGGGGTTTGCTCTCGTAAGACCACCGGCTGCCGCGAAACTCATCGGACGCCCCCGACCCGTTAGCGTCCGCGCGTGACCGCGGTTCCCCTGCGCCGAAACCGCGACTTCATGCTGCTCCAGACTGCGACGCTGTTGTCGAGCGGCGGCTCGCAGATGACCGCGATCGCCTATCCGCTGCTCGTGCTCGCGCTGACCGGCTCGCCGGCGAAGGCCGGCTTCGTGGCGTTCGCGCAGTTGTTCGCTGCGGCGCTCTTCGCCTTGCCGGCGGGGCTGGCCGCCGACCGCTGGAACCGCAGGCGGCTGATGATCGCGGCGCATGTCGTTCGAGCTCTCGCCGTCGGGACTCTCGGCGCGCTGATCCTCCTCGACGAGATCGCCTTCTGGATGATCCCGCTCGTCGCGTTCGTGCAGGGCGGCGGCGGTGCCGTCTTCTCGGCGGCGCATGCGGGTGCGCTGCGGGCCGTCGTGCCCAAGCGCCAGCTGCCGTCGGCCGTCGCCGTCGTGACCGGCCGGGAGGCCGCTATCAGCCTCGCAGCGCCTCCGCTCGGCGGCGCGCTGTTTGTCGTGTCTCGCGCCCTTCCGTTCCTCGTCCACGCCGTGTCGTATGCGTTCTCCACGGTCGCATTGCTCGCGATGCGCACGCCGTTCGAGGAGGAGCGCGAGCCCGACCGCTCCCCGCTCCGCTCGCGGCTCGCCGAGGGGTTCCGCTTCCTCTGGAATCACCCCTTCCTGCGCGCGTGCGCCTTCCTCTACGGGCTCGCCAACTTCATCGGGCCGGGCGTGCTGCTTGCCATCCTCGTCATCGGAGAGAGGCAGGGTCTGTCGGGCGGCGAGGTCGGCTTGCTCCTCTCCGCGTTCGGGGCGTGCCTGCTGCTCGGTGCGTTCCTGTCGCCGCTGGTCCGGCGGCTCCTGCCCGTGCGGGGAGTGCTGCTGCTCGAGCTCTGGACGTGGGTGGGCTGCGGTCTCTTCCTCGTCTGGCCGAACGTGTACGTGCTCACCGCGAGCATCCTCCCCACCGCGCTCGCGATCCCGTCGACCGACTCGGTCGTCAACGGCTACCAGCTCGCGATGACGCCGGACCGCGTCCTCGGCCGGGTCGAGAGCGTGCGTAGCACGATCGCGCTCGCCATCGCGCCGCTCGGGCCGCTCATCGCAGGCCTGCTTCTGGAAGCGGTCTCCGCGCGCGCGACGATCGCGGTCTTCGCAGCGTTCGGGCTCGCGCTCGCGGTCTGGGGGACGCTCAGCCCGGCGATCCGCGCGGCGCCGAGCCTCGACGAGCTCGAGGAACGTCCGGCTCCGGCGCCCAGCTCCTAACTCAGCCGGAGAACTCGAGCCCTTCCGCATGCGTGATCACCTCCTCCCGCGTCGGTGGGCTGACGAGGATCTCGACCATCTGCTCGGCCAGCGGATCCCCGCTCGCGCGGTACTCAGCCGAAGCGCGCTCGACCGAGTACTCCGTGCGCCGTAACTCCACGTCCGGCCCGAGCAAGGCCCAGTAGGCGCCGTCTCGACCCTCGTAGGGCATTCCGACGCTGCCCGGGTTTATCGACCTGACACCCGCGACGCGGCGATCGAACTGGAGGTGCGTGTGCGCCGTGACGAGCACGGTCTCTTCGATCTCGGCGGTCATCGCGCGAACGCGCTCCTCCGGGGTCTCGGGCGTGACCAGCTCCTCGTCGCTCCGCGGCGACCCGTGGCAGAAGCAC
>DATMEO010000066.1:0-15898 GCA_035556515.1 Gaiellaceae bacterium
GCGAGCGCCCGCGCGAGCGCCATCCGCTGCCGCTGCCCGCCGGAAAGCTGGGCCGGGTAGCGGTGGCCGAACTGCTGCAGCTGCACGAGCTCGAGCAGCTGGTCGACCCGCTCGCGGATCTCCGCCTTCGGCCGCTTCCGAATCGTCAGCCCGAAGGCGACGTTGTTGCGAACGGTCATGTGCTTGAAGGCCGCGTAATGCTGGAAGACGAAGCCGACGCCGCGCTTCTGCGGGGCGAGCTCGGTGGCGTCCTCACCCGAGATCACGATCTCGCCGGTGTCGGGCGCCTCGAGGCCGGCGATCACGCGCAGGAGGGTCGACTTGCCGCTGCCGCTCGGGCCGAGCAGCGCGGTGAGGGAGCCGGTCGGCACCTCCAGCGAGACGTTGTCGAGAGCGACGAAATCGCCGAAGCGCTTCGAGATCCCGGTGGCGACGATGCTCATTGGACGGCTTCCTCCTTGGGTCGGATCACGGTCATCGCAACGAGCACGAGCACGGCGACGAGGGCGAGCACGATCGAGATCGCGTAGGCGCCGGCGAGGTCGAACGACTCGTAGCGCTCCTCGACGCGCAGCGTCGCCGTCTCGGTCTCGCCCTGGAGCCGGCCGGAGACGACGGCGACGGCGCCGTACTCGCCGAGGCAGCGCGCGGTCGTCAGGATGACGCCGTAGATAACGGCCCAGCGGATCGCCGGCAGCGTGATCCGCCAGAACGTCTGCCAGCTCGAGGCGCCGAGCGTGCGAGCCGCCTGCTCCTGCTCGTCGCCGATCTCCCGCAGGGTCGGCACGACCTCGCGCGCGACGAACGGGAGCGAGACGAAGATCGTCGCAATCACCATCGCCGGCAGCGAGAAGAGGATCTGGATCCCGTGGTCGCCCAGCCAGCCGAACCAGCCGTCGCGTCCGTAGAGCAGGAAGAGGGCGAGCCCGACGACCACCGGCGAGAGCGCGAGCGGCAAGTCGACGAAGGCGTTGACGAGACCCTTGCCGGGGAAGCGCCGGCGGACGATCGCGAGCGCGCATGCGATCCCGAAGATCGTGTTCAGCGGCACTGCGATCGCCGTGATGATCAGCGTCAGCTTGAACGCGTTGACCGTTTCCGGGGTCGAGAGCGCGTCCCAGGCGTCGCCGACGCCGTTCTCGAAGGTCCGGTAGAAGACGAGTGCGAGCGGCCCCAGCAGGATCACGCCCAGATAGGTGAAGGCGATGCCGCGGAGGCCGAACCTGCGCAGGAACCTAGTCACGGTCGTGCCTCGTCGCGTAGTGGCGGATCGCTCCGATCGAGAGCAGCAGCACGAACGAGATCACGAGCAGCACGACCGCGACCGCGGCGGCGCCTGCGCGGTCGCCACTCTCGATCCGGCTGAAGATGAAGACGGACGAGACCTGCGTCTGGTAGGGCAGGTTGCCCGTGATGATCACGAGCGACCCGAACTCGCCGACCGCCTTTGCGAACGCAAGCGCGACTCCGGAGAGGATGCCGGGGAGGACATTGGGGAAGACGACGCGGCGAAACGTCTGCCAGTTGGTGGCGCCGAGGGACTTCGCCGCCTGCTCCATCTCCTCGTCGAGCTCGAGCAGCACCGGCTGCACCGTCCGGACGACGAAGGGGAGCGTGACAAAGAGCATCGCGAGCACGATCGAGGTCGTCGTGAAGGCGACGTTGATGCCGACCGGGGACTGCGGCCCGTAAAGCGCGAGCAGGGTCAGCCCGGCGACGATCGTCGGCAGCGCGAACGGCAGGTCGATGATCGCGTTGACGAGCGCCTTGCCGCGGAAGGAGTCGCGGACGAGCACCCAGGCGGTGACCGTCCCGAGAACGGCGTTGATCAGCGCGACCGAGATCGAGGTCCAGAGGGTCAGCTTGAGGGCGGCGATCGCCTCCGGGCTCGTGACGACGTCCCAGAATCCCTCCCAGCCGCCGTTCGTCGACTCGAACACGAGCGCGGCGATCGGCAGCGCCACGATCAGCGACAGGTAGGTGGTGACGAGACCGAGCGACAGGGCCGTGGAAGCCCTCTCGCTCTGCATCCTGACCGGTCTAGCGGCTGTTTCGAGCGTGCTCATAAATGAGGAACGCTAATGTACAGAATAAGCGAGGTCAATCGGCCGCGGTGCTGCGAGAATCGACCGATGCGTCAGGCGCGAGGTGGAGTGCTGGTGGTCGGCGGCGGCTTCGCGGGCGGCTACGTCGCCCGCTTGCTGGGCAATCGGGGAGCGACGATCGTCAGCCCCGAGAACTTCATGCTCTACACGCCGATGCTCCCCGAGGCGGCCTCGGGAACACTCGAGCCACGGCACACCGTCGTCCCACTGCGGCAGATGTGTCCTCACGCTGAGCTCCTGCTCGGGCGCGTGACGGCGATCGACGAGGAGCGGCAGGCCGCACACGTGGAGACGCCCGACGCCGGCACGTTCGACGTCGGTTACGAGCAGCTCGTGCTCGCGCTCGGCGCCGTCCCCCGCACGTTCCCCGTCCCCGGCCTCGCCGAGCACGGGCTCGGCTTCAAGGACCTCGCCGACGCGATCCACCTGCGCAACCGGGTCCTGCGCGAGCTCGAGGCCGCAGACGCCGAGCTCGATCCCGGCGTCGTGGCCGCGCATCTCAGCTTCGTCTTCGTCGGTGCGGGCTACGCCGGCGTCGAGGCGCTCGCAGAGCTCTCCGACCTCGCCGCGGACGCGCTCCGCTGGTACCCGCGCCTCCGCGGCGTCCCACAGCGCTGGGTGCTCGTGGACGCCGCGCCGAAGATCCTGGCCGAGATCCCGACCCGGCTCGGCGACTACGCGGCGAAGGAGCTCGCACGACGCGGTGTCGAGATCCACGTCTCGACGACGCTCGAGTCGTTCGACGGCGACGAGGCCGTTCTCTCGGACGGCGCGCGGATCCCGGCGCACACGCTCGTCTGGACGGCGGGCGTGAAGGCGAGCCCGCTGCTCGGGCCTTTCGGGATGCCGCTCGACGACCGCGGCCGCGTCCGTGTCGACTCGTTCCTCCGCGTCGACGGTCGCGAGCGCATCTGGTCACTCGGTGACTGCGCCGCCGTCCCGAACGAGAAGACACCGGGACAGTTCGACCCGCCGACCTGCCAGCACGCGCTCCGCCAAGCGCGCCGGCTGGCGAAGAACCTGCACGGCAAACCTGAGCCGTACGGGTACCGGATGCTCGGGCAGGTGGCGACGCTCGGCCGCTACAAGGGAATCGCCGACGTGATGGGCGTGCGCTTCCGCGGCTTCCCCGGCTGGTTCATCACCCGCAGCTACCACCTCTTCCAGCTGCCGCTCTTCTCGCGCAAGCTCCGCGTCGTCGTCGACTGGACAACCTCGCTCTTCTTCCGTCGCGACATCGCCGAGCTCTCCGCTCTCGGCCACCCGCATCGCCTCGACGACTGAGGCGGTCAGCGCAGCGACTTGAGCGCTGCCGCGAGCGACTGCTTCGTCGTCAGCACGCCTTCGAACAGGTCGCCCTCGCTCGCGACGCGCTCCAGCACGGCGTCCATCGTGAACGCGGCCGGGTCGAGCGACTCGTTCACCTCCTCCCAGCGCAGCGGCGTCGACACGGGAGCGCCCGGCTTCGGCCGCACCGAGTACGCGGACGCGATCGTCTTGCCCTCGCCGTTCTGATTCGAGTCGATCAGGACGCCGCGGCGCTTCGCCTTCGTCCACTCCGTCGTCGCGAGGCCGGGGTGCGCCCGGGCCAACGCGCCGGCGACGATCTCCGAGAACTCGCGCGTCTGCGCGTACGTGTGCCGCCGCGCCACCGGCACGAGGATGTGGATCCCCTCGGAGCCGCTCGTCTTCGCGAACGACTCGAGCTCGAGCATGTCGAGCATCTGCTTGATCAGCAGCGCCACCTGGATCGTCTCCGGGAAGCCGACGTCCGGCGAGGGATCGAGGTCGAAGAGCACCCAGTCGGGCCGCGACGGCTTGTCGACGCGCGAGTACCAGGTGTTCATGTCGATGCAGCCCATGTTCACCACCCAGAGGAGCGCGAGGTCGTCGTTCACGAGCGGGAAGTCGATCACGCGGCGCTGCGGCGGCCGGTCGCGCGTCGATGCCTCGAACGGCCTCGTCGGGATCCAGGCGGGCATGTGCTTCGGGGCGTCCTTCTGAAAGAAGAACTTGCCGTTCCAGCCGTCTGGATACCGCTTCATCGTGAAAGGCCGGTCCTGCAGGTGCGGCACGAGCACCGGCGCGACGTCGCGGTAGTACGCGAGCAAGTCGCCCTTCGTGATCCCTTCCTCCGGCCAGAACGGCTTGTCCAGGTTCGACAGCTTCAGGACGCGCTTGCCGCGGCGGATCTCCTCCGGCATCGGTGGTCTCTCGCGCTGCACCTCACTCGCCTCCTTGTCCTCGCGCAGCCCCAGGTAGACCGGTGCGCGCAACCGGCCGTCGTGCGTCCACTCGGCGAACCGGATCTCGGCGACGAGCTTCGGCTCGACCCAGACGACGTCCCCCTTCCGCACCCTCGGCATCTTCGGCACCTCCGCGAACGGCGTCTCGTCGCGGCGGAGCGGCTTCAGCTTGCCGAGCAGACGCGCGATCTCGGCCTCGTCGAAGCCGGTGCCGACGTTGCCGGCCCAGCGGAGGCCGCCGGCCTCGTGGACGCCGAGCACGAGCGCGCCGAAGCCGTTCGAGCGGCGGCCCTGGCCCTTCGTGTACCCGGCGATGACGAGCTCCTGCCGGCCCTGTGTCTTCACCTTGAGCCAGTTGCGGCTGCGGCGTCCCGGCTCGTAGCGGGAGTCGGCGCGCTTGCTGACGACGCCTTCGAGCTGTTGCGCCGCGGCCGCCTCGAGGAGCGCGTCGCCGTCGTCGAACAACGCCGAGAGGCGAACCAACCGGCTGCGCTTGTCGAGCAGCGCCTCCAGTCGCTTGTGCCGCTCGGTCAACGGCAGCTCGAGCAACGGCTTTCCCTCGATCTCGAGTACGTCGAAGAGGTAGAGCACGAGGGGCCCCGAGCCCTGCTGCATCGCCGAGAAGCTGGCGCGGCCACGATCGTCGAGCGCGCAGACCTCGCCGTCGAGCACGCAGTCCGGCGTCTTCACCGCCTGCACGACCGCGCGCGCCACCGACTCGAAGCGAGCGGTCAGGGAGTTCCCGTTGCGGCTCGTCAGCTCCACCTCGCCGCCCGCGATGGTGACGATCGCGCGATAGCCGTCCCACTTCACCTCGTGCAGCCAGCCGTCGCCGTCCGGCACCGCGTCTGCAGGCGTGGCAAGCATTGGCGAGTACGTCCGCCGCTTGCCGACGACCTCGGTCGCCTCCGCCTTCTTCTTCACGATCAGCCAGTTCTTCGGGTCGCCGCCCAGCTTCGCAGGGACGAGTGTCCACAGCCCCTTCAGCCGTTCGCCGTGCAGGTCGACCGTGAGGCCGCCGTTGGGCTTCTCCTCGACGAGCTCGTAGGTGCCGCGATCCCAGATCTCGACCGTGCCGGCGCCGTAGTTGCCTGCCGGGATCTCGCCCTCGAAGGACCCGTAGGACAGTGGGTGATCCTCGACGTGGACGGCGAGGTGCTGCGTGCCGGGCTCCAGCGGCACGCCCTTGGGGACGGCCCAGCTGAGGAGGACGCCGTCGCGCTCGAGCCGGAAGTCATAGTGGAGCCGGCGTGCGTCATGCCGCTGGACGACGAAGATCGGCGCTTTGCCCCGCTTGCCCTTCCCGAACGGCTCGGGCGTCTTGGCGCGAGAGCGCTTGCGCTCGTAGTCCTTCAGTGAGGCCACGCTGAACTCTTACAGGTTGCGCAGGTTTGACGAAAGTGGGAACGGAGATCGATCAGGTGCGCTGCCGGATCCGGCGCGCACCGTCTTCTCCACCAAAAGCGGGGGGTCAGTTGGGGCCGGCAATGCCGGCCTCAACACGTTCGACACTCACTTACAAGCCGTATTCGGGACCGGGGAAAAGCCTGTGGAAGCTGTGGAAAGCCGTGTGTTTAGCGACGCGTGATCAGGCGAGCACACCCATCGAACGAAACTTTGCGCGGCGGGCCTTCCGCAGCTCCTGTGGATGGAGCCCGACGAGCTCGTCCAGGGCGTCCCCGACCGCGGCGGCAAGCAGCCGCGCGGCCTCGTCGGGACTCTCATGCGCCCCGCCCTCCGGTTCGGGGACGATCCCGTCGATCACGCCGAGCTCGAGGCAGTGCGCCGCGTCCGGCTTGAACGCCGCGGCCGCTTTGCGCTTCTCACCCGCGTCGCGCCAGAGGATCGCGGCACAGCCCTCGGGCGAGATCACGGAGTAGATCGCGTTCTCCTGCATCAGGACGCGGTCGGCGAGCGCGATCGCGACGGCACCGCCGGAGCCGCCCTCGCCGATCACGACGGCGACCGTCGGGACGCTCAGCCGCGCCATCACCGCCTGCGAGCGCGCGATCGCGCCGCCCTGGCCGTGCTGCTCGGCTGCGATGCCCGGATATGCGCCCGGGGTGTCGACGAGCGTCACGAGCGGGAAGTTGTGCCGGTCGGCGAGCTCCATCACCCGCATCGCCTTGCGGTAGCCCTCCGGGTACGCCATCCCGAAGTTCCGCTTCGTCCGCTCCTTGATGTCGCGGCCCTTCTGGTGACCGATCAGCGCGACCGTCCGGTTCTCGAGCTTGCCGATGCCCGTCACGAGCGCCGCGTCGTCGGCCCGCCCGCGGTCGCCGTGCAGCTCGAACCAGTCGTCGAGGATCCGCTCGACGTAGTCGAGCGAATACGGGCGGTCCTCGTGCCGGGCGAGTTCGACCTTCGTCCAGATCTCCTCGTCGGTCGGCTCGGCCTCGATCCGGTCGAGCTGACGCTGCAGCCGCTCGAGCTCGCCCGAGAGGCGCGCTCCGCGCAGGAGGTCGAGCCCGCCCAGCTTGCTCAACCGATCCCGCAGTCTGATCTCTGCATCTCGCGGCACCTTACTCCTCTCCGAACAAGCGGAGAAGCCGTGCGAGCGTCGGTCGCAGCTCAGGACGTGGGACGATCGCGTCGACGTGCCCGAAGCGGAGGTTCGACTCCGCGAGGCCGAAGTCGTCGGGCAGCTTCTCGCGGGTCGTCTGGGCGACGACGCGCGGCCCTGCGAACGACATCAGCGCCCCCGGCTCGGCCAGGAGCACGTCGCCGAGGCTGGCGAAGCTCGCGAGCAGGCCGCCGGTCGTCGGATGGGCCATCACCGAGATCAGCGCGCAGCCGGCATCGTGCAGCTCCTCGACGGCGACGACCGTCTTCGGCAGCTGCATCAGCGCCAGGATCCCCTCCTGCATTCGGGCGCCGCCGGACGCAGAGACGGAGATCAGCGGCACGCCCGAGGCGGCGGCGCTCTCGCACGCGCGGGTGAACTTCTCGCCGGTGACCGAGCCCATCGAGCCGCCCATGAACGAGAAGTCCATCACCGCCAGCTCGCACGGCATGTCTTCGATCGTGGCCGCACCGACGACGAGCGCGTCGCCGAGACCGGTCGCGATCTCCGCCTCAGCAAGCCGCTCGTTGTACGCCCGCAGGTCGAAGAACTTGAGCGGGTCGGCCGAGCGGAGGTCGGCGGCCTCCTCCGCGAAGCTGCCCCTATCCGCCAGCTGCTCGATCCGCTCGCGCGCCTTGACCGGGAAATGGTGGCCGCATTGCGTGCAGACGCGCAGGTTCGCGGCCAGCTCGTCGTCGCGATAGTGCGAGCCGCACTCGGGGCAGGTGTTCGGATGCTTTTTCGGCGGCGGCTCGGGCGCCTGCTTGTGCTCGATCGAGACGTCGATCCTGGACGTGTCGGAGTTCATTTCGGGCTGACCACACGCTGACGGGGCGCGCCGAGCGTGTGCGATGTAAGGACGCAGGGAGCGCTCATAGCAGAGCTATGGGCGCGACTGAGGACGACGCAGCGTGCCGTTCGGCGCGTTCCGGCAGCCTGTGCTTCAGTTCGAAAGGAACTCAGCATCGTGCGATCTTAGACCCGGGTCGGCGCGAGGTGGTTGCGTTACAGGCCGAGCGCGGATGCGAGCCGCACCAGCTTCGGCTCGTTGACGTCGTCGCGGACGAGTCCCGTGAAGCCGAGCCCGGCGACGCGGGTGCGTGCCGAGAGATCCTGCAGCAGCGCCTCGACCTCGACGAGCCGAAGCCCGTCGGGCTCGGGCATCCAGACGGCGAGCTCGCTGGGATCGAAGGCGTCGCAGTCGAGCGCGACATAGACGGCGTCGGCGCCTTCGAGCGCCCGTTCGACCGCGCCCTCGCCCGTCTGCACGCCCGCCGACTCGATGAACTCCACCTCGGGCGGATCGAGGTTCCGGGCGCCGACGAGGGCGACGTTGCGGGGAAGCACGGCCTCGTCGTCGATCACCATTCGCAACGGCATCCCCCACGCATTCCCAGAGGGCGAGGTCTGCGGCGTGTTCAGGTCGCCGTGGGCGTCGAGCCAGACAACCGCGAGGCACTCCTCCCCGGCGGAGAGGGCCTCGATCGCGCCGACGTGCGAGCAGCAGCAGCCGCCGAGGACGATCGGCCGGTCGGGCAGCTCCGACGCGAGCAGGAGATTCTGCTCCGCGAGCGAGTCAGCCTCGATCACGCTCGCCTCGGGATAGGGCAGGTCCAGGTGCGCCGCCTCGGCCATCGTCTCGCCGCCGTCGCCCCAGGCGCGCGGGACGCGGACGAGTCCGGCCAGGAACTCGCGGCCACAGGAATGGCACTGATACTCCGGCCCGAGCGCGACTGCGGTCAGCGTGCGGCAGTCGGGACAGCGGGCACGCAGGCGGCTCATGCGCGCACCGGCCGCTCGAAGAAGGCGGTCTCCCGGTAGACGCGCATGCCCGCGCGCTCGTAGAGACGGGTGGCGCCGGTCGGGCTCGAGGCGTCCACTCCGAGCGTCCCGCGCGTCCAGCCGCGCTGCTTGAACGCGTCGAACGAGTGCAGCAGCAGGGCCTCGCCGAGACCCTGCTTGCGCCAGGGACGCCTGACGCCGAGGTTGGCGACATAGCCGGCGTCGGGATCCGTCGCATCCCGCCGGCAGAGCGAAAAGCCGGCGAGGTCGTCGCCGGCGAACGCCAGGAACCAAAGCGACGGGTCGAACGTCTCGCTCCTGATCATCCAGTGCGCCCACTCGTCGAACGTTTCGTCCATCGCGTCGGACGTGTCCTGCCAGACCTCCATGATCGCGTCGTAGACAAGCTGGTGCTCGTCCTCGCGGACCGGTCGGACAGCGATCGCAGCGGGCCAGGTCGGGCTCCGCTCCGCGTCACTCAGGTCGATCTCCATCCGGTAGGAGTGCCGCGACGGCGCGAAACCGAGCGCGGTGAACGCGTCCGTGATCCTCCGGTCGCTCTCTGACGTCCAGACCCGGAGGCGGCCCTTCGCGGCTCGCTCGTCCAGCCAGGAGACGAGCGTCGGCATGACCTCATGTGCATCCACGTCCGGGGCGACCTTGACATCACACCACCACAGCGGCGGCTCCTCGCGAGTCGCGTCGACGTCCGCGTAGCCGATCAGGCGATCGTCGCGCTCGAGCACCCTGATGTCGTTCTCGACCACGACGTAGGGGGTCGTCAGCCACAGGCGCAGTTCCTCTGCGGTCGTGTCCGCCTCGCCGAACGCGGCGAGCTGATGGGCGTTCATCAACTCCAGCATCGCGTCGAACTCGTCGTCGCGCGGCGGCCGGAGCGTCATGCGGGGACGAGCTCGTCGAGCGTGTCGGGCAGCCCGGAGAGATCCGGCAGCTCGCGATCGGGCTCGGCGTCGGCGGTGTGCGCGAACGAGTCGGCGCCGCCTCGGCTGATCCATACCGTCTTCAGCCCGAGCGCGCTCGCGGGAGCGATGTCGTGGAAGGCGCTCGCGCCGACGTGGACGTGGCGCTCCTTCTCGGCTGTCGTCGTCTCGAAGAACCGCTCCCAGTGCCCGGGCGCGGGCTTGTACGAGCGCACGTCCTCGGCTGTGACGATCAGGTCGAACGGGACTCCGAGTCGCTTCTCCGACTCGACCATCAGCGCATGGTCGATGTTGGAGAGGATCGCGAGACTCCAGCCCCGCCGGCGCAGCTCCTCGAGCGCCTTCGGCGCCTCGGGATATGGCGGCCAGTCCGGCAGCGACTGCGCGAGTGCGCCTCCCTCGCCCTCGGGGATCCCGTAGCCGACCTCGTTCGCCAGCTGCTCGAGTGTCAGTGCGAGGACCTCGCTGTAGGTGCGGTAGGCCTCGCCCTGGATCTCCGGCTCGAGCTCGTGGTAGCGGCGCAGCAGCGTCGGCGCCTGCTCGGCCCCGTAGAGCTGTTCGAGCACGGCACCGATGCCGGCGTTCCAGTCGATCAGCGTGCCGTAGCAGTCGAACGTGGCCCAGCGGGACATGGCCGGGAGCTTACTGTTGAGGGCTGCGGCGCACGACTGGGCGACGTCGTTTGCCTTGAGCGCGCCGCTTGAGAACTTTGTGTTTCTGTAACACAAGCTCCAATCCAGAGGTCGCAAAGCGCTCAACGAAGCGGTTTGCGCAGGGCGAAGAACGCTTGTGTGACGGGAACACAAGCCTCCGAAGGGGCGCGCTACACGCCCTTGACGTAGCGACGGCACGGGACGAGCACGGTGCTCCCGTCCTCGACCGCTGCCTCGTAGTCGAAGCCGCCGTCGTCGTGCCAGCCCATCCGCTCGTAGAAGGCACGCGCACGCGCGTTCCCGGACACGACGGCGAGCCAGGCGACGTCGTGGCCGTTCTCGCGCACCTGCCGCTCGGCCTCCGCGAGCAACGCGTCGGCGACGCCCTTGCCGCGGTGCGCGGCCGCGACGTAGACCTGCTCCGCCTCGTCGCCGACGACCATGATGAAGCCGGCGACGTCGCCGTCAACGACAGCCACGGTCGTGTCGTCCACGCGCTCCGCGGCTCGCGTCCGGAAGGACTCGTCGGTGCGCACTCGGACAAGGGCGTCGGGGACGTGATCGAGATGGCCGTAGCGCCAGCCGTCGCGCCAGATCTCGGCGACAGCGTCCGCGTCGCCGGGCTCCGCCGCGCGGAGCCTCACTCGTCGTGCTTGCGGAAGACGACGCAGGCGTTGTGGCCGCCGAAGCCGAACGAGTTCGAGACGCCGACCGTGATCTCCGCTTCGCGCGCCTCGTTCGGGATGTAGTCGAGATCGCACTCTGGATCCTCGACGTCGTAGTTGATCGTCGGCGGCAGCACGCCGCGCTCCGTCGCGAGAATGGTGAAGATCGCCTCGATCGCACCGGCGGCGCCGAGGCAGTGACCGGTGGCGCCCTTCGTCGAGGAGACCGGGATCCTGTACGCGTTCTCCTCGCCGACGGCGAGTTTGATCACGCGCGTCTCGCTCGCGTCGCCGAGCGGCGTCGAGGTGCCGTGCGCGTTGATGTAGCCGACCTCGGACGGGTCGATGCCGGCATCCGTGAACGCCATCTGCATCGCCCGTGCCGGATTCGTGCCGGACGGGTCGGGCTCGGTGATGTGGTTCGCGTCCGAGGAGACGCCGTAGCCGATCAGCTCGGCGTAGATCTTCGCTCCGCGCGCCTTCGCGTGCTCGAGCTCCTCCAGCACGACCACGCCGCCGGCCTCGCCCATCACGAAGCCGTCACGGCCGGCGTCGAACGGACGGGACGCGCCCTTCGGGTCGTCGTTCCGGCGCGAGAGCGCGCGCATCGCGCCGAAACCGGCGATGCCGACGCGCGTGATCCCCGCCTCGGTGCCGCCGCAGAACATCATGTCCGCACGTCCGAGCCGGATCGCGTCGGCACCCTCGCCGATCGCCATGTTCGACGCGGCGCAGGCCGTGCACTGCGATGAGAGCGGGCCCTGCGTCCCGAGCTCCATCGAGACCCAGCCGGCGCCCATGTTCGGGATGATCGCCGGGATCGAAAACGGGTTGATGCGATCAGGGCCTCGGTCCATCAGCGTCTGGTAGCAGTCCTGGAAGGCGCCCAGCCCGCCGATTCCGGTTGCGATCGAGGCGCCGATCCGCGGCGACTCCTTTGCGATCTCGATCCCGGAATCGGACTCGGCCTGACGCGCGGCGGCGACGACCATCTGGGCAAAGCGGTCCATGCGCCGAGACTGCTTGCGGTCGATCCACACGGTGGGGTCGAAATCCTGGAGCTCGGCGGCGAAGTGGACCGGGAACTCGCTCGCGTCGAACTGCTGGATCTCATCCGCGCCGGATTCGCCCGCGATCAGGTTCGACCACGAGGTCTCGACGTCGTTCCCGAGCGGAGTCACCATCCCGAGCCCGGTGACGACCACGCGCCGTCTTCCGTTGTCCGAAGCCATTACATCCCCAGTCCGCCATCGACGAGCAGCACCTCGCCCGTGATGAACGAGGCGGCGTCGGAGCAGAGGAAGCGTACCGCCCCGGCCACGTCCTCCGGATCGCCGAGCCGTCCCAGCGGCGTGTTCTCGAGCATCGCGTCCGTCGCCCCCTCCGGCAGGACATCCGTCAGCTGCGTCTTCACGTACCCGGGCGCGACGACGTTGGCGCGGATGTTGCGCGAGCCGAGCTCGCGTGCGAGCGACTTCGTGAAGCCGATGATCCCCGCCTTCGAGGCGGCATAGTTCGTCTGGCCCCAGTTGCCGTGCACGCCGACGATCGAGGAGATGTTCACGATCGCGCCGGCGCGCTTCTTCATCATCGGGCGCGTGACGGCGCGACAGGTGTAGAAGACCGACCCCAGGTTCGTGTCGATCACCGTCCGCCAGTCGTCGTCGGACATCCGCGCGAGCAGGCCGTCGCGAGTGAGCCCGGCGTTGTTGACGAGGATGTCGAGGTCGCCCGCCTCGTCGACGAGTCGCTTCGCGTCCTCGGCGCTCGAGACGTCGGCCTGGATCGCGCTGCCGCCAAGGTCGCTCGCGAGCGCCTCGGCCTCGTCCTTGCCGGATCGGTAGCCGACGACCACGTTCGCGCCGGCGGCCGCGAGCTCGGTCGCGATCGCCTTGCCGATCCCCTTCGACGCGCCCGTGACGAGCGCCCGCTTGCCCTCGAGCGAGGCGAAGTCAGGCAAGCGTCTTCTCCAGCTCGCGAAGACCGTTCATGTCGCTGACGGAGACGGTGCGAACGCTCCTGTCGATCCTCTTCAGTAAACCGCTGAGCACATTGCCGGGGCCGACCTCGACGAAGACGGTCACACCCTTGCCGATCAACTCGCCGGCGGCCTGCGTGAACTTGACCGGCGCCGTCAGCTGGCGGACGAGCAGCTCGCGGTAGTGGCCCGCGTCCTCGAGCTTTGCGGTCACGGTCGACATGAACGCCGTCCGCGGATCAGCGAAGTGGATCCGCTCGACCGCAGGGCGGAGCTTGTCGGCCGCACGTTCGACGAGCGGCGAGTGGAACGCGCCCGAGACGCGGAGCCGCACGGCGCGGCGTGCGCCCTCGCGCTCCGCTTCGGTGCAGCACTCGCCGACCGCGTCGTCCTCGCCTGAGACGACGATCTGGCCGGGGCAGTTGTAGTTCGCGGGCCAGACGTTCGAGATCTTCCTGCAGAGACCCTCGACGACCTCGTCGGCGAGACCGAGGATCGCGGCCATCGAGCCGGGCCGCTCCTCCGCCGCCTCCGCCATCGCGATTCCGCGCTCCGTCACGAGCCCGATCGCGTCCGCAGAGCCAATCGACTCGGCAGCCCCGAGCGCGGCGAACTCGCCCACCGAGTGGCCGACGACGAAGTCGGGGTGGATCCCGTACGCGCGGATCGCCTCGTTGATCGCGAGGCTGGTCGCGACGAGGGCGGGCTGCTGCAGCTTCGTGTCGAGCAGGTTCTCGATCGGGTCGTGGAAGCAGATCTGCTTGAGGTCGAGCCCGGATGCGGCGCTGCCGGCCTCGAACACGGCCATCGCCTCCGGCACGGCTTCGGCGACGTCGCGTCCCATCCCGGCCTCGTACGAGCCTTGGCCCGGGAACATGAAGGCGATCTTGCTCACGCGGCAACTCCTCCCTGATTCCACTCGATCAATGCGGAGCCCCAGGTGAGGCCCGCTCCCATTCCGGTCATCAGCACCAATTCTCCCTCGCGGAGCCGGCCGTCGGCGGCTGCATCTGCGAGCGCGAGCGGGATCGAGCCGGACGACGTGTTCCCGTAGCGGTCGACGTTGACGACAACTTTCTCCTCCGGTATCCCGAGCTTGCCTGCGGCGTGGTCGATGATCCGCTTGTTCGCCTGGTGGGGCACGTAGACGTCGACATCATCGACGGTCAGGCCGCATTCGTCGAGCACCTTCTGAGCCGAGCTGACCATCACGCGCGTGGCAAACTTGAAGACCTCGCGGCCGTTCATCTTGACGAGCTTGTCGGCGTCGTCGAAGTGGCGCGAGCCGCTTCCCGGCAGCCAGAGGTTTTTGCCACCACCGCCGTCCGCGCCGAGCTCGAAACCGAGGAAGCCGCCTCCGTCGACCGGTTCGACCACGACCGCGCCGGCGCCGTCGCCGAAGAGGACGAGCGTCGAGCGGTCGGTCCAGTCGAGGATCTTCGAGAGCACGTCGCCACCGACGACGAGCGCACGCTTGGAGAGCCCAGCAGAGACCATCGAGTACGCCTGGGCGACCGCGTACATGAAGCCGGTGCAGCCGGCGAGCAGGTCGTAGGCGGCCGCGTCGGGCATCCCGAGCGAGTCCGCGAGCAGCGCCGAGCTGGTCGGGAACATCATGTCCGGCGTCACCGTGGCGACCACGATCAGGTCGATCGAGGCGGCATCTACGCCCGCGTTCGACATCGCGGCGACGGCGGCGGGGGCAGCGATGTCGGTCAGCGCCTGCTCCTTCGTCGCGAAGCGGCGCTCGCGGATGCCCGTGCGCTCGACGATCCACTCGTCGGTGGTGTCGACGTACTGCTCGAGATCCTTGTTGGTGAAGACACGCTCGGGGACGTAGACGCCGAGCCCGGTGATCCCGATCCGCCGCCCGTTCGCGGAGCCGATCACGACGACCGGTCCACGGCGAAGGTGAGCGTCCCGCGCACGGCGAGCTCGCCGTTCACGGTCGCGCGAGCCTTGCCCTTGCCGATCGGTCCGCGCACGATCTCGAGATCACATTCCAGCTGGAGCTCGTCCCCCGGGCGCACGACGCGCTTGAAGCGGACGTCATCGATGCCGGCGAAGAGCGCGATCTTGCCGCGATTTTCCTCCTCACTCAGCACGGCGACGGCCCCGGCCTGGGCGAGGGCCTCGACCATCTTCACGCCCGGCATGATCGGGTTGCCGGGAAAGTGGCCGGCGCAGTCCTCCTCCGTGACGAGCTTGCGCGCGACGACACGCTTGTTCGGCTCCAGCTCCGTCACCTCGTCGAGCAGGAGGAACGGGTCACGGTGCGGCAGGATCGCTTCGATCTCGGCCTTCCCGAGCGGCAGCTTCATGCCGAGAGCCGCTCGCGGAGGCCGTTGCGGCCGCGGTGGGCGTGGCACTTGGCCGTGCCGACCGGCATCCCCTCGGAGCCGGCGATCTCCTCGAAGCTGAAGTCGAACCCGTGCTTGAGGACGACAACTTTCGCCTGCGCCGGGGAGATCTCGGCCAGCTGTGCGCCAAGCTCGGCACGGAGCTCGGACGCCTCGGCCGCTCGAGCCGGGTCGCCGTCGCGAGCCTCGCGCCGGTCCTCGTCGAGCGGCTCGCAGCGCCGGGCCAGCTGGCGCTGGGCGACGTCGCGGCACGCATTGACGACGAGCCGGTGCAGCCAGGTGACGAATGACGACTCGCCGCGGAACTGCGGCAGCTTGACGCACAGCTTCGCGAGCGCGTCCTGCGACGCGTCGCGCGCGTCCTCGCGATCGCGCAGCAGGTGGTGGGCCAGCCGCTCGACGCGCGGCGCGTGCCGCTCGCAGAGCGCCGCCAGCGCGCGCCGGTCGCCGTCCTTCGCTCTTTTCACCAAGATCGGGTCGCTCAACCTCTCGTAGACCAGCGGCTCGTCATGCCGGAGGTTCTGACCGATTGGACGCGATCTGCGCACGGGCGGTTGCACCCGTCGAGTCTACGGACTCGGAGTCCGGTTCAGAGTGATCGCTCG
>DATMEO010000067.1:0-3099 GCA_035556515.1 Gaiellaceae bacterium
CATCAGGTACATGGCGGTCGCGACGAGCCCGAGGCCGGAGGCGACCACGAGCTTCGCGCCGATCCGCTCGCTCAGCTTCGCCGACAGCGGGCCGCCGAGCGCGATGCCGACCGCCACCGGCAGGATCCGCACGCCGGCCTCGAGCGCCGAGAAGCCGAGCACGAGCTGCAGGTACTGGGTGAGGAAGTAGATCGCGCCGAACATCGCGAAGAACGACAGCGTGATCGCGCCGCTCGCGGCCGAGAACCGGCGGTTGCGGAACAGCTCGATGTCGAGCATCGGGTGCGGCGTGTGCCGCTCCCAGGCCACGAAGGCGAGCAGCAGCGTCGCGGCCGCGCCGAAGCCGGCGAGGATCGTGGGGCTCGTCCAGCCCGCGCTTGGCGCCTCGATGACCGCCCACACGAGCGCGACCAGGCCGAGCGTCGAGAGGCCGAAGCCGGGGACGTCGAGCCGCGGCGCCGACGGGTCGAGCGACTCGGGGATGAGCCAGCGGCCGGCGACCAGGGCGCCGATGACGAAGGGCACGTTGACGAGGAAGATCCAGCTCCAGTCGGCGTTCTCGACGATCCAGCCTCCGGCCAGCGGCCCGATGGCGATACCGAGGCCGGACACGCCGGCCCAGATGCCGATGGCCTTGGCCCGCTCGCGGGCGGGGAACGTGGCGGTGAGGATCGAGAGCGTCGACGGCATGATGAACGCGCCGCCGATGCCCATCAGCGCGCGGCTGGCGATCAGCGCGTCCGCCGACCCGGCGAAGGCGGACAGCGTCGAGCCGAGCCCGAAGACGAGCAGGCCGAACTTCAGGGCGCGTTTGCGGCCAAAGCGGTCGCCGAGCGCTCCGGCGGTGAGCAGGAGGCCGGCGAAGACGAGCATGTAGGAGTCGACGATCCACTGGAGCTGCGAGCTCGATGCACCGAGGTCGCGCTCGAGCGTGGGCAGCGCGACGTTGAGGATCGTGTTGTCGAGCGAGATGACGAGCAACGACAGGCAGAGGACGCCGAGCGTCCACCAACGTCGCGGGTCCGGGATTTCTGCGGTCATCGTGGGCTCCAGAGTTACGAAACGGATCGGTTCCGTTTCTTATTGAAGCGCACTGTAGGGCACCGAGATACGAAACGCAAGGGTTCCGTTTCTAAATGAGCGGCTTCAGGTTCCAGGCCCAGCTGAGCGTCTTGCCGTCCTTGGTCGCGCCGGCGCTGCCCGCGATCGTTCCGTCGACGGCCGGCTGGCGGCGCACGAAGCCCTTGTCCGTGCGCAGGTACTCGGTGATCGACCCGTAGGCCATCGTGAACGGGTCCTCGCCGGGGCAGATGTAGGTCGCGACGAGCTCGGGGCTGGTGTAGCCGACGGCGAAGTAGCTGTCGTCGGGCGCGAGGTCGAGCGTGCTCTCGGCCTCGCCCTCGGCCACGTTGAGCGGGATCGTCGTGGAGCCCGAGAACGTGCAGCCGCCGAGCGTGCCATCGACACGGAAGTCGAGCGTGCCGTCGGTGATCTGGTAGTTGGGCGCGCTGTCGCTCGACGGCTGGGTGCGGCTGAAGCGGACGTCGCCCGATGACCAGGTCTCGGTGGTCGTGCCGGCGGGCGACGTGATCGTGGCCGAGCCGCTGAGGCTGCCTCTGTAGCCGAAGCGCGCGCCGGTGGTGGGGGGCTCGGGCGGTGCGGGCTCCTCCGTCTCGGACGGCCGGCAGATCTGGCCCTTGATGTCCGCCGCCGCGACGGACGCGGCGTCGAGGAGCTGCGAGACCGGCATCGTCACCGACGACGAGCCGGTGACCTTGCCCCGCATCGCGAGGTCGATCGTCACCATGCCGCCGGAGACCGAGCCGTGGCCGCTTATGAACGTGTCGGGCTTGATGAAGTTCTTCCGGACGCGGAACTTCGGGTCGAAGTACTTCGAGTTGCCGAGCTCGATCTCGCGCTCGAGCGCGTCGCGATTGCGGACCTCGACGACCTGGACTTTGCCGCCGTCCGTGCAGTCGACGCCGAACAGCTCGGTGATGAGCACGCCGTCGATCTCGAGGCCGCCGGCGTAGCCCGGCAGGCCGGAGATCGAGATGTGCGGGTCGACGGCGACGATGGCCAGCGGGGCACTGGCCGCCCGGGCGCGGACCTTCGGTCGGGAGGTCGAGCGGCCGACCCGCACGATCCGCGTCGCGAACGCGCGCTTGCCGGCGGCGCCGCGGACGAGGTACGGCCCGCGCGGGACCTTGAGCCGGTAGCGCGGGGAGGAGAGCCGCTTGGCGGCGACGACCTCGGCGGTGTCGGCGCGCACGACACGGACCGTCATCGGCTTGCCCTTCTTCGGCAGCTTGCCGGCGATCGTGCCCGCGGAGGCGGTGGCGGGAGCAAGGGCGAGCAGCAGCAGCGCGACGATCCATGTCTTCATGCCGCGCAGCTTCGCCTCCCCTGCCGCGGCCCGCATCAGGGGAACCCCTAGAGCGGCAACGCGCCAGCTTCGAGAAGTCGACTCAAGTCCCCGGCGCCGCCTGCCGATAACTGTGAGTACGAGCCGCTCCTGCCGAGCGGCTCAGTCTCGTTAAAGGCCACGACGCGGCGTTCGGCCGCGTCGAGGAGTGGCGGGGGCAGGATTCGAACCTGCGAAGGACGAGCCATCCGGTTTACAGCCGGACCCCTTTGACCGCTCGGGAACCCCGCCCGAGAGCGTCTGAGCTTAGCGTCTGAGCGGCCGCTTCTGCCCTGAACGGGCGGCCCGGCTCGACCTCGAACCGCGCGTACTTCGGCCCGCCGAGACGGATCGGACCGATCGGCCGTGAAGTGCTTGACGAGCCCGCTCCAACTCCGGTTGCCGCCGCGCGTAGCGAGGACGATCTCCCAGCGCCCGTTGCGCAGGCAGCGCGAGGTCTTGACCTGAACGCGCACGAGGCGGCCTTCGAGGTCCCGTTCGGATGGAAGCGGTCTAGCGCGGTGCGACGGCCGGATTCGGCCGCCGCACCGCATAAGACTCACGCCGAGTCGCGCAGGCGCTGGGCCTCTGGGAGCGACTCGAGCTTCTTCAGCGTGTGGTTCTCGATCTGCCGGATCCGCTCGCGCGTCACGTTGAACGCGCGGCCGACCTCCTCGAGCGTGTACGGGCGCGCG